>NZ_PDYS01000002.1:0-388042 GCF_002743155.1 Sporosarcina sp. P1
CTGGCATCAATTAAGATACTCATTTTGTTTGTGTCATCGTTAGATGCACCAACTGTATTTCGTTAACGTTTTGCTGTTCAGTTTTCAAGGTTCATTCGGTTGGTCTCTCGTAAGAGGCAACTTTCTAATATTAACATCTCATCATTTTGTTGTCAACACTTTTACTTAAAAAGTTTTTCTTGTTAAGTTTGATGTTTTCGCAACTGCTTGATGCGACGCTTATAAATATACCACCGCGTTTATGGGAATGCAAGTCTTTTTATCAATTCTTTTAAATAAATATTAAAAACCCCGTACCTACAACAATACACGGATATGAAATTACTACATGATTGCAATGTAATAGTTCCATATCCGCTAAATTTTCTTTTTTTTTCATATCGTTCATGAAATTATTATATTAAAAGGTCTTAACAATAGAGATTTTTCTATTAGATGAAAGATCAGTATGTGTGCCTGTATCCAAAATCTTAACTATAGGACGCAGGGGAAAATCACGATGCAAGTAAATGACTTCTGCTATCTCGTCAGTTGTCAGTTTCACTTTCGTTCCAATAGATAGCTTGTTGATCAGTTCATGAAGTACTTCAATTACCTTCATATCAAATTTTCCAAACTCCTCTTCCCTCATTAACTCGATTACTTTAAAAGAACTTTCCTTCTGTCTGTATGGTCTTTCAGATACCATAGCGTGATACACGTCCGCAACTGTGAGTATTTGAGAGATTTCCGTTATCTCCTGTCCTTTTAGTCCTCTTGGATAACCACTACCATCAAAGCGCTCATGATGCTGCAAGATTGCTACTTTCATTTCCTGACGTACCAATGGAGAGTCATTTACCATTTGAAAACTGTGAATGACATGTTTTTTCACTTCACTTAGCTCTTCACTCGTTAAGAAGGCCACTTTATCGATAATCTTCTCATCGATTTTCGCCATACCGCTGTCCGCTAATACTCCTGCTATTCCAATTTGAAGCACTTGCCCTCTTGGATATCCCATTGCATCACTTATCAAGGCTGCTAGGATGCCTACACTGATGGAGTGATGTGCACGATAGTTTTGTAATGTAGAAAACTCATTAAGTCCTTTGACATATTCCTTATTCTCTAAAAATGCTTGAATCAAAGGTAAAACAATTGTACGCACTGCCGCAACATCCAATTTTTTTCCTGATCTATAACCAATAAATTCTTTTCTGTATAATTCTATTGCTTCATCATATAGCGCCTCCAAAGATCTTGATTTCAGGGGGGCACTTTGGTTCATTAGCTTTTCTACCTCTGGAGTTAATTTTACTTCTGTTATTTGCTCTATTGGTCCTTGTTCTGTATTACCAAGTGCCTTTGACTCGACCAGTACACGCGTAATATCAAAGGAATGGAGAATTTCGAAATGCTCTAGCATTAATTTGGTGCCCTTCACCATAATTGGATTTCTTGTATTAACGTAGAGATCCTCTTTTAGAAAACTACCTGGTCTTAAATCACTAACCTCTTTGTAAACATCCAATGCTTTCACCTATTTTCCTCTTCGCTCTATCTATTATCATATAATATTCTCAATTATATGGATAGTTATCTGAGTAAATTCTCCTACCAAAAGAAAAAAAGTTATTGAAGTGACGCATTACGCCTCTTCAATAACTTTTCTTTATACGTCTGTATCTGTATCTGTGTCTGTGTCTGTGTCTAATTGTACTTCTTCAGTCACTTCCAGATGATCTTCTAGCTTATCATCCATCTCATCTTCAAGGTCGTCATCCTTTTCTACTTTTGCAACCGTTGCTACACGTTCTTCATCACCTAATCGAATGAGGCGTACACCTTGTGTAGATCGGCCAAATATAGAAATATCGCCAATAGACATACGGATTAAGATGCCGTGAATTGTAATTAACATCAAATCTTCTTCACCGTTAACCGACTTCATCGCTACAATAGCACCATTTCGATCTGTCATATGCATTGTTTTCAATCCATAACCGCCGCGTGATTGAGATCGGTATTCACTTTCAGGTGTGCGTTTACCGTATCCTTTTTCAGTAACTACCAGAATATCGTCTCCTGCTTCTACGATATCCATGCCAATTACTTCATCTTCTTGACGCAATCTGATACCACGTACACCAGCAGCAGTTCTGCCGAGTGGGCGGATACTTTCCTCATCAAAGCGAATCATCATGCCATGTTTTGTACAGATCGCAATGTCTGACTTGCCATCAGTTGATTTAACGGAGATCAGTTCATCATCTTCACGCAATCCTAATGCAATCAAGCCGTTCGCACGAATATTGGCATAGTCCATTATCGATGTGCGTTTAATAACACCTTGTTTAGTTGAGAAGAATAAGTAATGATCCTCAGTAAACTCGTCAATCGGGATCATTGCCGTAACCTTTTCACCTTTTTCGAAGTCAAGTAAGTTAATAATCGGCAATCCTTTGGCAGTTCGACTGTATTCAGGAACTTCATAGCCTTTTTTACGGAATACACGGCCCCTGCTCGTAAACAGTAAAATCGTGTCATGTGTGGAAGTATTCAATAAGTGCTCTACAAAGTCATCTTCATTTGTGCCCATACCTTGGATCCCACGACCGCCACGTTTCTGACTGCGATACGTATTAGCTGGCAGACGTTTAATGTACCCTTGATGGGTTAATGTAACAATGGAGTTTTCCACTGGAATTAAATCTTCATCTTCAAGCATTTCAGAACCGCCGAGCATAATCTCTGTTCGACGTTCGTCAGCAAAACGTTCTTTAATTTCACTCAATTCCTCACGGATAATCTCAATTAATTTTAGTTCATCCGCTAAAATTGCACGCAATTCGGCAATAAGTGTCAGCAACTCTTGGTATTCGGACTCAATTTTGTCTCGTTCCAGTCCAGTCAAACGTTGCAAACGCATATCGAGAATTGCTTGAGACTGGCGATCAGACAACTCGAATGTCTCCATTAAGTTCGCTTTCGCTTCAGCCGTTGTTTTAGATGCACGGATTAAGGCAATGATCTGATCGATATGATCAAGTGCTATACGTAATCCTTCCAAGATATGTGCACGGTCTTCCGCTTTGTTCAAATCGAATTGTGTACGACGGCGAATGACTACTTTTTGGTGTTCTAAGTAATGGTATAGAATTTCTTTCAATGACAATACTTTTGGTTGCTTGTCTACCAGTGCCAGCATATTGATCCCAAAACTAGTCTGCAAGGCAGTCTGTTTATACAAATTGTTCAATAATACGTTCGCATTAGCATCACGTCGTACTTCAATCACAATACGCATACCTGTACGGTCCGATTCGTCTGCTAAGTGTGTAATTCCATCAATCTTCTTATCGCGTACGAGCTCTGCAATTTTTTCGATTAACTTCGCCTTATTTACTTGGAAAGGTATTTCATTGACAATAATCGTTTCTCGGCCGTTTGCAGCCGTCTCAATTTCAGCTCTTCCACGGATGATCAATGAACCTCGACCTGTTTCATAAGCACGACGAATACCACTACGGCCAAGAATCATACCGCCAGTCGGGAAATCGGGGCCTGGAATGATTTCCATCAATTCTTCAGTGGTGATTGCGCTATTCTCTGCTAAAGCAAGTACAGCGTCAATCGTCTCACCAAGGTGATGGGGTGGGATGTTTGTTGCCATACCTACAGCAATTCCTGATGTACCGTTCACCAACAAGTTCGGATAACGACCTGGCAAGACGGCAGGTTCTTTTTCCTGCTCGTCATAGTTTGCTTGGAAGTCGATTGTATTTTTATTGATATCACGCAATAATTCCATTGCGATACGGGACATACGTGACTCTGTATAACGCATTGCAGCAGCCCCGTCACCATCAACAGAACCAAAGTTACCATGTCCATCTACTAACATGTAGCGATAACTAAAATCTTGAGCCATCCGTACCATCGTGTCATATACTGCACTGTCGCCGTGCGGGTGATACTTACCGATAACGTCCCCTACGATACGGGCTGACTTTTTATGCGGTTTTTCCGCAGTGATACCCAAATCATGCATAGCATACAAAATGCGGCGATGTACGGGCTTCAAACCATCTCGAACATCTGGAAGGGCACGAGAAACGATAACGCTCATCGCATAGTTTAGAAATGAGGTCTTCATTTCTGTATTAATATTTATTTCCTGCACTCCGCCTTTTGGCAAATCTGCCATGTTGTCATGCTCCTTTCACCACTTACATCTATAAGTTCGGTCTTTGCTATATAATCCGTTTACGATTCATCAAGTATCAATATTTTGCACGTAAACTGCATTATCTTCAATGAACTTTCTGCGTGGCTCTACTTCATCACCCATTAATTCTTCAAATGTTTCATTTGCTTCTACCGCATCATCCATACGGACCTGCAGAAATGTTCGTTTATCAGGGTCCATTGTGGTTTCCCATAGTTGCTCGGGATTCATCTCACCCAAACCTTTGTATCGTGTAATATCGGGCTTTGGTGAAGCAGGCATACTGCTCATAATTTCCTGCAACGCTTCTTCGTCATAACAATACTCTTCTCTTTTTCCAGAGCGCACACGATAAAGTGGTGGCTGTGCAATATATACGTACCCTGCTTCAATTAGTGGACGCATGAAACGGAAGAAAAAGGTTAGTAATAATGTACGAATATGAGCACCATCAACATCAGCATCGGTCATGATGACTAGCTTATGATAACGAGCTTTATCTAAGTTAAATTCGGGGCCGATTCCTGTACCGAGTGCCGTAATGATCATACGAATCTCTGCATTTCCAAGAATCCGGTCCAAACGTGCTTTTTCTACATTGAGGATTTTTCCTCGTAATGGCAAGATCGCTTGGAAGTGACGATCACGACCATTCTTCGCTGATCCTCCAGCAGAGTCACCCTCAACAATATACAACTCACTAATAGCTGGATCTCTTGAAGAACAATCTGATAGTTTCCCTGGTAAACTCGAGATTTCCAACGCTGATTTGCGACGTGTCAATTCACGAGCATTTTTCGCAGCCATACGCGCTCTTGCCGCCATCGTACTCTTGCCAACTACCTGACGCGCTACTACTGGGTTTTCAATTAAGAAACGTTGCAATGCTTCGGAAAACAATGAATTTGTAATTGTGCTAACTTCCGAGTTACCTAATTTCGTTTTTGTTTGACCTTCAAATTGAGGATCAGGATGCTTAATTGAGACGATAGCCGTCAGTCCTTCACGCACGTCGTCCCCAGTCAAATTATCTTCTGATTCTTTCAATAAACCATTTTTACGTGCATAGTCGTTAATGACGCGAGTTAACGCAGTTTTGAAACCTTGCTCATGTGTTCCACCTTCATAGGTATGAATATTATTAGCAAATGACAATAGATTTTCGCCATAGCCACTGTTGTATTGCATAGCAACTTCAACAGTAATACCATCGCGTTCGCCTTCAATGTAAATTGGTTCTTCAAAGATCGGCTCTTTATTTTCATTCAAATGCTGGACGTATGATTTAATTCCACCTTCATAGTGAAACAACTCAGATACAGGTTCTTCACCACGTTCATCGCTAATGGCAATACGCAAACCACGGTTCAAGTAAGCAAGTTCACGCAAACGTGTTGCTAGTATGCTGTATTCGTACTCCGTTGTTTCGGTAAAGATTTCAGAGTCCGCTTTGAAACGGATAGTAGTACCGGTTTCGTCCGATTCACCAATGACTTCAAGTTCCTTCGAGACAGGACCTCTAGAAAACTCAATTGCATATAATTTTTTATCCAGTTTAACATAAACTTCCGTCTTCTCTGACAATGCATTAACGACTGAAGATCCTACGCCGTGCAAACCACCGGAAACTTTATATCCACCGCCACCGAACTTACCACCTGCGTGGAGTACAGTCATGATGACTTCAACTGCTGGTCTACCTGTTGATTCCTGAATGCCTACTGGAATTCCACGGCCATTATCGGATACCTTGATCCAGTTATCTTTCTCTATCGTTACTTCAATATGGTCACAATGACCTGCGAGAGCTTCGTCTATACTATTGTCGACAATTTCCCATACTAGATGATGAAGCCCTTTTGCACTCGTTGTCCCAATATACATACCAGGGCGTTTACGGACAGCTTCAAGGCCTTCCAACACTTGTATCTGACTTGCATCATAAGCTGTCTGCATATCCTTTTCTTCCATTGCCAAGGTTTTCACCTTTCCTTTCCAAAACTATCAAACCACAATCATTTATTCTCTACGTAAAACGGATCCATCATGCACTTCAAAAATAGCTGCTTCTTGGATCGTATTATGATCAATTCCTGCGATATTGGTTGTTGTTACAAATGTTTGTACTTGTCCTTGCATCGTACTGAGCAAATGTGACTGTCGGTAATCATCCAATTCCGATAACACATCATCAAGCAATAAAATTGGCGTTTCGCCCACTTCTTGTTTTACTAGTTCGATTTCCGCAAGTTTCAAAGAAAGGGCGGTCGTCCGTTGCTGTCCCTGTGAACCGTACGTCTGAATATCGTACCCATTGACAAAAAACTGCAAATCATCACGATGTGGACCTACCAGGGTAAGCCCTCGTTCTAATTCGCGTCTTCGCACATTCTTTAACTGATCAGCAAAAATTGTTTCCATCTCTTCAGCAGTCTGCCCAGAATGTAGGTCTTTTAAAGTCCCATAGGAAACTTCCAGTGTTTCAAGACCACGTGAAATTCCTTGATGAATCGGATTTGCCCACTTTTGTAGCAATTCCATAAAATAAAAGCGTTTTCGAATAATTTGAACTGCCACTTGAATATACTGTTCCGTGTAAATATCGAACATAACATCCTGGAGATCCAATTTACCTCGATTTGCTTTTAACAAGGCATTGCGTTGCTTTAATATCTTTTGGAAATTGACCAAGTCGTGCAAATAGACTCTTGAGATCTGTCCAATTTCCATATCTAAAAAACGCCTGCGCAGCTGTGGGCTGCCCTTTACGATATTCAAATCTTCAGGCGCGAACATGACTACATTCATCTGACCAACATACATACTCAAACGATTTTGTTCCAAATGATTGACTCTAGCCTTTTTTCCCTTTTTGGAAATTGTCAGCTCTATCGGCAAGTATCCAAATTTACGTTGGACATCCCCTTCTATTTTACCACACTCTTGTTCCCAACGTATAAGTTCACGATCATTTGATGTACGGTGGGATTTTGCCATTGCTAATACGTAAATAGCTTCCATGACATTGGTTTTTCCTTGTGCATTTTCACCGATCAATACGTTCATCGTAGGAGAGAATTTTAATTCCAGAGATTCGTAATTTCGATAGTTCGTTAACTTAAGCCGATCAATATGCATCCGACTGTCCAGATTCATCCACTGACAGTTTGAATTTTCCTGCACCTGGAATATTTACTACATCTCCGTCATATAATTTCTTACCGCGTCGTTGTTCTGGCTCGCCGTTTACGTAAACAATGTTTTCACCTAAATACCATTTAGCCATTCCACCTGAGCTAATAACATTCGTCATTTTCAATAATTGGCCTAGCGTAATATATTCTGTATTAAACTGTATTGTCTCCATTTTTAATTCAATCCCTCATAAAATATTCTGTCCCTCTAGTTTACCTAACTTTTCGCAATAAGTAAAAAGGTAGCCAACATGTTGACTACCCTATTACAAGATATTTTCTTAAGTTACAGATTAAAACGTTCTAACCGGTAAAATTAATTGTAGAATGGCTTCGCTATCAATGGACTTCAAGATGAAAGGGCGCATGCTGCCAGTGAAATGAATCTTTAGATCTTGGCCATCAATTGCTTTCAAGGCATCCATCATATATTTCGCACTGAAAGAGATTTTCAAAGGTTCACCTTCGATATGCACGGCTTCTACCAATTCTTCTACATTTCCGACGTCCGGTGAATTAGAAGAGATTTGCACATGTGGACTACCATCTGTTGAGAAGTGCACGATATTATTCCGATCTTCTCGAGCTAATAAAGATGCACGATCAATTGCTTGCAACAAATTGCGTCCATTAATCGTGATGGATGTTTTGTATTCAGTCGGGATCAGACGTGATGTGTCAGGGTAATTGCCCTCCAAAAGTCTTGAATAGAATAAAACATTGTGAAGCTTGAATAATACTTGTTGATTCGCAATAAAAATTTCTACTGCTGTAGCATCGTCAGGCAATATCTTGCTTAGTTCTTGAAGACTTTTGCCTGGGATAACTGCATTGAATGGTGAACTAGCTTGAATCTCAGGTGTCACAATCCGTCTAGCCAATCTATGACTATCTGTTGCGATACAGTAAAGTTCTTGCTCTTTCATAATCCATTGAACGCCTGTCAAAACTGGACGAGTTTCTTGTTGGGATACTGCAAATACAGTTTCTCTAATAAGCGATTTCATCAAGTCAGCAGGCATTTCAAAACGCTCCGCATCTTTTACATCGGGCAATATGGGATATTCATCAGCACTTTGGGCAATAATATGAAATTCAGACTGTCCAGAACGAATATGTGTTTTCATTCCATCACGTAACTCAATCATCACTTCATTTGTTGGGAGCTTGCGAATGATTTCGTTAAAAACTTTTGCTTGCAATACCAGTGTACCTGGTTGGATTGTTTGAATAATTTGAGTGCCGTCTTCTTCTACTGGTATGAAAGTGGATATCGTAATATCTGAATCACTTCCAGTCATAGTTAATCCCTTTTCAGTAATTTCTAATTTAATACCTGTCAAAATAGGTGTTGTCACTTTTGAACTGATTGCTTTGACAACATCGCTTAACCCATCCAATAATCTATCTCTCATAATTTCAAACTGCATATCGATACCTCGCTTATATAATAATAATTAAGTAATTAAATATAGTAGTAATAGTAGTAGGGCCTGTGGATATGTGGAAAAGCCTTTCGGACGTATGAGAATCATAGTTTCCCACATGTGTATAACAAGTGGACGACCCTGCACTACTTGTCCACAGTTATCCACAGTTCATTAGGCTCTTCCTAAAACCTTTTTAATATCTTGGACATCTTGGAGCAATGCTTTGTCTTCATCGAGCTGTTTGGAAATCTTCTCATGTGCGTGAATAACAGTTGAATGATCTCGACCACCAAACTCTGAACCAATCTTCGGTAAAGAGGAATCTGTCAGCTCTCTCGATAAATACATCGCAACTTGACGTGGAAACGCGATAGCCCGGGTTCTTTTCTTCGCTACAAAGTCTTCTAATCGAATGTTAAAGTGTTCCCCGACTGCCTTTTGGATGTCTAGAATGGATATAATCCGCGGACGGGAATTTGGAATAATATCTTTTAACGCTTCCGCTGCCAAATCGGTAGTGACATCGGCATTTACCAATGAGGAGTAAGCAACGACGCGGATTAGGGCGCCTTCAAGCTCTCTAATATTAGTATCAATTTGGTTAGCAATATACAACATGACATCGTTTGAAATGTCTACTAGGCCGTCTGCTTTCGCCTTTTTACGTAAAATTGCAATTCTAGTTTCCAAATCAGGCGGCGCTATGTCCGTGATCAGGCCCCATTCAAAACGGGAACGCAAACGATCTTCCAGTGTAGGTATCTCTTTTGGAGGACGATCACTGGAAATAATAATTTGCTTTGACTCTTCATGCAGTGTATTAAATGTATGGAAGAACTCTTCCTGGGTTTGTTCTTTTCCTGCTAAAAATTGAATATCGTCAACTAACAGGACGTCTACATTGCGGTAGCGGTCCCTGAAATCGCCGGCTTTATTGTCTCGTATGGAGTTAATAAACTCATTCGTGAATTTTTCGGATGATAAATACACTACCTTCAATGCAGGGTTTTGCTCCAGTACATAATGACCGATCGCATGCATTAAGTGTGTCTTACCTAATCCAACTCCTCCATATATAAAAAGCGGATTATAGGCTTTGGCAGGTGCTTCAGCAACTGCTAATGAAGCTGCATGGGCAAAGCGGTTGCCGGATCCAATAACGAACGTATCAAAGGTATACTTCGGATTCAGCATTCCAGCTGGGTTGACCGTAGGTGTTTTTTCTACTGGTTTTGGCTGTGATTTTGGCAATTTAATATCGTTCTCTGCCATGTCTTGCGGAACAATAAATTCAACGATTCGATCTTCACCTGTTAGTTCGGATAAAATCCCCGTAATTAAATGGACGTAATGCGTTTCAAGCCAATCCTTGGCAAATGAATTTGGAACAGAAATAGTTGCATGTTCTGCTTCATACGTTAGCAATTTAGTCGATTTTAACCACGTCTCAAAACTAGGCTTCGAAACTCTAGCTTCAATATTTTTTAATACTTGTTCCCATAAACCTGATAGATTTTCCAATCGTGTGCCTCCTTTACAATGAAATATTAAAAAGCCCGGAATCCGCTTATGCACAGTATCCAGGGCTGTGGATAAAAATTATCGAAACATGTTGAAAAAACTATCCACACTGTATTCACATATGTGGATAAGATTTTAGCTATAAAATATATACACAACAAAAGCTTTTTAATTGTAACAGGGAAACTGATTATTGACAAGGAGTCTGATGATTTATGCACAATCCCGTTAACTGTGCATAAAGTGGTTATCCACAGCCCTGAATATGTGAAAAACTTGTCGACAATTGCCGGTTTAGAAAATCCACAATTTTAGCCATGAACAATTCATCCAGAGCTGAATCTTCTTTTGTTGTGGATAAGTTTCCAGTGAACAAGAATATTATTATAAGTGGATCCCAAACGAAGGAATAGAAAAGCATTGACATTCTTTTACTGAATCGCTATACTATTCAAGACTGTCACAGTAGGAAAAGAGACAATCAAAGCAGGAGGTGTCTTACGAAATGAAACGTACATTCCAACCAAATAAACGTAAACGCGCTAAAGTCCACGGCTTCCGCCAAAGAATGAGTTCGAAAAACGGCCGTAGAATTTTAGCAGCTCGTCGTCGTAAAGGAAGAAAAGTTCTTTCAGCATAAGGCCACTGACATCAGTGGTCTTTTTTTTAGCTATTAGAGCGATTCGAAACGAATATTGGATCTCTTCCATAGTAGCGGATCAGTAGATTATGACGGTAGAAAATTAAAGCAGGTGTTATTATGAAAAAAAGCCAGCGAATTAAAAAAAATAAAGAATTTCAAACGGTATTTAAAAAAGGAAAGTCCTTTGCTAATCGACAGTTTATTGTCTATACCTATAAGAAGGAAGACCAGCAAGAGTTCAGAATTGGCCTATCCGTCAGCAAAAAGGTCGGGAATGCTGTCACACGTAACAGGATTAAGCGCTATATTCGACAATCATTTCTAGAAATGAATGATGAAGTCAAATCTGATCTAGATTATGTTATTATCGCAAGAAATCAAGCTGCCACGCTCGATTTCCATACGACCAAAAAAAATCTGAGACATGTTCTAAAAATCGCAAAAGTCTTTAAGTGAAATCAAAGTTCTTCCTAGATGTAGAACGATTAAAGCCATCATGTTACACTGAAAATTAAAAAATGATCTTGCGACTGTTTGGGGGAAAAAACATTGAAAAAGAAATTAGTGTTCCTTTCACTACTCGTTGTAGTTGCTGTCTTCATGGCAGGTTGTTCGGAATTCCGAGAGCCTATCACGGCAGAAAGTACAGGGATTTGGAACGAATATATTGTTTGGCCGCTTGTTACATTGATTGTGAAATTCAAAGAATGGCTAGGAACATACGGATTAGCAATCATCGTCGTTACAGCGATCATTCGTACTGCATTGCTTCCATTGATTATTCAACAAACGAAAAGTTCGAAGCGTATGCAGGAGATTCAGCCAAGACTTAAAGCGTTGAAAGAGAAATACAAATCAAAAGACGCTGTGACACAGAAAAAGTATCAAGAGGAAATGCAACAGATTATGATCAACGAAAAGATTAATCCAGTTGCAGGATGTCTACCAGTTCTCATTCAGATGCCAATATTTATTGGTTTCTACCACGCCATCAGCCGGATGAATGCCACACCAACGATTGAGTTAGGTAACTTCCTAGGTGTTGCACTTGGTTCACCAAGTATTTTATTTGCTATCATCGCTGGATTGTTCCAGTTAACGGTTTTACGTACAGGACCCGCAATGGATAATCCACAGATGAAGATGATGATGTACATCATGCCATTTATGATCATGGTATTTGGTTCATTCTTACCGGCAGCACTTGCTTTATACTGGATCGTCGGAAATATCATTTCGCTACTCCAAAACATTTTCATCTATAAGCCGTTCGATAAGCCAAAAAACGTCGAAGTAGTGAAAGCAGGAGGGAAAAAGAAATGAAACAACTTACACAAAGGGCAGCAACCGTTGAGCTAGCAATTGAATCAGCTTTACAGGACCTGGGTGTAACAAAAGATCAAGTAAAAGTACAGATAGTGGAAAACGGCAGGAAAGGCTTTCTTGGTTTTGGCGTAAAACAAGCAGAAGTGCTTGTAACCGTCCTAGAAAAATCAGAGCCAGATCCTAAACGTAATAGTGCTCAAGTACCTGAATTGGCGCGGTCGCTTACAGATAACAGTGAAGTATTATCTTCCGTTACTGAGAAAACGGAAGTAGTTCAACAACTTCAAACTAAAGCTGAGCAATCAGAACCATTTGTGGCTACAGAAGATAAGGAAAGAGTACATGCAGCCAAGATCAACAATGAAAATGACGTAATTGAAGAAACAAAACAGTATATTGAGGATATGGCTAAAGAAATGGGCATTGAAGATTTGGTCATTACGTGCGAAACAAAAGGGAAGTATATCAATTTCCAGCTTGAAAGTGAAAAAGCAGCGTTCCTAATAGGTAAAAGAGGGCAAACGCTTAATGCGATCCAGCAATTAGCGCAACTCGTAGCCAATAAGGTAACAAAGCAATTCAAAATTGTTAGAATTGATGTCGCGGATTACCGGGAGCGTCGCGAGCAATCGCTCGAGCAACTGGCAGATCGTATGGCAGACCGTGCAGTACGAACAAAACGTCAGGTCGCACTAGAACCAATGCCTTCATACGAGAGAAAAGTTATCCATAACGCGTTGTCGCTCAGACTCGATATTGAGACATTTTCAGAAGGAAAGGATCCATATCGATACATCGTCATTAAAGGAATCGAATAAGATCAAACCCGTAGAGGCTTTCTACGGGTTTTTTATTGTCATCAAAAGACAATTAATGAGTGGATGTGGAGGGATTGAAGCATCAGATGAGGACGCTTTCCGAAGGAGCAATGTAGAGTCGTTTTCCGTCCTAGTCTTTGCTTCAATAATAGCCCAATAATGATGAAATATAGATCGCCCGTTCCTGCCTTATTCTATTCATCCCACATTTTTCTTTAAGAAAGTTTCTACACTAGAAAGCTTGAAACGACAGGGTTCTTTGTCGACTGCTAGCACATGATAAATTACCATGACGCTAGGTTCAAAATTCCTGAATTTATCCACATGTTTTAAATTCGCGTGCTAGGAGATTCCGACGATTTATGATAATATAGGTTGTTAGAAAGTAGTATTCGCTATAAAAGATATGCACATGTGCACAACGAAGCCAGGAAGGTGAAAAAACTTGCATTTTGATACGATAGCCGCTATTTCTACTCCTATGGGAGAAGGAGCGATTGCCATCGTTCGTCTGAGTGGCGAAGACGCATGGAAGATTGCAGACCGTATATTCCAATCACCAACAACTAAACCACTCTGCGAACAACCATCGCATACAATTCATTATGGACATTTGCACGACCCCGCCACCGAAGAACTAGTGGAGGAAGTCATGGTGTCGATCATGAAAGCGCCAAAGACCTTCACGCGCGAAGATATAGTGGAGATTAATTGTCACGGAGGCATCACCTCCGTCAATAGAGTACTCCAATTAGTATTGACAGAGGGGGCTAGACTAGCAGAACCCGGTGAGTTTACTAAACGAGCATTTCTGAATGGCCGAATTGATTTATCCCAAGCTGAAGCAGTTATGGACTTGATTAGAGCCAAAACAGATAAAGCTATGAATGTTGCACTCAATCAAATGGAGGGAAAGCTATCCCATTTGATCGATGAATTGCGACAGGCATTACTCGAAACACTTGCACAAGTAGAAGTTAATATAGATTACCCAGAGTATGATGATGTGGAAGAAGTGACGATTCCTTTGATGATTGAAAAAGGAACGTGGGTACTGGATGAGATTGATGAGTTATTGCGCACGTCATCACAAGGAAAGATCTTACGTGAAGGATTGTCTACTGTAATTGTAGGACGTCCGAACGTTGGGAAATCATCGTTGCTTAACAGCTTAGTGCAGGAAAATAAAGCGATTGTTACGGATGTTGCGGGGACTACCCGTGATATTATAGAAGAGTATGTCAATGTTCGTGGAGTTCCTTTGCGTCTTGTTGATACTGCAGGAATTCGGGAAACGGAAGATATTGTCGAGCGGATTGGTGTGGAACGTTCAAGGAAGGTACTGAAAGAAGCAGACCTCATTCTATTGATGGTTAATAGCTCTGAAGCTTTAGCAGATGAAGATGAGCGATTATTTGAAGCTGTTGCCGGCATGGACATGCTTGTCATCGTCAATAAAACGGATTTACCAACAAAGATTGATCTGGAACGAGTCTATGAATTGGCAGGAAGAGATCGTGTGATTACTACTTCCATCCTGCAAGAGAAAGGTATTACTGAATTGGAAGAAGCCATTGCTGCACTGTTTTTCGATGGTTCATTAGAATCCAATGACCTGACGTATGTATCCAATGCCCGTCATATTTCGTTACTAAAACAGGCACGTAATACGATAGACGATGCAATACAAGCTGCTCAAGCAGGAGTTCCTATTGATATGATTCAAATAGATGTTACACGTACATGGGAAATTCTCGGTGAAATCATCGGAGATACCGTTCAAGATAGTTTAATTAAAGAGTTGTTCTCAAAGTTCTGCCTCGGAAAATAATGATTTTATAAATGGGAAGGATGAACGAACATGCCACAATTTGAAGCAGGCACGTTCGATTGTATCGTCATTGGAGCTGGACATGCAGGCGCAGAAGCAGCCTACGCATCCGCCAAGATGGGCGCATCGACATTAGTATTAACAATGAATTTAGACATGATTGCTTTCATGCCATGTAATCCTTCATTAGGAGGACCTGCAAAAGGTATCGTAGTGCGTGAAATAGATGCACTAGGCGGCGTGATGGCAAAAGTCATAGATAAAACGCATATTCAAATGCGTTTATTGAACACAGGGAAAGGTCCAGCAGTGCGTGCTTTGCGTGCACAAGCGGATAAAGTACTATATCAGCAAGAAATGAAGCGGATACTGGAAGAGGAGCCGAATTTGACACTTCGTCAAGCGGTTGTCGAGCAGTTGATCGTAGAAGATGATGAAATAAAAGGCGTAGTGACACAGATTGGTGCAATTTTCCGTGCGAAGACTGTCATTATTACAACAGGTACATTTTTACGCGGTGAGGTTATCATTGGGGATCTGAAATACTCTAGTGGACCGAATAATCAAATGCCGTCTATCAAACTGGCGGAACATCTGCAGGAGCTTGGTCTACAGACGGTTCGATTCAAAACAGGAACACCTCCGCGTATCAACAGTAATACGATTGATTATAGTAAAACAGAGATTCAGCCAGGAGACGACGTGCCGCGTTCATTTAGTTATGAAACAACGGAATACATTATGGATCAACTACCATGTTGGTTAACGTATACCACTCCGGAAACACATGAAATCATCAATGAAAACCTTCATTTATCTCCGATGTATTCGGGTATGATTAAAGGAAAAGGACCCAGCTATTGTCCATCCATTGAAGATAAAATTGTACGTTTTGCGGACAAGTCGCGACACCAGATTTTTCTTGAGCCTGAAGGCCGTAATACAAGGGAAGTATATGTGCAAGGGTTGTCAACAAGTCTTCCTGAGCATATACAGCATCGCCTAATTGCGAGCGTACCGGGACTTGAAAAGGCTGAAATGATGCGTGCGGGCTATGCGATTGAGTACGATTCCATAATTGCGACACAACTATGGCCAACGCTGGAAACTAAAAAAATCAAAAACTTGTACACAGCTGGTCAAATAAACGGAACTTCGGGATATGAAGAAGCAGCAGCACAAGGATTGATGGCGGGAATCAATGCAGCATGCAACGTACTTGGCAAAGAAGAGGTCGTCCTCGGACGCAGTGATGCGTATATTGGTGTACTTATCGATGACCTGGTCACAAAAGGTACGAGTGAACCCTATCGTCTCTTGACGTCACGAGCGGAATATCGTCTCTTGCTTCGTCATGATAATGCTGATATGCGCTTGACGGAAATCGGTTATCAAAACGGAATGATTAGTGAAGAGCGCCATACGAAGTTTTTGGCGAAGAAAGCACAAATTGACGCGGAGATTGATCATTTACGCAAGGTTACTGTGAAGCCGACCGAACAAATCCAAGCGATTATCGCTGGAGTGGATGGAACACCGCTTCGTGAACCAATGAAGGCGGCTGATTTATTGAAACGGCCGGAAATGAAGTATAGCGAATTGTGTAAAGTAGTTCCACCTCTTGAAGAAATTAATGAAGAAGTGGCGGAACAAGTAGAAATTTTCATTAAGTATGAAGGATACATCGAAAAGTCCATGCAGCAAGTAGCAAGAATGAAAAAGATGGAGAATAAGCGCATTCCAGAAAACATTGATTATGATGCGATTTCAGGTATTGCGAAAGAAGCAAAGGCAAACCTTAAAGAAGTACAGCCATTGTCAATTGCACAAGCATCACGTATTTCTGGTGTCAATCCAGCAGATATCTCTATCTTACTTGTCTATATTGAACAAGGGAAAATTGCGAAAGTATCCGGTTGAGTCTTTGACTGGCGTTCAGTGGCGTCAGTCTTTTTGAAAAGGAATGAGAACATGACAGAAGAACAGTTTTACGAAGCTCTGCAAGAGAAAGGTTTTGAGTTGTCCGATGCACAGAAGCAACAATTCAAACGCTATTTTGAAGTGCTCGTCGAATGGAATGAAAAGATGAACTTGACGGCAATTACGGATGCACCTTCCGTATATCTAAAGCATTTCTATGATTCCATAACAAGTGCATTTTACGTGGACTTCACAAAATATGAGTCTGTTTGCGACGTAGGTGCTGGCGCGGGTTTTCCGAGTATCCCGTTGAAGATTATCTACCCGCACCTACACGTGACGATTGTAGATTCATTGAATAAACGTATTACATTTTTAAATCATTTGGCTGGTGAATTACAGCTTGAAAATGTGGCATTTGTCCATGCTAGGGCAGAAGAGTTTGGTCGTGATCCGAAGTACCGTGAACAGTTTGATGTAGTGACTGCACGCGCGGTAGCACGGTTATCGGTATTATCGGAACTTTGCATTCCGCTTGCCAAACAAGGGGGACTGTTTGTTTCTATGAAAGGTGCAGCTGCATCGGAAGAAATGAAAGATGCTACTCGAGCAGTAAAACTACTTGGAGCAGTTTTACAGAATGAACATGAATTCTTATTACCGGAAGAAGATAGTGAACGTCATATCTTTGTATTTGAAAAGAAAAAGCAGACACCTAAGAAATATCCTAGAAAACCAGGAGTACCTAATAAAACACCGATTACAGCAAACTAATTGTGGGAAATGTTTCACGTGAAACAATTATATAGAAGAGTAAAAAAGGGAATAGTTTCGAAAAGGTGGTGCAGAGGTTGAAAAGTACTTTTTCGCGTTTTTTTGGTGGGGGAGAAAAGATGACTACAATAGAAGAAGTAAAAGTTCATCATCTGGAGAAGGTAGCACAAATTGCAATTGATTCAATTACACCGAATCAATACCAGCCACGGGCAATTTTTAATGAAGAAAAAATTGAAGAACTTGCTAGAACAATCCATACACATGGCGTTATTCAACCCATTGTTATTCGAACAAAAGAAGACGGATCATACGAAATCATCGCTGGGGAACGAAGATTTCGGGCAATGCGTAAGCTTGGTTGGACAGAAGTACCAGCAATTGTGCGTGACTTAGATGATAAAGAGACAGCCTCGATTGCTTTAATTGAGAACTTGCAGCGTGAAGAATTAACGGCAATTGAAGAAGCACATGCTTATGAACGTTTACTAGAGCTACATGAATTAACACAGGAAGCATTGGCGCAACGGCTCGGTAAAGGGCAGTCTACAATTGCAAATAAGATGCGCTTGTTGAAATTACCTGAACCGGTTCAAACAGCAATTTTACAGAAAAAGATATCTGAACGTCATGCACGTGCTTTATTACCGTTAAAAGAACCGACACTTCAAATGGAAGTGCTGGAAGAAATCAAAATAAATCAATATAACGTCAAGGATTTAGAAGCTAGGATTAAAGAGATATTGTATCCAGCAGAATCAGTTGAGAAAGTACAACCCGCAAGAAGACGCGGACCTCGACAAAAAGCTGTGAGTAAGGATGTTCGTATTGCAGTGAATACCTTGCGCGAATCTCTTGCGCTGATATCTAAGAGTGGAATTGAAGTAGTCTCTGAGGAAGTGGATTCTGAAGAATACTACACGATTACGGTGAAAATATGTAAAAAGTGACGAATGGAAACTCTTGCTGATTTACTAGCAAGGGTTTTCTTATATATCAATAGAGTTCATACAGTGAAGATGATAAACTGAAATAGACCACATAGAACATATTCTTTGTCAGGAACTTCAAACATAGGAAGCCACGAGTAAAACTTTGGTATACTAGTAAGACAAATGAAATAGGAAAGAAAGCAGGTGCAAGAGTGGGTAAGATTATTGCTATAGCAAATCAAAAAGGCGGAGTCGGAAAAACGACGACTTCTGTAAACTTAAGTGCATGCCTTGCCCATTTAGGCAAAAAAGTGCTCTTAATTGATTCCGATCCACAAGGAAATGCGACGAGCGGAGTCGGTGTTAACAAAGGTGATGTACAAGACTGTATTTATAATATGTTAATTGATGATGTGCCAGTACGTGACGTTATTCTGCCAACAGATATTGAAAATCTTGAAATTGTTCCTGCTACCATTTCGCTTGCGGGTGCTGAAATAGAGCTAGTTTCTACGATATCCCGTGAGGTTCGTATGAAACACGCAATTCAAGACATTAAAGATGACTATGATTATGTCATTATCGACTGTCCTCCATCTCTTGGTCTTTTAACGTTGAACGCATTAACGGCTTCGGATTCAATTATAATTCCTGTACAGTGTGAATACTATGCGCTCGAAGGACTTAGCCAATTGCTAAGTACGATCCGCTTGGTTCAAAAACATTTAAATGAGGCACTTTATATTGACGGGGTATTATTGACAATGTTTGACGCTCGGACCAATTTAGGCATTCAAGTTATTGAAGAAGTAAAGAAATACTTCCAAGATAAAGTGTATACAACAATCATTCCGCGTAACGTTCGTTTAAGTGAAGCACCGAGTCATGGTAAGCCGATTATATTATATGATCCACGATCCAAAGGTGCGGAAGTGTATTCAGAGTTGGCAAAGGAAGTGGTGGAGAATGAGTAAAGGTCTAGGTAAGGGTCTTAATGCATTATTTCCTCGTGAAACATTAGAAAAGGTAGAGCTTTTACGTCTAAAAAGTATTAAAGTCAATCCATATCAGCCGCGCAAAGAATTCAATGATGTGTCTTTGAATGAATTGAGCGAATCAATTAAGGAACACGGCGTTCTGCAACCAATCATCGTACGAAGTGTAGGTACGCAGTATGAAATCGTTGTAGGGGAAAGAAGATTCCGTGCTTCTGAATTAGCAGGCAAAAAAGAAATTCCAGCAGTTGTACGTGATTTAACAGATGAACAATCCATGGAAATGGCTATTCTCGAAAACTTGCAGCGTGAGGACTTATCCCCAATTGAAGTAGCAGAGGCATATCAAAACCTAATGGAAAGTCTAAAGCTCACACAAGAGCAACTTGCCTTTAGGTTAGGCAAGAGTAGACCACATATTGCAAACCATATTCGTTTACTCGCGTTACCGGAGAAAGTTTTGAAAGACATTTCCCACGGAATACTTTCAATGGGACATGGCCGAACACTTCTCGGTTTGCGTAAAAAAGAACAAATCTTAGCTATTGCGGAAAAGACCAAGACGGAAGGATTAAATGTCCGTCAATTGGAGAAATTAGTTCAACATTTAAATGAAGATGTTCCACGTGAAACAAAGAAGGAAAAGAAAAAAGATATATTTATTGAAGCACAGGAAAACACACTGCGTGAACAATTCGGTACAAATGTAACCATTAAGAAAACGAAGAAAAAAGGTAAAATCGAAATCGAGTTTCATTCGGATGAGGATTTTGAACGTATTCTTGAATTATTGAACGCTGAGTGATGATACACAAACCTATTTTGCTTTCATTGCAAAATAGGTTTTATTCTTGAAAAGAACTTGGACGTGACTACATGATATTGTTTGGTTCACTGTTTAATGTATTTACGATTATCATCGGTACATTAATTGGAAGGTTTTTATATGGAATACCCGAACGCATGAAAGAAACCATCATGTACGGAATAGGAATGGCCGTAGTAGCAATTGGTTTACAAATGACATTCGAAACGACACAAATAGTCATTGTCATTCTTAGTATTGTGATAGGCGCAATCATCGGCGAATGGATTGACCTTGATCAAAAGGTTAACCAATTGGGGCGATGGATTGAAAAGAAGTTACCCACTAAAAAAGAAGGACAAGGAATCGCACAAGGATTCGTTACGGCTACGCTGTTTTTTTGCGTAGGTTCTATGGCAATTATCGGGGCTATTGATAGTGGTCTCCGTAATGACCACAACGTTTTAATAATGAAAGGAATATTAGATGGATTCACTTCCATCATCTTTAGTTCTACATTAGGCATTGGTGTGGCATTTGCGGCCATCCCTCTATTGATTTATCAAGGAAGTATAACCTTTCTTGCTACCGTCCTCAGTCGGTTTGTCCCAGATGAGTTAATGCAGTTATTCATTTCTGAAATGACAGCTACAGGTGGTTTGATGATTGCGGCAATCGGATTAAATCTAATCGGCTTGACGAAAATCCGAGTAGCCAATTTTATCCCAGGTATTGGGGTAGTTGCGATCATCGTAACGATTGTATATGCTTTTTGATGGCTGACGATGATGTGCCAATTGTAAAGCACGGCCAATCATACGACTCATTTCAAACGGCAGATGAAGACGAGTGCTTTGTAAAACAGCCTGCTCCATGAAACCTCCGACATTGACGATTCCTTTGACTGATACATCTCCAACTAAGGGAAGTTCTTTACCTACAGCTTTCCCTGGTGCAATTGGACCGCTATGAAACAATAAATCACCAACTGCGTCCTTTTTACTTAGGCAGGCATCAATTGCCACTACAAAAGCATCGGGATATAATGATTTCGTGAGCTCAATGCGTTGTTGTAGATTAAGTGCGTGCAAAGGGTCTTGTAATGTACCAACTACTGTGTAAGGGAATAGACTTAGCTCTGACAAATAGGAGCCTGTCAACGGACCGAGAGAGTCACCAGTAGAACGATCGGTTCCAATACAATAAAAAATGATTGGTTGTTGTTTAAAAGGGATATGTTGCATGAAATAAGAACTTAATTTCCACACGACGCCGGTTTCTTTACTAGAAATACGGTAATGATAAGAAGAGGGTTCAGCTGTATGCATAGGAGACACCAATCCTTTATGATGTATTTACGCTGAAATGTATTCTGCGCAGGTATTGCTGTGCAGTATATCCTCAGAGGTAAAGGTTTATACGAAAGGAGGATTTCTTTCAATGACTGCAACTTCTACTACAAAAGAAGAAGTGAAAGAAAACCTAGAAGGTCTAGAAAAAGCAATTCAACAAGTAAAAGATACCCTATTTGATGCGGATTTTTGGCTTGGCACTGGATACTTTGCTATTCGCATCATGTTAATTATTGTTGTAGCGGGAATCATCGTGAAAGTTGGTCAAGTGTTGATTCGCCGGTTTTTCGCTATTAAGCTAAAAAGTCCAATGCGTAAAACAGAACGACGTGAAAATACCATAGTCAAACTTTTGGAAAATGCATTGAAATACATCGTGTATTTTTCTGCTATTCTAGCGATTTTGACAGAGTTCAGAATAGACGTAAAAGGTCTTCTAGCAGGTGCAGGTGTGCTTGGTTTGGCCGTCGGTTTTGGTGCCCAAAGCTTGGTAAAGGACGTCATTTCCGGATTTTTCATCATTTTCGAAGATCAATTTGGGGTCGGGGATTATGTACGCATTAATTCAGGTGAAGGAACCGTCATGGAAATAGGGCTTCGCACAACGAAAATTGCGTTGTATGGTGGCGAGTTATATACGATACCTAACGGACAAATAGGTGAAGTTGTCAATTACTCCGTCACAAATTCCATGGTCTTACTTGATCTGGCATTATCCTATGAGACGGATATTGACCATGCGGAAGAATTAATCAAAGAATTCCTTAAAAAGTTACCAAGAGAACGTTATTCGGAAGTTATCGGTGTACCAGAGGTATTGGGCGTACAAAGTATGGAACCGTCAAGAATCTTACTACGTATTGCCGCAGAAACAGAACCGGTTGCTAATTTTGGCGTAGGTCGTAAACTTCGACAGGACTTAAAGAAATTCATGGATTTGAATGGAATTGAAATGCCTTATCCAAGAATGGTGATACGCGAAGAACAGAGGGAAGGAGATTCACACAATGGCGGACAAAGTGTTTAACATGCATGATGTGGTAGAGATGAAAAAACAACATCCTTGTGGAACAAATGCTTGGAAAATCATCCGAATGGGCGCGGATATCCGAATTAAATGCGAAGGCTGTGGGCACAGTGTTATGATTCCGCGTAATGAGTTTGCTAAGAAGATGAAAAAGGTTCTGCTGAAGAACGAGTCTTGAGAACACGTGGACAATCTAGCGTATTGTCCTTATAATGAAGTGGTTGACTAACGAATAATGTAAGCTTTGGATAGATAAGAAAGGTGTGGGAATAATGGCGTTAACAGCTGGGATTGTAGGTCTTCCGAACGTGGGAAAATCAACTTTATTTAATGCAATAACAAAAGCAGGAGCAGAGGCGGCAAACTATCCGTTCTGTACGATTGACCCAAACGTAGGAATAGTTGAGGTGCCAGATGAACGTTTGGACAAGTTGACTGAGCTCGTCACACCGAAAAAAACAGTTCCGACTGCATTCGAATTTACTGATATTGCAGGGATTGTGGAAGGTGCAAGTAAAGGCGAAGGTCTTGGCAACAAGTTCCTTTCACATATTCGTGAAGTAGATGCAATTTGTCAGGTCGTGCGTTGTTTCGTGGATGAAAACATTACACACGTATCAGGGAAAGTAAATCCAATCGATGACATCGAAGTCATTAACTTGGAATTGATCTTAGCAGATATGGAAAGCGTAGATAAGCGCTTGGCGCGTGTTTCCAAAATGGCGAAGCAAAAAGATAAAGAGGCAATGGTAGAAGAACCAATTCTACTGAAATTACGTAATGCATTTGAAAATGCAATGGCAGCTCGTTCCGTTGAATTAACGGATGATGAGTTACAAGTCGTAAAAGGCATGCACTTATTAACGATCAAACCCATGTTATATGTAGCGAACGTTTCAGAAGATGAAATTGCAGATGCAGACAATAATCCCTATGTACAACAGGTTCGTGACTTTGCAGAGAAGGACAATGCAGAAGTAATCGTAGTTTGTGCGAAGATTGAGGAAGAGATGGCTGAACTTGAGGACGACGAGAAGGAAATGTTCCTTGAAGAGCTAGGCATCAAAGAATCCGGTCTTGATCAATTGATTAAAGCAACGTACAACTTACTTGGATTTGCTACGTACTTCACGGCGGGCGTACAAGAAGTTCGTGCGTGGACGTTCCGCAAGGGCATGAAAGCACCACAGTGTGCTGGAGTAATTCATACAGACTTTGAACGCGGATTCATCCGTGCAGAGACCGTAGCATACGACGACTTGGTCGAACACGGTTCCATGGCAGCAGCGAAAGAAGCTGGCAAGGTTCGTTTGGAAGGTAAAGAATACGTCGTTAAAGACGGCGACGTAATGCTGTTCCGTTTCAACGTATAATACAAAAAGCTGATTCTCCATGTGAGAATCAGCTTTTTTGGTTTGAAGTTGGTTAAATTCAAGAACTACTGAGATACGGGGTAGACCGCTTACTATCATGACGTGTGAATAATGGTTGTCTTTGAACACATTTGAGTTCAAGTTCAAATACCGAGCAGAATACAAGCCTAAATTCAAAGCGTAACAGTAAGGATCCCGACCCCTATCCGACTGTTGGTCTGTCTATTTCATTTAACGGGATATACATACAACTTCGGTAACTCCGGATCATCCTTCACCATTGCATCATCCGGAAACTTCTTTAATTCCTTGTACATCGCAAAATCTCCAGCTGCTCCGCCAATCAGCATCGCACTTAACAGCAACAGGACGCCATCATTGAAATACAATGCCATAATGGCAGGCAACACACCCGTCATCCAAAAAGGCAGTAACAACGCTTTGCGAATGCCTTTGTTGTCCATCAACTGATCTGCGGTAGCATACGCAATTCCCATCTTCAAATTGACGCCATACGCCATGTTCTTCCACGGTACATTACAAAAAATACGGAAACCGAGCAAATGGAAAAACTCGTGTATAACAATCAATAAAATATACCCGACCAAAGCATAGACAAAATACCACACCGAAAATGACAGAGATAGTTCACCTTGTAACAGACCACGAATTATTAAAAGTGCTATGAGCGGTAGGAAAGTGAGCCAAAGACTTTGCTTCGCTATTTTCTGTAAATTAAGCTCGATAATCACAGGCCGTTGTTCTTCCATGCGAGATCACTCCTTAATTCATTTAGTATAGTATATTGAAGGTTGATATTCCAATTGTGATGTGATAGTATGTACTGATGTGAGTAATATTAAATTTACTTACTCCTTGCCCACTTGCAAAAGTAGGGCCCAAGTCCATAAGGAGGTGACTATTGATGAGAAAGTACGAAATTATGTACATTATGCGCCCAACTCTTGAAGAGGACGCGAAAAAAGCGTTGATTGAACGCTTTGATACTGTCCTAACTTCAAACGGAGCGGAAATCATCGAGTCGAAAGAGTGGGGCAAGCGTCGTCTTGCTTACGAAATCGACGACTTACGTGAAGGTTACTACCAATTAGTAACTGCTAACGCTGGTGCTGAAGCAATCGATGAATTTACACGTCTAGCGAACATCAACGAAGGTATCATTCGTCATATGACAATTCGTGTAGATGCGTAATCTGATATAAAATTTTAAAATTTATGATGAGGGAGGTTTGATTCTGAATGATAAACCGTGTCGTTTTAGTTGGCCGATTAACAAAAGATCCTGAGCTGAAGTATACACAAACTGGAATTGCTGTAACACGTTTTACACTGGCAGTGAACCGCGCGTTCGCTAATGCCCAAGGAGAACGGGAAGCGGATTTCATCACATGTGTAGCTTGGCGTAAACAGGCTGAGAATATCGCGAATTACTTACGAAAAGGAAGTCTTGCCGGAGTGGATGGTCGTATACAGACGGGCAGCTTTGAAGGTCAAGACGGTAAGCGTGTTTACACGACAGAAGTTGTTGCGGATAGTACCCAATTCCTGGAGCCGAAAGGTGGCAATACAGAACGTCAGCAAACACCATCTTATGGTGGAGCGCCTTCTTATAACGCACCTTCCCAAGATCAAGGACAAGGATACAATAACCAGCAATCCTACCAACCGAATCAGCAAAATATGACACGTGTCGATAATGATCCATTCCAGCCAGGCGGCGGTCCGATTGAAGTAACAGATGACGACTTGCCATTCTGATAGAACGGTTCACTTGATACGTAAATAGGAAGGAGGACAACAATTATGGCACCACGTCGTGGAGGTCGCAAACGCCGTAAGGTTTGCTATTTTACTTCTAACCACATTACTCACATCGACTATAAAGATGTAGATTTGTTGAAGAAGTTTATCTCTGAGCGCGGAAAGATGTTGCCTCGTCGAGTTACTGGTACAAGCGCTAAATACCAACGTAAATTGACGGTTGCAATCAAACGTGCACGCATCATGGCACTACTTCCGTTCGTATCTGAAGAGCGGTAATATATATACCGCCACTGACTGAATTATTCAGTCAGTGGCGGTTTTTTTGTTTTGAAAACTTTATACCCAAAAATTTCATTGCCCATCCATTTTAGTGGAAACTGCGACTGCCTGTATTTTTGATTTCACGTCGAATCGTGATACAATTAGAAGGATGATTGTAGCTTTATATGAATTAAGGGATGCAACACCTTGTCCTTTAATTATTGATAGGTGGTAAAAGAAGTAGTGAATGAATTGGGGCGTAGATATGCAAGATCAAGCAAGTAGAATTACGTACGGTGCGATGATGGTAGCACTTTTCGCCATATTACTGGCAATGACTTTATACGTACCATTACTCGGCTTATTGACAATATTGCTCGTTCCATTGCCCATTACGATTTATCGTTTGCGCTATGGCCGGACCTCAACACTAATGGTGGCGATGTGTACATGGCTTATTACATTATTGATTGGCGGTTTGCTTTCCATTCCAGCAGCGATTGTATTGAGTGCAGTTGGATTCGTTATCGGAGACACCGTGCGAACGGGCAAGACGAAACTTTATGTATATATGGCAACAGGAATCACATTGCTCATTTCATTGAGTTTATTGTATCTTGGTACTGTGTGGTTCATGAAAATCAATCCGATTGAACAGTTGATGCAACAATTTTCAGCTATTCAGCAAGAAGCGCTTGTGATTATGTCGGGAATGGGAAATTCAACAAGAGATATAGAACGAATCGTGGCTGAGGCATTTACATATTACCAAACTATTGTGCCTTCACTGTTCATCTTGTCTGTTTTTGTAATAGCCTATCTGTTTGTCATGCCAATTTTAGCGGTTGCAACACGTTTGCGTTTTGAAGTACCTAAATTTGCTTCTTTCCTTACTATGCGTCTTCCATTTGCAACGGTATTAGTTTATCTAGTATTGCTGTTGATTTCTATTTTGTCACAGCCTGAACAAGGAACGACGTTTTATCTACTGGAGGCAAATGCCATTCTCATCTTTAGATTCTTATTCTTCTTACAAGGTTTGGCGTTGATTTACTATGCGTTGCGCAAGATGAAGCTTCCAATGATCGTCAACGTGCTGGCTACATTATTCGCCATGTTCCTCAGTCCCTTCACTGTAATGTTGGGTGTTTTGGATATCGCCATTAACATTCGTACATGGATAGATAAAGATAAGAGAGCGTAGGAGATGAGATAGTGAATTTATTTTATAAAAAACGTGGGATACGAATTCCGTTAGCATTCTTGTCTTTACTTGGAGCGGTAGGTTCCGTCCTACTAATGCTATTGAACTTTTGGGTTGGACTGTTTTTCGCTATCGCTTATGCGCTTGCACTGGGTATTGCTTGGAAAGTAGAGAATGATAACTACCTGGAGACAGAGAAATATATTGAAACGTTATCCTATCGCATGAAAAGGGTAGGAGAAGAAGCATTGTTGGAGTTGCCAATTGGGATTATCTTGCTAAATGATAAGCAATTAATCGAATGGGTCAATCCATTTATAACCTCCATTTATCCCGATAAGACTTGGATTGGATCGCAGCTTTACGATATGAACGAAGCGTTCCGGCAAGTGATCAGAGAAGACAGTGATCAGGATGTTATCGTATTGAATGATCGCTCGTACCGTGTGTATTACAAACCGGAAGAGAAACTGATCTATCTATTTGACGTAACAGAACGTATGAAGATGCAATCTCTTTACTATTCCGACCGAACAGCGATTGGGATTTTGTTAGTTGATAACTATGATGAACTGTCACAGACAATGGACGACCAGACACGAAGCCAGATGAACTCCCTTATTACCTCATTGGTCAATCAATGGGCAGATGAATACGGGATCTTCGTAAAACGAATTTCTTCTGAGCGCTTCCTGGCTGTTTTCAATGAAGGTACATTAGAATTGTTGGAGAAGACTAAGTTTGCATTGCTCGATACAATTCGTGAGAACACGTCTAAACACAGCGTATCACTTACATTGAGTATTGGGGTAGGGACGGGTACTACGTCGCTTACAGAGCTTGGTGAGCTGGCACAGTCGAGTTTGGATTTAGTTCTCGGGCGTGGTGGTGACCAAGTAGCGATCAAACATCATGATGGGAAGCTGAAATTCTATGGCGGTAAGACAAATCCTGTTGAAAAGCGTACACGCGTGCGTGCAAGAGTGATTTCACATGCACTACGTGATTTAATCCAAGACAGTGACCGCGTGTTCGTCATGGGCCACAAAATGCCTGACATGGATGCGATTGGAGCATCGATTGGTGTACGTAAGATGGCAAAAATGAATGGTGTCGAAGGTTATGTCATCGTTAATTTCGATCAGCTTGATACTAGTGTCGGCCGTTTAATGGATGAAGTGCAGCAAGATGAAGAATTACATGATCACATGTTGATGCCTGAAGAGGCATTGGAATTGATGACAGAGCGTTCATTGGTCGTTATTGTCGATACGCATAAGCCCAGTATGGTTATTGATGAACGCGTGCTGGACAAGGCACAGAAGGTTGTATTAATTGACCATCATCGACGTGGAGAAGAGTTTATTAATAACACTGTGCTCGTTTATATGGAGCCTTATGCATCTTCGACGGCGGAACTTGTAACGGAATTGCTGGAGTATCAGCCGAAGAACGAAAAGTTGACGATGCTGGAATCGACAGTGATGTTAGCAGGTATTGTAGTCGATACAAAAAGCTTTACACTTAGGACAGGTTCTCGAACATTTGAAGCCGCCTCCTACTTGCGGACGAATGGTGCCGATACCGTGCTAGTACAGCGTTTATTGAAAGAAGATATTGAGACATATATCGAACGATCAAAACTAATTGAGACTGTAGAATTTGTAGGCAATGGAGAAATTGCTATTGCAAAAGGGCAGGATGAAGTCGTGCACAGCTCCGTGCTGATCGCGCAGACAGCTGATATCCTACTGACGATGCAAGGTATTTCCGCTTCATTCGTTGTCGCAAAGCGTGATGATGGAAGAATTGGTATTAGCGCGCGTTCATTGGGTGAATTAAATGTTCAAGTCGTCATGGAAGAGTTGGGTGGCGGTGGTCATTTAACAAATTCTGCTTGCCAGTTAAGTGTAGACACGATGGATGAAGCAATAACTATGTTAAAAGATGTACTAGATCAATATGGAGAAAGGGGAAATGAATGATGAAAGTTATTTTTTTAAAGGACGTTAAAGGAAAAGGTAAAAAAGGTGAAGTGAAAGAGGTTTCAACAGGATATGCACAAAACTTTTTATTGAAAAATAATGTAGCAGTTGAAGCGACTCCAGGTAATTTAAGTAAGTTGCAAGGACAGAAGGAACGCCAGAAGAAAGATGCGGCTGCAGAATTGGCAGAAGCTAAAGAATTAAAAGAGCAAGTCGAAAAATTGACTGTAGAGCTACAGGCGAAAACTGGCGAAGACGGTCGTCTATTTGGTTCTATTACGTCCAAGCAAATCGGACAAGCGTTGGAAAAGCAAAATAAAATTAAAGTAGACCGCCGCAAGATGGAATTACCTGAGCCAATTCGTGCACTTGGTTTTACAAATGTTCCGATCAAATTACACCCTGATGTAATAGCTACACTTAAAGTGCATGTTACAGAAGAATGATAAGGAGATAATAGCTTGAACCAGATGATCGAGCGCACACCTCCGCATAACAACGAAGCAGAGCAGTCGGTCCTTGGCGCGATATTTTTAGAACCACAAGCACTGATTACCGCGTCTGAAATATTGTTACCGGAAGATTTCTATCGAATTGCACATAAAAAGATTTTCGAAACTATGCTTGTATTAAATGACAGAGGTCAGCCAGTCGATTTGGTGACAATCGCCGAAGAACTCAAAGTAAAAAACGAACTTGAAGACGTCGGGGGTATTTCATATATCACAGAGCTTGCTAACGCGGTTCCGACTGCTGCAAACATTGTCTATTATGCGAATATCGTAGATGAAAAAGCTTTACTGCGCAGATTGATCCGCGTTGCCACTGACATTGTAGAAGATGGGTATACACGGGAAGATGAAGTAGAGGCATTACTTGGCGAAGCTGAGAAGAAAATGATGGAAGTATCCAATCGGAAAAACGCTGGTGACTTCCGTCATATCAAAGATGTATTAGTGGAGACGTATGACAATATTGAATTACTGCATACACGTAAAGGTGATGTAACAGGTATTCCAACTGGTTTCCGTGACTTGGATAAGATTACTGCAGGCTTCCAACGTAATGACTTGATTATTGTGGCGGCTCGTCCATCTGTTGGTAAGACCGCGTTTGCGCTGAACGTAGCGCAAAACGTGGCGACGAAGGCAGGAGAAAACGTCGCGATCTTCAGTCTCGAGATGGGTGCTGAACAGCTGGTCATGCGTATGTTATGTGCAGAAGGAAATATTGACGCGCAAGTACTGCGTACAGGTACCCTTGAAGCCGACGATTGGCGCAAGCTGACAATGGCTATGGGGTCGTTATCAAATGCGGGTATTTTCATTGATGACAGTCCAGGTCTTCGAGTCAATGAAATCCGTTCAAAATGTAGACGTCTACAACAAGAACACGGTCTCGGTATGGTGATGATTGACTACATGCAGCTGATCATGGGAAGCGGCCGGGGTAGCGACAATCGTCAGCAAGAAGTATCTGAGATCTCCCGTTCATTAAAAGCTTTAGCACGTGAACTGAAAATCCCGGTCGTTGCACTATCACAGCTATCACGGGGTGTAGAGCAACGCCAAGATAAACGTCCTATGATGTCTGATCTTCGAGAGTCAGGGAGTATTGAGCAAGATGCCGATATCGTCTCTTTCCTTTACCGAGAAGATTACTACGATAAAGAAACTGAAATGCAAAACATGATTGAAATCATTATTGCCAAGCAACGTAACGGTCCAACTGGTACCGTAACGTTGGCATTTGCAAAGGAATACAACAAATTCCTCAATATCGACTGGAGTCAGCATGAATCCCCTCCATCTTACGAATAAAACAGCGCGCCCTTCTTCTACGACCATAGAAAAGGACGCGCTGTTTTTTCGCGTTCCAAGCAAGCTACCCCCGCTTGAAAAAGTGCGATTTTGCATAAATCATGATAGAGTTAAAGGATATGGAATGATATATTTCAGCTTGAGAATAAGGTTGTAACCATAGAAAAGATAGATAAGTATTCGAGATGCTACATGAATGTATATTGCTTAATTTAGTCGTAAGACCAGTATGTAGCTTAAAAATTCGATCGCCAATTATGGTGAGAAAGGAACAAGTCATGCAAAATAAAACTATATTTATTGTAGACGATGAGAAACCCATCGCAGACATCATAGAATTTAATTTGAAAAAGGAGGGCTTCAACGTCTTTTGCGCATATGACGGTGAAGATGCTATCAACCGAGTGGAAGAAATCCAGCCTGATCTTATGCTTCTAGATATCATGCTTCCTAAACGCGACGGCATGGAAGTCTGTAGAGAAGTGCGAAAAAAGCATGATTTTCCCATCATCATGCTGACGGCTAAAGACTCTGAAATCGATAAAGTCTTAGGGCTTGAACTAGGTGCAGATGATTATGTCACTAAGCCATTTGGCACAAGAGAATTAATTGCCCGGGTCAAAGCCAACTTGCGTCGTCATGCAAGAACTATAGCGGAAGATCAGGAAGAAGAAACGAACGATATTACAGTAGGTCAACTTGTCATCCAACCTGATGCATACTATGTTCAAAAGCGTGGAGTGACAATCGAATTAACACATCGTGAATTTGAATTATTGTACTATTTAGCAAAACATATCGGGCAGGTGATGACGCGTGAGCACCTATTGCAAACTGTATGGGGCTATGATTATTTCGGAGATGTACGGACAGTCGATGTAACGATTCGACGTCTTCGTGAAAAGATTGAAGATACGCCGAGCCATCCGAGCTGGATCGTCACAAGACGTGGGGTAGGCTATTACTTGCGCGATCCGGAACAGGAGTAAGCCATTATGCATAAGGTAGGTTTTTTTCGATCGATTCAAGTCAAATTTGTCTTGATATATGTTCTGCTTATCCTTGTGTCCATGCAGATTATCGGGCTATATTTTGCCCGTGAACTGGAACAAACACTAAAAGATAACTTTACAAATTCTATTGTAGACCGGATGAATTTAGTCGAGTTCAGTGTGCGGGAAGAAATTACAAAAAAACGAAAAGACAATGACCCCACATTAGAACAAAGCTTAAAAAATGTCTTGGTCGAATTCACATCAGATGACATTATTGAAGTACAAGTTATAAATCCAAAATATCGTATTCTGGCGACATCTTCATTTGACAATCAGATGAGGGTAGGCCAACATTCGACTAATGATAATGTGCGAAAGTCAATTACATCGGAGACGATGAAAGATGTCGTGATGATGGATCCGCAATCGCATAATCGCGTGCTTTCCTTGGCCAAGCCGATCTTCAATGGCAATGAAGTTGTAGGGTCGCTTTATGTAGAAGCCAATATTGAATCCGTTTTTCAACAAATTGAAGAAATCAATAGGATATTGGCGGGGGCGGCGGCGGTCTCACTAACCATTACAATACTAGTCGGGATTTTCATTGCTAGAGCATTTACCCGACCAATATCAGACATGCGGAGACAAGCACGGGCAATGGCGAAAGGGAACTTCACCCGAAAGGTTAAAGTGTATGGATCGGATGAGATGGGCCAGCTAGCCATCGCATTCAATCACTTAACCAACCAGCTGCAAGAATCTCAGTCCACCACTGAGAGCGAAAGACGAAAGTTAGCCTCGGTTCTGGAAAATATGACGGACGGTGTTATTTCGACCGACCGTAAAGGACGAGTTAGCCTAATTAACGACTCCGCTCTACAGATGCTTGGCGTAACGAATGATCTTGTCATTAATCGCCCTATCGCCAATATTCTTGGTATAGATGATGCATATACGTTTGAAGAATTGATCCAGATGAAGGAATCGATTCCACTAGATTTCAGTACGGAAGATCAAGCATATATTTTACGAGCGACAATTTCTGTTACCCAGCGTGAGACAGGGTTCGTAAATGGCTTGATTGTCGTATTGCATGATAACACCGAGCAAGAAAAGATTGATATGGAACGTCGTGAGTTCGTGTCAAATGTTTCGCATGAACTGCGTACACCACTCACTACAATGCGCAGTTATCTTGATGCCTTGGCAGAAGGAGCTTGGCGTAATGAGGAAATCGCTCCGAACTTCTTACATGTTACGCAAAATGAAACCGAGCGAATGATTCGTCTTGTGAATGACTTACTAAAACTGTCACGCATGGACAGTAAAGAATATGAATTGAATAAAGAATGGGTGGAATTTAACCGATTCTTCAATGCCGTTATTGAGCGCTTTGAATTCTCCAAGTCGCAAAATGTACGCTTCACACGGAACTTGTATTCAAGCAGTCTATTCGTGGAAATCGATACCGACAAACTAACGCAAGTATTAGACAATATCATTTCCAATGCTTTGAAGTATTCGCCAGATGGTGGAGAAGTCCGCTTCGGTGTAACGGTTTCAGGTGATTATATTAAAGTGATGATTTCAGATGATGGAATGGGTATACCTAAATCCAACGTCAGTCGAATTTTCGACCGTTTCTATCGTGCAGATAGAGCCCGATCCCGTGCACTCGGCGGAACCGGTCTTGGTCTTGCAATTGCTAAGGAAATGATTGTGGCACATAAAGGAGATATTTGGGCGCAGAGTGAAGAAGGAAAAGGAACGACAATATTCTTCAAGCTACCATTTGAACAACAAGAGGACGGTGAGTGGGATTGAAATACATTGAAATAATCAAATCCGTCGTATTGTTGTTGCTCGTTTCGTTGAGTGTCTTATTCACCTTTGAGGTCTGGAATTATTCACCCAATTATGAACCACTGGAACAGCTACAGACTGTCGATATATCCATTTCTGAGAAGAAAACAATAGATGAAATTATTAAACCGTATAAAATAATTACTAATTTAAAAGACCACGTACTAGGCTCTACAGATACCGAAAAAATAGACAAAATCCTGACAGAAATGAATACATGGAATTTATCTGATCTACAGCTAGTAAGCCAAGATATGAAAAAGTTTGATATTGCACAGATCTTGCGTCAACCAAGCCAAATGTCGTTCTACTTTACGGGAGAAGTACCTATGCTAGTCTATGACAATGTATTATTAATCGATGAGGTGAATATTCCGGAAGCTACCTTTAATCGTCTAGTCATAGACTGGAGTCAATCCACGCAAGCACCAGTTGTTCATTTACTGAGTGAAATGAGCGGCTTACATTACCAGATGCAGGTGACGTTACCGAATAAAACAAGTTTTCTACGCAATGTAGTGGATGTTGGTCAATCGTTTGAAGAATATGTGGAAATCGATCGCGACAATGCACCAGTTCTTGCCGTACCAAAAGATCCTATAACTATTATGCGTAATACGTATTATCAGGAAGAAATCAACCCAATACGTTTCCGTGATGCCTTGTTTAGCGACCCGAATGCTGTACGACGTAGTCAAATAGATGCGACGCATGAGGAATATGGAGACGATCATGCTTTTATGACTGTCGATACCGAGAACAAATTTTTAAATTATGTCATGCCTACAGAGGAAAGTTTTGAGTTCGCATTGCCTTCAGAATTGCTGTTAAATTCTATTGACTTCGTCAATGAACATGGCGGCTGGACGGATGAGTTTCGCTACGCCTATATGAATCCGTATTCCCGTTATGTCCGGTTCCAGCTATATGTCGGTGGTTTGCCAGTCTTTAGTGATCAACCGAATATGAGTGAAATTAAGGAGACATGGGGAGATACGCGTGTATTCAAATATATACGTCCATATTACACATTAGACGTGAACATCGAACCGGTACAAGAGAAGCTACCTTCAGGAGTGGAAGTGGCAGAGTCTTTACGTGAATCAGAAGAGCTAGACTTCGATTTGATAGAGGAAATCACTCCCGGTTATTATATGATCCATGATGTAGAACGCAAATTAATTATTTTGCAACCTTGCTGGTATTACCTTATCAAAGATAACTGGTTACGCTTCGCTCCGAAAGAACCGCAAGGAGGTGGCATGAGTGGATTGGAATAGAACCAAGACGATCTTCATTATCGTCTTTTCAATTCTAAATGTCTTCTTGTATGGGCTCTATTTAGACAGGCAAATGAGTGTCGGAAATATGCAGATTATCGGGAAAACATCCATCGAAGAAACGTTGGCGCTTGAAAATATTACGTATGACCCCATCCCTTTCACTAAAAAAGACGTTTCGTATTTATCAGCTCATATTGCCACCTTTACTAATGAAAAATTAGAAAAGTTAAATAACCAATCATTCGTCCTAGTCGAAAAATCACGATTACTATCCCAAATGAAAAAGCCTGTAAAAGTGACTGAGGGAGAAGATGGATATGACTTTGACGAGTTCTTAAAGAAATATGTGCTAAATGGCGAAGATTACGTGCTTTGGGATGTGGATGAAGAAGAACAGAACGCCGTATTCTTTCAACGGGTGAAGAATGAAACAATTTTCCACAGCCCGAATGCCATGCTCGTCATGCATTGGGACAAGGATGGAAAAGTTACTCATTACGAACAAAGTATGCTTGACGAATTCTTAAGCTTTAATCATAAAAAAGATTTACTGTCGCAAAACGATGCGGTCTCCTCACTCGTTACACGTGGCTATCTGAAACCGGATTCCACTGTTATGCAAGTCAAATCAGGTTATTCGACACTCGTTCAGCTGACAGAAACTCAAGTATTTGCACCGACGTGGAATGTTCAGGTAAAATTGAAAGATGGGACGATAGAACATTACTTCATCAATGCGATTGAAGGAAAAGTCATCGAGTTCCAATCGGATATAGTAGAAGAACCAATAGAATAGGAGTTTTCCACATGCGATTTAGCATTTTGGCGAGTGGTAGTACAGGCAACTCGCTATATATAGAGACAGATGAGCATGCTTTTCTCGTAGATGCCGGCATGAGCGGTAAGAAAATTGAAGGTTTGCTCGGATCGATCAATCGCTCGATGAAACAAATTGACGGCATTTTCGTCACACATGAACACAGTGATCATATAAAAGGGATCGGCGTACTTGCCCGAAAATATAAAACACCTATCTATGCCAATGCTAAAACTTGGCAAGCGATGGACGGACTGGTAGGAGAGATTCCCGTTGATCAGCGTTTCCACTTCGACATGGAAACGGTGAAAACATTTGGTTCACTGGATATCCAGTCATTTGCTGTATCCCATGACGCAGCAGACCCAATGTTCTATACGTTTAATGAAGGTGACCGTAAACTGGCGATTATTACCGATACGGGCTACGTAAGTGACCGTATGAAAGGTCATATTCAAGGAGCTGACAGCTTTGTATTCGAAAGTAATCACGACGTCAGCATGCTGCAGATGGGTCGCTATCCATGGTCCATTAAACGTCGTATATTAAGTGACGTGGGCCACGTATCAAATGAAGATGCAGCTGTCGCAATGAGTGAAGTAGTAGCTCAAAAAGAAGCGCATATTTATTTAGCCCATCTTAGCTTAGATAACAATATGAAAGACTTGGCGCGCATGAGCGTAGCACAGACACTTGAAGACTGCGGCATTCGTGCAGGGGAATTTGTTCACTTGCATGATACGGATGCATTAGAATCTACAGAGCTTGTGCTAGTCTAAAGTAAATGCGAAAAGCCTTGCTAAATTAGTGAGGCTTTTTGCATTTTCAAAGAGTTATTGGGGTACAGTACATGTAGGAATACTTACTAATAAGGAGGAAATGCGAATGGATGAGGAAAGAAGAGAGGAAAGAAAAGAAGAAATGGAATGGCAACAACCAATTCCACCGGTAGAACCGAAACGCAATCCAAAACGTAGAGGTAGTTTTTGGCCAGGCTTACTTGGCGCACTATTGGGTGGCATTATCGTATTTTTAGTCACAATGTACACGACTGACTCATCAAGTACTAACGATGTTACAACCTCTAAACAAACGGAAGATAAAACCAACTCGGAACATGCACAAGTATCAATGGACATCTCAAGCGAAATTACCGATGTGGTAGGTAACGTCGCAAATGCCGTCGTGGGTATTACAAATATCCAAACAGTCCAAGACTTCTGGTCTTCCACAACGTCTACACAAGAAGCCGGCTCGGGCTCAGGTGTCTTGTATAAAAAAGAAGGCGATAAAGCATATATCGTAACCAACCACCACGTCGTAGAGAATTCCGAACAACTCGAAGTTAGTTTTGATGATGGTACAAAGGTTGAAGGAAAGTTAATCGGCAGTGATCTTTGGACAGACCTGGCTGTAGTTGAAATTGATGCAGAACACGTCGATACAGTGGTAGAATTCGGTGATTCAGATGCGTTAAAACGTGGGGAATCCGTTATTGCCATCGGTAATCCATTAGGACTTGGCTTTGCGGGATCTGTTACAGTGGGTGTAATTTCAGGTAAAGACCGCTCTATTCCAATGGATTTAAACAAAGATGGAAGTGTCGATTGGCAGGCTGACGTCTTGCAGACAGATGCAGCGATCAACCCGGGAAACTCCGGTGGTGCTTTAATCAACATGGCAGGCCAATTGATCGGAATCAACTCCATGAAGATTTCTGAAGCGACAGTAGAGGGTATTGGATTGGCTATTCCAATCAATATTGCATTACCTATTATTGAACACTTAGAAGAAACAGGACAAGTAAATCGTCCGACAATGGGCGTATCGTTACTTGATCTTCGACAAATACCTATTCAGCAACAGCAACAGACATTAAAATTGCCTGAAGAAGTAACCGAAGGTGTTGTCGTAACGGACGTCATACCGAATTCATCTGCAATAGAAGCAGGCATGAAGAAGTATGATACAATCGTTCAGTTGGATGATGAGAAAGTGACGGATATGGTCAGTCTACGTAAGTATTTGTATAATAAAAAAGAAATTGGCGATCCATTGAAAATTACAGTCTATCGAGATGGAAAGAAACTGGACTTGGAGATGGTTTTGAAAGACGGAAATACATTCTAATAGAATGTACATTGTCCACATAGTGAATAACTTCCTGTCCACATCGGGCATCTAGCGATAATGCGCTACGATGCCTGATTTTTTTATGAAGTTATCCAATTGTGGATAAAATCTAAATAATGTGTATAATATTGTGTAAAATAAAATGTTAGGAAAATAATAAGTAACAACAAAGTGACAAGTGTTAAACCCTCACAGGTCAATAGGTTGAGGCATTTTCATTTTTTATGGTAAATAAATAATTCTATTCAAAATGAAAAACGAATGAAAAGTTATCCACATTGATGTGATACAATAATCAGTAAGATTTACATGTAGTGCAGAACAAATAATCGGACACAATATGTAGATAGGCTTGTGGATATGTGCATAAGTATTGTGTATAACTTTTGGAAGGTGAGTGGATAAACTGTGAATATATCAATTGTGACCGTGGGTAAGTTAAAAGAAAAGTATTTGAAACAAGGAATAGAAGAGTATACGAAACGTCTGAATAGCTATGCAAAAATGCAATTAATCGAAGTGGCGGATGAAAAAGCACCTGAAACACTAAGCGAAGCCGACATGGAAATCGTTAAAAAGAAAGAAGCTGATCGAATTCTGGCGAAAATTGCAGCAGACGCGCATGTTATTGCACTAGCAATCGACGGGAAAATGAAAACTTCTGAAGAATTCGCAGCCAGTATCGATTCATTGATGACCTATGGTAAAAGCAAGATTGTCTTTGTGATTGGTGGTTCACTCGGCTTACATAGTAGTGTATTACAACGATCGAATGAGAAGTTGTCCTTTTCCAAGATGACGTTTCCACATCAGTTGATGAAGTTGGTGTTGGTGGAGCAGATTTATCGTGGATTTCGGATTATTAAGGGAGAGCCTTATCATAAGTAAATAAGCTTTATAGTTAATAATCAGTGTTCATTAAAAATGACTAAAGGAACTATGGATAGGACAGTAGTTAACTTTACAAACTAGCTATACAAGCGTGCATTCATGCCAAGGATCTTTTCAACGGTTATACTAAAAGAGAAAGTATTTGACGCTTGAAAGGGGTCTTTAAAATGGCACAAACATTAACTGGAAAAGTAGCCTTTGTGACTGGCGCAGCACGAGGAATAGGCAAAGCGACGGCACTTCAATTAGCAAAAGAGGGAGTCCATATTGGATTGCTTGCAAGAACAGAGTCTGTTTTAAAAGAAGTGGCTGCAGAAATTGAAAGTCATGGTGTGAAAGTCGCTTATGCAACGGCTGATGTTTCATCTAAAGAGCAAGTTGAAGAAGCCATTGCATCGTTAACTGCTGATTTAGGAACTGCCGATATTTTAATAAATAATGCGGGCATTGCCACATTCGGTACTGTCTTGGAGATGGACCCAGAGGAATGGAAGAACATAGTAGATGTAAATCTGATGGGCACGTATTATGTTACACGTGCTGTATTACCGCAGTTAATTGAAAAAAATGCGGGCGACATCATTAATATTTCATCGACAAATGGTCTAAATGGAGCGGCTACTTCCAGTGCATACAGTGCATCCAAATTTGCGGTAATAGGCTTTACGGAATCATTGGCACAAGAAGTACGACGAAATAATATTCGTGTTTCGGCTCTGACACCAAGTACTGTAGCAACAGATTTGGCACTAGATTTAAATTTGATTAAAGAAAACGATGACTCTAAATTGATTCAATCAGAAGACATTGCTGAAGTGATTGTAAATCAATTGAAGTTAAATCGACGTGTGTATGTAAAAACAGCCAGTTTCATAGCTACGAATCCATTTTAATCTATTTATTCACTTGATAAAACATGAACGGGCCTATCCAGATAAATTGGATAGGCCCGTTTTAGTAGTTCAACTACAGCTTTTATTATTCATATATAGTTACTATACGAATATTTTCATTCGACAAGTCAAAAATATTTTATAACAGTTCCGGGAATAAGTAATGCAAAATATCGGTTGTCACTCGTCGTGTTTTGCCTTTATAAGGGTAAATATGCATATACATCGAAGGGTTAAAGTTCGCTTCGATGATGCCATACGCGCCTGGATTGGCTGCCGGAACATCGAGATCTTCAATAATCAAATCGATACCGCTAATTTTTGCTCCGAGAGCGGCTACTGCATCTACTGCAATCTTCTTATAATCCTCGGAAACTTGATCGGTTACATCAATCGAATCTCCACCAGTACTGACGTTGGAGTTCTCACGCAAGTAGACGATCTCCCCGTCTTCAGGAATAGAATTCAGTTGATAACCTTGACCTTTCAGCATAAGAACCTCTAGTTCTCCGAGTTGAATAAGTTCCAATGGTGTACGGTGGTCTGTGCCTCTTAGTGGATCACGGTTCTTTTCTTCAACAAGTTCCTTAATTGTGTGTGTACCGTCTCCTGTGACGTTTGCAGGCACGCGTAGCATGACAGCGAGAACTTTATCGTGTAACACGAAGAAACGGTACTCTGTGCCCTCAAGGAACTCTTCTACCAATACAGACGAATCTTCGTCGAATGCTAGACTGATGGCTTTCTTGTAATCCTCATAACTTGCGCCGTCTTTGAAGATGGATATGCCGATCCCGTAGTTCGTCGTTTTTGGCTTCACAACAAATGGTGTCTTAGCAAACATCTCATAGGCGCGTAAAGCTTCTTCACTATTACTGAATTCGTCTCCACCTGGAACGCGATAACCTTCTTGATGAAGGATTTTCTTGGTAACCGTTTTGTTTTCCATAATCAAAGTAGATACATACGTATCCTTACTCGTCATGTTACCGTTCTTGACGTATTCTATATGGTCATGCAGTTTCAACTTCAAGAATTGATCTTGGCGGTCCAAAACTTCTACCTTGATGCCTTTCTGAATCGCATCGTACATCATAATCTGCGTGGATAGCTCCATATCCGTAAAGCCTGTCAATTCATATGGCTTTTCCCACAGCTGAGTATAGGTTTCCCTCGCAATTTCTGTCGCTACCTGGCTTTGGCTCGTGTTTTCACTCTCTGAATAAAGTCTTCCCGCCAAGGTTTTGGAAGGATCAGCAAGCATCTCTCGCAGATTCACAAATAATGATTCGGAAACTGGGAAGTCCAGATCTTTTGATAACTGTTCCATTTCGTCCACCAGTTCATGTGCTTCGGCTTCAAACTGAGTATGTGCTAGTGGATGCTCAAGTGCGACAACATCATTGCGAGCATCACCCGCATTACCCCATTCGTCACTCTCCGGATCTTCTTCTTTCTGTAGAAGATAAAGCAGGAATACATGCAGAAATTCCGCTTGCTCATAGCTAATGCCATTCGTTTCAAACGGGTTTAAGTCGATATTCCGTAACTCTACATAACGCACACCAGTATGCTCGAAGTCTGCCACCCGATCACTGCCACGTAAACGCATAGCTGTATAGAACTCTTTTTCTTCTACCAGCAAACCTCTATTAACTACGGAAGATAAATCCGAAATGTATTTCTGAATCGTGCTAAACGACACATTTACATCATCATGGTTCGTATAGCCGAATCGGCTGCTTCGAATACTTCTAACTGGTTCGTCGGGTTGGTCGTCGCATCCATAGAAGTTTTCTTCACTTCTAGGGGACGCACCGTAGAAATACGTGACGAGCCAGCGATAGTACAAATAGTTTCTAGTCAGTTTCAAATAAATATCTGTTTTGAATTGCTGATAATCATCGAAGTCTGATTGTAAATCAAATAACATACGGAGCAGTTCGTCTCTGAATTCAAAATTGAAATGAATACCACAAATCATTTGTTTGCGACGACCGTATGAATTGGCAAGTGAACGACGATAGAGAACATTTTCAAAATTGTTCAGCTTTGCAATCATGATATCTTCTTCTTTTTTAGGAAGGGCAGGGGGCATACTTAACGGCCAGAGCATTTCATTCTTGCCCATCGAACGATAGGCAACGTCATGAATGCCTGATAGGTAATCAAATAATTCGTCCAGTGTGTTCAGGACAGGCGTGATCAATTCCATTTGAGTTTCAGAGAAGTCGCGTTGGATATACGGATGCTCGTCTCCCATTCCGATATTCGCGGGGTGGCAGGTCGTTGCCAAGTGCCCATCGAGATCTACGCGCTGTCCTTCTTTTTCTATGCCGTAACGAGCTTTCATAAGATATGGTTTCACACGTTCATCGGCTAGCATTTTCTTAAGATCCATTGTAGCTATCCCTCCTATGTAAGGTATTTATAAGTTCGTTCTTCTATCTTAATTCATATACCCTTAAAAACAAAAACATCCACACTGCGTGGCAATGTGGATGTTAAGGGGGTGACCCCGTTGATTGACGCTGCAAGGGACGCGTTTGAAGGTGCGCGGTGAGCCAACTAGTCGTGTCGCTCCTTTAGTTATCTCACCTGTCGGCCTGATCCTCCCCGTGTCGCCGCCTTCAGCTTACGATCAACTGGCATATTTCTTTGGATATAGTAAGTTGAAAAGTTATCTAGAATTGATCTTGAATTTAAAATTGAAAAAGTAAAGTTTTTAGTTTTTTGAGTAGGATTGGAGCGAAAGAGGGGCGACTCCTGGAGGATCAGCGTGTGACTTGAGACCCTGGACTGAACGAAGTGAGGGAAGCGGCTCAAGCCACGCCCTCAGGAAAGCGTCCCCTCTGTAGCGCAAATCCCAAACAATACACTATTACGACACTCTATTTATAAATAGTTTACTCCAAGTTCTTCATATGAAAGTCAAAGTGTTCTTCCAAGAATGAGGAGATGAAGAAGTAGCTGTGGTCATAGCCTTCTACTTGGTTATACTCCACTGCCTGGTTATGCTGCTTCGCATTTTCTAGGAACGGCTTCTCATTCAACTGCTCTGGATAGAAATCGTCTGCCATTCCTTGCGTGATCAAAATGGGAGGAAGACCCGCTTCTTTCACCAGTTCTGTAGTATCCCATTGCTTCCAAGTCGCTTTGTCTTCACCAAGATAAGTGGAAAATGCCTTGACTCCCCACGGAACATCGCTCGGACTTGAAATTGGAGAGAACGCTGAAATCGCTTTGAAACGATTAGCATTCTTCATTCCAATCATCAATGCACCATAACCACCCATTGAGTGACCCATGATACTTTCTTTACCTGAGAAATTAGGCACTAGAGTAGCGGCAATTTTACTTAGCTCCTCCGTTATATACGAATACATTTGATAATGCTTAGCCCATGGCTCTTCAGTTGCGTTTAAATAAAAGCTTGCACCTTGTCCAAGGTCAAATGCCTCAACGTTCGCTACATCTTCTCCGCGTGGTGATGTATCGGGTATAATTACAGCTACCTGATGTTTTTCAGCTAAGCGTTGGAAACCACTTTTTTGACTGAAGTTATCATCCGTACATGTTAATCCCGATAAAAACCAAATGAGCGGTATTTCTTTTTGTTCTTTATTAGATGGTAAGAAGACACTAAATGTCATATCACACTTGAGAACTTCTGAATAATGGTTGTACTTGTTTTGTTCCCCACCAAAAGAGCGACGTTGCTCAACGCGTTCTACATTCATGATCTCACTCTCCATATGTTAGTATTGATCGAATTGATTCACCTTTATGGAGCAAATCAAATGCTTCATTAATATCCGTGAAATTTAGTTGGTGTGTAATGAACGAATCTAAATCAATTTCACCGTCCATGTAGTCGTCAATCATCCCTGGCAATTCTGTTCTTCCTTTTACTCCGCCAAATGCAGACCCGCGCCATACGCGACCCGTAACTAATTGGAATGGACGGGTATGAATTTCTTTACCGGCCCCCGCGACACCAATGATAATACTCTCGCCCCAACCTTTATGGCAGCATTCAAGAGCAGCTTTCATTACTTCGACATTACCGATACACTCGAAGCTGTAATCGACACCGCCATCCGTCATGTCTACGATGACTTCCTGAATGGGTTTATCAAATGTAGAAGGATTGATGAAATCTGTTGCGCCCATTTTCTTCGCCAGTTCAAATTTGTCTTCATTCAAGTCGATTGCAATGATGCGGCTTGCTTTTGCTTGCTTCAATCCTTGAATAACGGCCAAACCAATAGCTCCTAGACCGAAGACTGCCGTAACAGCACCTTCTTCTACCTTCGCTGTCTTATGAACAGCTCCAATACCCGTAGTGACACCACATCCAAATAGACAAACTTTATCAAGCGGTACGTTGTGGTCTTCCACTTTAACTAGGGAGATCTCAGAGACGACAGTATACTCACTGAAAGTGCTCGTTCCCATGTAGTGATAAATTGGTTCACCGTTGTAAGAGAAGCGGGTCGTACCGTCAGGCATTAATCCTTTACCTTGTGTTTCGCGAATGGCACCACATAGATTAGTTTTACCGGATAGACAGAATTTACATTTCCCGCATTCAGGTGTATAAAGTGGAATAACGTGGTCACCAGGTTTAACGGAAGTGACTCCTTCACCTACTGAAACTACGACACCAGCGCCTTCATGGCCTAAAACAGCAGGAAATACTCCTTCTGCGTCATCGCCCGATAATGTATATGCGTCTGTGTGACAGACAGAAGTGTAAAGAATTTTGACTAATACTTCATTAGCTTTTGGTTCTTCTACATCGATTTCTACAATTTTAAGTGGTTCTCCAGGTTTGAATGCTACAGCTGCTCTACTTTTCACATGAAGCCCTTCTTTCTTTTACTGTATTGTGTTTACTTTTCTATCATTACATATTATAATTCATCATGCAATACTGACTCTTTTGTCACTATGAACATGATTAGTATAGAAAGAAGTGAAGCAATATGGTCATTCATTATAAAGATAAGCAGTACTTTACGAGCAAAGATTTAGCTTTGTCTGTCATAGGAGGTCGTTGGAAAATTGCGATCATCTGGTGCTTATTGCACGAAACACCGTTAAGACTAAGCGAAATACAGAAAAAACTTCCAGATGCTAATCAACGAATGTTGATTAGACAGTTACGTGAATTAGAAGAGGATGAAATCATTACGCGCTATGTCTATCCCGTTGTGCCACCAAAAGTGGAGTACAAATTAAGTGAAATCGGTTTATTATTGGAACCAGTCGTTACATCGATTTGTGATTTTGGCGATCAGTTTATGCAAACAATTGAACAAAAGACAAGTTCAACGTCAGTCGACTGAATGAAGACAAATTATAACGAATCAAGCTATACTAAGAATCACAACATTATACTATAGAGGGTACAGGTGATTACATGAATAATAATGATATTTTAAGCAGATTACGCTATGCGCTGGATCTAAAGGATTCCGCAGTTGTAGAAATGTTTGCGTTAGGCGGACTGCAGACAAACAGAGCGGAAGTAAAAGAGATGCTGACAAAAACGAATGAAGATAGTACAGATGAAATGCAGATGAATGAATATGCAAAGGAAATCGACAACATGACGTTGGAGTCATTTCTAAATGGCTTGATCAGCTCCAAAAGAGGAGTACCAGAAAATACCGGCAATGCACCGCAACCATTTCTAATGTCAGAAGAAGGCCATCGTAATGTCAATAATATTTTGCTGAAGAAAGTCAAAATCGCATTATCTCTTACAAGTGAAGATATGCTAGAGATTTTAGAAAATGCAGGTGTTACGATTTCTAAAAACGAGTTAAGTGCTGTTCTTCGTAAAGAAGGTCATCGAAATTATAAACCGTGTGGTGATCGATACGCTCGAAACTTCCTAAAGGGATTAGCATTACGTTACCGTGAAGAGTAAAACCATAGCTCGGAGTAGGTCATAGAAGATATAAAATAATAGGGAGTGTTAGACGGATATGTTCAAGCGTAATAAAGCATGGTATTTCATAATGAGTTTGATGGCGTTGGCCGTTCTTTTAGTAGGGTGTGGCAAAGCGACTGAAGAAAAAACAGTGGAGACACCTAAAGAAGAATCCACAGAACAACCTAAAGAAGAAGCGGTTGATTACTCGAAGGATGTAGAAGAGAAACCCGTCGTGACGATCACGATGGAAAATGATGAGCAGATTGTGTTGGAACTAGAGCCGACTGTTGCACCGAATACGGTAGCGAATTTCATTTCCTTAATTGAAGACGGCTATTACGATGGCTTGATTTTCCACCGTGTGATTCCAGGCTTTATGATTCAAGGCGGAGATTCATCTGGTGATGGCTCAGGCGGACCAGGATACGCTATTGACGGAGAATTCTCTTCGAATGGTTTTGAAAATACTATGAAACATGAGCGCGGTGTGATTTCGACTGCGCGTACGCAAGAGCCGAACTCTGCAGGGTCACAATTCTTTATTATGACAGACGACAACTCTTCACTTGATGGTGAGTATGCGGCTTTTGGTAAAGTAACGGAAGGCATGGAGACAGTGGATGCTATCGTGGCTAATGAAACAGATGCTATGGATAAGCCTATCAAAGAGCAGAAGATGAAGACAGTTGAAGTAGACACAAAAGGCTTCGACTACCCTAAACCAGTTACACATTAATTATTACAAGACGCAGTAGGCTATTGAGCCTGCTGCGTTTTTGATAGTGCGTTTTTTTATTTCCCATGGAATATACCCTTCTTAGGGGGCTTAGTAAAGTACTTACCTGTTACGATATACATATCTATTCCTTTTTAATTTGTTTTAACACCGCCACGATGAGGAAACTGACGATCACTAATAGTAACCAAGAACTTAATTTACCTATGCCAACGAGATGCCATGTCTCACTTTGATTGGGATAGGTCCAAGCACCGAAGAAAGTAGCAATATTTTCAGCTACCCAAACGAAAAAGCCAATGCATATGAATGATAGGGATAAGGGCATACGGTACTGTGTGTCGTTTATCCAAAAACTAACCGAGGCACGCCAAAAAATAACCAGTACTAATGCGGACAACCACCATCTTAAATCGAACCAATAATGATGTGTGAAGAAGTTTCCATATATCGCGATAGCAAGAGGAATAACTGCCCAGAGCGGAGGCCACTGAATGAGGTGGACGTGCAATCTCCTCCAAGCCTGGCACAAATAACTTGCTACACTTGCATACATGAAGCCGCTGTATAAAGGAACATCGAAAACTTTGAAAAATCCTTCCTCAGGATAAGACCAAGAACCCATATGTACTTTAAATATTTCTAAAGTTAGGCCGATGATGTGAAATAACGTAATCACTTTCAGTTCATCACGTGTTTCGAGTCCAGATCGTACCATCCACCACTGAGTTCCTATGAAAATGAGGAGTAGCCAGTCGTATCGTGGTAGAAAAGGTAAAGGGATGAGTTGTGTAAGTGCGAGTGAACTGAAGATAATAATAGGGAAAATGCAAGCCAAAGCTTGTTGCCAACCGAAAATTAAGAGTTGTCGTGTTGTATTCATTGTTTTCGTACGTAATGCATGCAAGTTCATATGTCACCGCCTACTTTTTTGTAATAGAAAGTAGTATGACGCTGAGATAATAGTTTGGGTTCATTCAAGGAGAAACGTTTCACGTGAAACATAGCATATTAGTGAAAGAGGGTGATAAGTTTTGAGCAGGCATGTAATCGATGCGCATATTCATTTAGATATGTATGAAGAAGAAGAACGAATTCAAGTTTTGCGCGCATTAGAAGTGAATGATGTGACTGCACTAGTGGCGGTTTCAAATGACTTCGCATCTTCCGTTAAGCAATTAGAACTTTCGAAAATAGATAGACGGATCAAACCTGCAATAGGTTATCATCCAGAACAAGCGTTACCGAGTGAAGTGGAACTTTCAGCTATACTGCAATTGATTGATGAACATGCCAATTGCCTCGCTGCGATTGGAGAAGTAGGGTTGCCTTATTATTTGCGACAAGAGCAGGCTGATTTTGACGTGTCACTTTATAAAAATGTGTTGGAATGTTTTGTTCGGAAGGCAGATAAATATAACTTGCCAATTTCTTTGCATGCCGTTTATGCAGATGCAACTATTGTTTGTGAGATGTTGGAACAGTATTCAATCTCGAAAGCACACTTTCATTGGTTTAAAGGAGACGACAGAGTATTGCAAAGAATAGTTTCGAACGGATATATGATTTCTGTGACGCCAGAAGTTACATATCGAGAAAAGATTCAACATATAGTCAAACAAGTTCCGTTCACTCAGCTAATGGTAGAAACAGATGGACCGTGGCCTTTTGAACATTGTTTTAAAGGTAAATTAACGCATCCTTCTATGTTGCATGAGAGTATTAACAGTATCGCCAAAATTAAAGGTGTAACTGTTGATGAAGCATATAGAGAAATCTATAAGACAACACAACGATTCTTTTGTATATAAAACAAAGACACGCTTCAATGAGCGTGTCTTTGTTTTATCTAAGTACACAATTCATGAACAAATTACTATAATTTTATTTGGTGTAGTTTGGGCAGGGATACTCTTTGTCGTTGTGGTATATATAACTATCAAATTTCGCTCTGCTATATTTCCTGTGAAATACTGGTCATTTGTCAAAAGTATTTCAGTTTGCGGAGACAGATTAAGCTGAAGCGTTCCGTCACTACTTTGCAAGCGACGATTGAAGTAGTCAACTTTGACGTTTTCACGAGGGGAGTCTTTAGACATAACAATTGCTCTAAATTGCGGAGGATAGATCATAGGCGTGGCAGCATCGGCATCATAAAATCCTGTAACGCGATCACCTACATGAATTTTTACATGATTGACGAAATAAGTTGTCGGCTCTACTACAAAGTTGACGACATTTCCTCTACCATTATCGACTGTCATCAACAAGTAGCAACCAGCGTCATTATTTTGCCCCGTATAAAAATCATTTATTACCATTACGACACCACTGAAGGACTGAATATTCATTGCACTACCCCTTTCATCCATAAATCATATCCATCTAGACTATGCGAAGCTTTAGATTTAGTGACTAGTTAAAAAGTTTATGGCCTAAATTGAAATAATTTTCCAAATACTAATTGACATTACTGGAAAAACAGGATATATTAAATGATAATTGTTCTCATTTATGCATTATAAATGTCACAGGTTTGTCATAAATCACTAGATGATATAGTTGCAATGATTCATGTATGGGGTAATTTATGAGATAATTTAGAAGTGGAAATGTATCCAGTGAATGGAAGTCAATCGGTGGATTTATGTAGCATGAAAATGAGCAAGTGAGAGGGGTTTATGTCCAAGTGAGAAAAGCATTTTTATACTTTTTAGTTGTAAGTTTTTTCGTGTTGACAGTAGGTCTGCCGCAAGCATCTGCTAAAATAGCAGACGGTACCCAGCAATTAAATTATCAAGTTAATCAGCCAGACAGCACGAACGCATCTATTGCAAATGATTATTTCCAAAAACCGGCACTCGTAACTGTAACGAATGGTTCTGCTATCGTACAGCTGACGCTTAAGAACAGTTCATGGATTACGAAGTTCGAGCCAGCAGGCGGAGCGGAAGTGGTCAATGAAGATCTTAAGGCTGATACGCGTGTTGTAGAGTTTAGCGTAAGTGATATATCAAAACCAGTGAAGATCCCGATGAAAGTGGACGTAGAGCATATTAATTACCACCACGAGTATACAGTGGATTTGGTGTTTGAGGACAAGAACGCCGTGACACCACCGGCAGTAAAGCCACCTACTACCACCCCAAGACCTAGTATTAACACAAATACTAACACTAGTACCAGTACAGTAACGAAAAAGCCAACTACTCAAGTACCAGTAAAGAATCCACAAACCAGTGATTCCACGCCGTACCTATTAATTATTGTATTAGCAGGTTCTGCATTTTTATTGTATAAAACTAGATATCAAAGAAAACAGGGGGAACAATAATTATGAAGAAAAAAACATCATCTCGCGCAACGAAAGTAGTACTTGCTTCATTACTAGCAGCTTCTATCGCTATTCCAACAGCGGCATCAGCTAATCCGATCAGCACAAGCGATCGAGCAACGTCCACTTTGAAACAAGCCGTAGCAGTGGATCAAGTGATTGATTTCAATATATACAAGTCTGGAACAACGACACCTGAGCCGGCAATTAGCAGTCATCTCGTGCCACAAGGAACATTGATAGAAAAAGATGGAGTATCATATGCGAAGGTAACGGTTGCAGCTAAATCAGCTCCTATGATTGCAAACTTCCAAATAAAGCAAGGGGAAGAATATGTGGAGGCACCAGCAGTGAAAAATACTGATGGCACAACAACATATACTGTACCGGTCGTAGCAGATAAAGTATACCCGGCTAAACTTCATGTGTTGGCACCTACTTTCAACATGGACAAGTGGTATGAATTTGATATGAGTGCAACAGTCGCTAAAGCAGACACAGATGCGGAAACAATAAGCGATGTGAACGTAAAAGTATATAAAGATGGGACGAATGAAGAATCCATCATGAACGATTACATGTTGCCAGTTGCATCTGTAAAGAAAATAACGGACGGTAACGAAGTGACAGTAACTTTCCCTAAGGGCGGCTATATCCAAGGCTTCAAAATTGCGGGTAAAGACGTACCTGTAGCAACAGATGATAAATCAACAGGCGTACGCACATATACATTCAAGGTAGCGGATCTAACGAAGTTAGTGAATGCTGAAATTCACATTATTGTGAATGAAGGTCCTATACAATATGACTCAAATCACAAAGTACAAATTGCTCTTGACGGCGCTAAACCAACTGTAAACCCGTTCAAAGACATCGATAAAGACGGCAACAAAGAAGCGATTCTTGCACTTCTTGACAAAGGTATTGTAAAAAGTGCGGACAAATTCAATCCACGTAATAACATCACACGTTCACAGTTCGCCTTGATGGTTGCGCGTGCGTTGAAATTAGAAGAGGCTCCTTCCGCAGGGTTCCAGGACTTGGGTAAAATAACAGATAAAGAGCGTATCAACGCAATTAATGCTCTTGCAAAAGCAGGTATTGTCCAATCAAATGCCAAGTTCAACCCGAACGATACACTGACTCGTCAGCAAGGGGCATTGATGCTATACCGTGCAATTCAATTTGCAGAAGGTAATGAAATCAAAAAAGGTGATACAACTCTGCCATTCTATGCAGATGGAAAAGCAATTACAGATCCTGAAGCGAAGCAAGCATTTGCATTGTTGTATGCAGAAAAAATCATGACAGGCGCAAAACAGCCGAATGGTAAAGTTTTGATCAACTCTGGCGATTCACTACAACGCACACAAATGGCTAAAATCCTAAACGGTTCATTAAACTTCATGGGAAAATAAGAATCACTACAGATACTTCCTTTCGTGTTTCCAAAAGCGGAGGGAAGTTCCTGTCGTTTTACATGATGTGTAAAGGAGTATACGTCTGAAATGAAAAAATTGGTTTTGTTACCGCTACTTTTGCTACTCATCTCTGCGTGGCTTCCTTTTCATATTGTAAACGCCAACGAAAGAAAAGAAATCGCACATGATGTGTATCAAGTTGAACTAAGTTTTCTATCAAATGAAGCCGAAAGTACAAATATTTTATTTACTAAGCAGGCCACGTTAACTGTTAAGGAAGATCGCTATACATTATCTATTTCAGCGAAGAATGACCACATCCTTACACAAATCACTGCCGTGCAGCAAGGAAACAAAACGAGCACGCGACTGGATCGGGCAGAAAATTTAGTTCAGTTTGATATTCAGGACATACATCAAAAGATTGAACTTACAGGCAAATATCGTTTGCCAAAAGAACATGCACAGCAATCTTTTTCATATGAAGTGTTGATCCAGGAGCAATCATTACCAGTGTTTGACCAGATTCAACCAAGTGAGGATACTGTACACTACCAGTTGCTGTCAGACGGTAAACCATCGGTAATGAATGACTATGTCAATCAAGTAATACACGTCAGTAAACGTGATCATCGATACTATGCACAGTTAGAGATTCTTCAACCGAGTAAGGTTAAAGGCTTCACAGTAGAGCAAGGTGGTAATTTAGTGAAACCGAAAGTGGTATCACAAAACAAGTCACGTATTGTGCAGTTTGAAGTAGAGGATTTCCAGAAGGGGACTCGTATCTGGATGAAAGTGGAGGATGCTGAGAACTTGCATGTACAGGAAGAGTTTTTGCAAATTGCTTTCGATCAGCAACAGATAGCGAAGTTTTTGAACACAGTACCTTCAGGCAGCCAAGCAGTTTCTTCTTTGACTAAGCGAACTGAGCAACCTAAAGAAAGCTCGACTCCAACTAAACAAACCACGATTGAAAAAGAAGAAAAGATAGAAAAACCGTCCGAAAAAATAGAACAAGCACAGGACGAAATACCGCCTCTTCTTCCGGAAGCGAAATTGGAATTTGATCGTACGGTGGATGACGTGGAGGAAGAACCAGCCGAGGTCGTTACACAAGTAGCAAGCGAACCTGAAGAGCTAGCCATTCATGTACAGGAAGAACAAACGATTCCCTTCGATACAATGAAAATTGGCATACTGTTCACATTATGTATTTTGTCGGGCATTTTATTGATACGTCGACTAGTAAAGAAAAATAACGTTACGAGTAATGAATAACGAGTGGAGGATTACATCGTGCAGAAAAAGTGGAGATATGTATGGTTGATGTTGGCAGTCATCACAGCAACTATTATCGCAGGATGCGGTAATGATAAAGAAGAGAAAGCTGTTTCGGCAGACGCGGCTGAGAAAAGTGAAAGCGCTGAAACAAGTGATCAGCGAATTATTGCGGGTACTGTAGTCATCGCAGATATTCTAGATAAGCTAGATATAGATGCCATCGCTATTCCTGAAACGGAAAAAAATATGGCGAGCCGTTTTGATGGGCTTCCAACCATTGGTAATGCCATGACACCGGACATGGAAATTGTAAAATCAATGAATCCGACAGATTTTTTATCCGTTTCTACATTGGAATATGACCTTGAAGCCGGCTTCGAACAATTGAATATTCCGGCGACATTTTTAAACTTCCAAAGTGTTGATTCAATGATTCAAGAAATCCAAGGTCTTGGAGAGCGCTATGACCGTAAAGCGCAAGCAGATAAATTAGTAGGGGACTTACAGAAAAAGATTGAAGCCGCGGAAGTAGTAGCAGCGAATCGCAACGGTCCGAGTGTATTAATATTATTAGGTATCCCAGGCAGTTACTTAGTCGCGACGGAAAACTCTTACGCAGGTGATCTCGTGAAACGTGCTGGTGGAACGAATGTAATGGAAGGTCAAGATCCTGAATACTTATCGTCTAATACTGAGTATCTTCATAATAGTAATCCAGATATTATCTTGCGTTTATCACATGGTATGCCAGATGAAGTTGTGGAAATGTTTAACGAAGAGTTCCAAACGAATGATGTATGGAAACATTTTGATGCTGTGAAAAATGGTAAAGTCTATGATTTAGAAGAAGAGTTATTTGGCACAACCGCTTCATTGCAAGTACCTGAAGCATTAAGTGAGCTAATGAAGATATTCTATCGATAACTCGATGAATATCGTTTGAAAAGGAAGTCCGTCATGAGAAAAAGAATTGCTAGTTATGTAATCGTATCCCTGCTGCTTGTCGTAACCATTGTTTATTCTGCTACGACAGGCAGTATTAAAATGGGCTTCTTCGAGTTTTTCAGTGCGCTCTCTGAACAAAGCAACAGTCAAATGGAAGCAATTCGCGACTTGCGTTTTCCACGGATGATTGTGGCGATATTTGCAGGCGCGGCATTGTCGGTTTCGGGTGTCTTGTTGCAGTCCGTTATGCGTAATCCACTTGCAGATGCGGGGATTATCGGGATATCTTCCGGTGCAGCATTCATGCAGTTATTCATTATTTCATTCTTTCCGGCACTCTTTTTCATGACGCCTTTATTTGCCTTTATGGGTGGGGCGTTCGCTTGTTTTCTCGTCTTTGCATTATCGTGGAAATCCGGTCTCAGCCCGTTGAAATTAATTCTAGTAGGAATTGCGATCAATGCGATGTTCACAGGCCTCACCGAAGCGTTCATCAGCTTTGGTGGATCGTTGAACGTCTCAGCCTCAAGCGTGATCGGTTCGAATTTAACGATGCGTACGTGGAGCGATGTTTCGACTATCGCGACATACGGAACCATCGGATTGGTTCTGGCGTTTGCATTGTATAGCTGGTGTAATTTATTAGTGCTACAGGATAAGACAGCGAAGAGTATTGGCTTCCATGTCACGCGTGCCCGTTTAATCATTGCGGCAGTAGCTGTTTTACTAGCGGCAATTTCGGTCGTAGTGGCGGGTGTAATATCATTTGTTGGCTTACTTGTACCGCATATTGCCCGCAGATTGGTTGGCCATGACCATAAGGTGCTTATACCATTTACTGCTCTTTTAGGGGCATTGATTATCTTGTTAGCTGACACGCTCGGTAGAACAATCGTAGCACCGCTTGAAATACCTGCTTCAACGCTGATGGCGATCATTGGCGGGCCGTTCTTAATATTCTTACTGCGAAAAGAGTGATACGTTATGGAAATGAAGCGCATTATGGTATCGCATGATAATATAACCAACCATTTGGATGATGTCTCGACGTCTATTTCTAAAGGGAAAGTTACGACGATCATTGGACCAAATGGTTGTGGGAAATCGACATTACTAAGTGTACTTTCACGAATTAATATGCCCACTTCCGGAACAGCTTCACTAGAAAATCGTGATTTAGTGATGTTTAAGCCGAAAGAGTTTGCGAAGAAGTTAGCGATTGTTTATCAGCAGAATGAAGTACCAAAAGATTTGACGATTGAGAAACTAGTCGGCTTCGGTCGGTTGCCACATAAAACGTTTTTACAGCGAAACCAAGAAGAGGATGACAAGGTTATAGATTGGGCATTATCCGTGACAAACCTGACCGACAAACGCCATAAAGACTTAGAAGCATTATCGGGTGGGGAGCGTCAGCGTGTATGGATTGCGATGGCATTGGCACAGCAATCAGAAATACTCTGCTTGGATGAGCCAACAACATACTTAGATATTTATTATCAAATTGAATTATTAGAGCTCGTGAAATCACTGAATGAAGATTATGGATTGACGATTGTCATGGTATTGCATGATATCAATCAGGCGATTCGTTACAGTGATGTGATCATTATGATGAAGAATGGTCGAATCATTGCAGAAGGGCCGCCACGTGAGATCATTACAAAGGATGTCATCAAAGAAGTATATGGAGTCAACGCCGTGTTTAAGGAAGATGACGAATTAGGTCTTTATATGATGTCTCTTGGTATTTAGGAGGTAAGCTGATGAAGAAACGCCTGTCGAAACTGATGCCTTTCGTTTATCTAGCAGTCTTTCTCTACTCAGGCTATTTACTCGTGCAGTATTTGTATACATACGTGGAATCAGCCAGCTCATTGAAGGAGACGCAACAGATGTATGAGAAGGCGTTGGAAAACACGGTTCAGGTTGCTGTAACAGAAGGTGTTAAAGAAGACGCATCGAATGACTATTCGATGCGTCCGCAGTTTGAAGAATTGAATAAGGTGAATCAAGATATCGTGGGTTGGATTTCAGTAGAAGGCACCAATTTGCATAACCCGATCTTGCAGGCTGAAGACAATGATTTTTATTTAAATCGTAACTTCACACGAGAAAATAGTCGCGCAGGCAGTGTCTTTATGGATTATCGGAATGACATTACGGATATGAGCCGCAACACGGTCCTCTATGGTCATGCAATGAGAAATGATACGATGTTCGGTAGTTTGAAGAAATTTGGTGATCAAGACTATGCAGACGAACATCCCGTTATTTATGTCGATACATTGTATGAAGGGTATGATATTGAAGTGTTTGCAGCATATGAAACGACGATTGACTTTTACTATATCGAAACAGATTTTCAGACGGACGAACAATTTTCTGACTTTCTCGAGGAAGTGGAATCACGTTCTCTGATTGATATGCCTGTTGAAGTAGGGGCAGATGATCGAATTGTGACACTGTCGACTTGCAATAACTCGGTGAATAGTAAAGATAAACGCTATGTAGTGCAGGGGAAATTAGTGAAGCGCTAACGTATATATAGAACGAGGAGTTGCTCTAACAGGGTAGCTCCTTTTATTTCTTTAACGATTCGTCTGATAATGATACGATAGGATAAAACGCTGAGGTGGGGGACTTCATGGACTTGGATCAACTACAAAATAAGTTGTATGAAAATAAATCTTTATTCATTGGAGAAGAAACCGCGTTCCGTTCCGCTGTAATCATTCCGTTAGTAGAAGCGGAAGGGGAATGGCATGTGCTATTTGAGGTGCGTGCCTTCACGATGAGGAAACAGCCGGGCGACATCAGTTTTCCTGGCGGCAAAATCGATATAACGGATGCATCCCCTATGGAAGCAGCTTTACGGGAGACACACGAAGAGCTCGGGATTGATCCGAAGACGGTACAGATGATAGAAGAGTTAAGCCCGTATATTGCGTCTCCTTCATTCGTCGTCTATCCGTTCGTAGCGGTAATTGATTATCATGAAATCATTCGAAGTTATAATAAAGAAGAGGTGGAAGAGGTATTTACTATTCCGCTCAAGTGGTTGATGGAACATGAACCGTATATGCATTTGGTATCGATTGAAGTAGCTCCGCCGGATAATTTCCCATTTGAGAAGATTATGAACGGAGATCAGTATAAATTTCGAAGCCATTCACTTGAGGAATGGTTTTATGAGTATGGTACTTATACAGTTTGGGGATTGACGGCTAGAGTGTTAAAACATTTCATCGATATTGTGAAGAAATAAACTGGAATGAGGATCAAGTATGAAAAAAAAGAGGACATGGAAATTCAAGTTATTTATTGGGCTAGGTATTTTCCTGTTAATGATTGCAGTTGGGTTCTTCCTGTTTACTAGTTCTTATTATAAAGCGCAGTCTTACGCGGAAGAAAATTTGCAGTCAGATTCAGATGTAACCGTGACAAATGGTAAAGACTTAGTGTTTGAGCCTACTTCAAATAAGAGAAACATAGGTTTTATTTTCTATCAAGGTGCAAAAGTAGAAGCCGAAGCATACGCACCGATGGCCAAGGAGATTGCTAAACAAGGTTATACTGTAATCATTCCTCACTTGCCGCTCAAGATGGCAATCTTCTCCCCTGATCGGGCAGATAAGGTGATACGTAATCATCCTCAAATGGATACATGGTTAATAGGGGGTCATTCTTTAGGCGGTGTGACAGCATCGGATTATGCATCCCGTCATGAAAAGATTTCTGCGCTCGTGTTGCTGGCTTCTTATCCTGGAAGCCACACGGATTTGAGTGAAACGTCGGTGGATGTGTTGTCGATTCGGGCGAGTCATGATGAGGTGGCGGATGCGAAGGCTATTAAGGCGGCCAAGTCTAGTATGCCTAGTGATTCGAAGTTCATCGAAATAGAAGGTGGTAATCACGCAGGTTTTGGTGATTACGGTGAGCAGAAGGGTGACGGGGTAGCTACTATATCGAATAAAGAGCAGATTATGCAGACTTCTGCTGCGATTGTGAAATTAATGGAGGGATTGGAAAAATAGAAAGTATCTTCCGGTGAATTAAAAGGCTGTGCTAGATGTCGTGTATTCACGATTTCCAGCACAGCCTATCCTGTTATTTTTAGATGCAGGATTAAAGTACAGTAAGTGTCACTTCAATATTACCCCTAGTTGCTTTGGAATATGGGCAGACGTGGTGTGCTTTTTCCACTAGCTCTTCAAGCTTTGTCTTTTCAATGTCTGTACCGGTTACTTGTAATTCAACTTCTAGTTTGAAACCACCGTCTGTTTCATCTTTGCACAAGCTGACGTTTGCAGTGACTTCTGATGAAAACTTAACGCGTTCTTTGCTTGCTACAAGTTGAAGTGCGCTATCGAAACAAGCTGCGTAACCTGCAGCAAATAATTGTTCAGGGTTGGTTGAGTTCTCTAATTCTTTTGCTCTTTTTGTTCCTGGCATTGCCGTATCGAATTCTACTACTTTATCGGAGGATACTACATGGCCTTCTCTTCCTCCGTTAGCGGTTGCTGTGGATGTAGATAGTTTTTCTGACATGAAATCACTACCCCTTGTCTGATTTTTTAGTCTCACTTCATTGTGTACCCGAATAGTGGATAAGTATGTGTGAAATCTTTAATTTTTTATGCGCGTGTATAGAAGCGTCATCCGACGTAGTGATTAAATTTATTTAAATCAGTTAGGAAGTGGGAACACGAAATGAATAAAAATGATATTGCTGATATTCGTAAACGATTTAAATTAGATACTGATCTTTTGACGATCACTGATATTTACCATGTCTATATTAGGCAGGAAAGCAATGAGATTTACCATGAAGAAAGTCAGGCTTTTGCTTTGCTTGACCGTGAGCAACAGGAACTGTTTATGACCAATTTCAAAAAAGTGCTTGGTGGTAAACTAGGTATGAAGTTATTTGAAGTGAAGTTCGAACGTCAAGATGAAGAGACTAACGATCATCACGCACAAAAACTATTGTATGAAGGATTGCAAGCGGAAGAAGCCGATGAATGGAAAGAGGAAATGCAACATCTAGCACTGAAGATGGTGCAAGATGTCCAATATGAAAAAGATCTCGTCGTGACATTTATTCGTGGAAACTACTTTAAGAAGACTAAGCGTAACAGTGAGGAAACTGAAATTGATATGCGCGATGAAGTGTTTACCACACCGTTTATTTTGTGCAGTATGAATCATACAGACTTGCCGAAGCGCTCCATTATATTTGATTTCCAAGAGCGTGAATTCAAATCGAATACGATGCTCGATCCCATCATTAATCTTGCGTCACCAATAGGCGGCTTTTTATTCCCTTGCTTCACGGACAATTCAGCTGATGTCAATCATGTACTATATTCGGCGGGTAAAGCGAATAAACCCGATTATGCGTTCATAGAGAATGTCCTGAATGGTGAAGAAGTGGTGACCGCTGCCGACGATAAGGCCGTTTTCGAGGAGATTGTCAAACAAGTAGTCGGCGGTGAAGTAGATACGGAAACACTAGGAAATGTATATGAAGCAATCTACCGATTAACTGTAGTGGATGAAGAAGAGGAAGAACCGGAAGAGCCACCAGCAATCGATGCGAAGCAAGTAGAGCGTGTGTTGAAAATGAGCGGTGTTGACTACGTTAATACAGAAGCAGTAGAAACAGCTTTCCAGACCGTAGTGGATGATACCTCTTATGAAATGAAAGCAACACACATCGTACCAAGTTATACGTCGAAATCGATTAAGATCGAAACCAAAGTAGCAAACATTTCAATTAGTCCACAAGACCTGAAATATGTCAAACAAGTTAACTATGATGGCAAGCAATGTATTTTGATTGAAGTAGAAGAGGACACAATCATTGAAGGGTTCAAAGTGATCTCAGAAGACTTATTGACGTGAAAACAACCATGAATTCATTGGAATCCATAAAGTGGTTCAAAATTCCGACATATTACCGGCTTTATCCTGATAAATAAACAAGTCCCTTTAAACCTAATTATATTTGATGTATAATAGAAAAGATGGTAGTAGATGTATGGTTAAACTGAGACAGAATAAAGTGCTCCTAGTACGCGCCATGTATGCTGTGACGCCTTATTTAGGAACATTTACGTTTCTGTAAATTTCACATATAAGGAAGGTCAAAATGAGTAATAGACAAACTAAATCAGATGTTATATTAATTGGCGCCGGAATTATGAGTGCGACGCTAGGAACAATGCTTAAAGAATTAGCGCCTGACTGGAATATCTCGTTATTCGAGAAATTAGATAAAGCGGGTGAAGAGAGCTCGCATGAGATGAATAATGCGGGAACAGGACACGCAGCTTTATGTGAACTGAACTATACTTCCGAAAAGCCGGATGGGACTGTAGATATCACAAAAGCGGTTAAAGTAAATGAACAGTTCCAATTATCTATGCAGTTTTGGTCGCATCTAGTAGAAAAAAAGTTGATTAAAGACCCTGAGCAATTTATTATGCCACTGCCACACATGAGTCTTGTACAAGGTGAAGACAATGTGACGTATTTGAAGAAACGCTTTGAAGCTATGACAGCAAATCCACTATTCCAAGGAATGGAGTTTTCCGATGATCCGGAAAAACTAAAAGAATGGATTCCGTTGATCATGCAAGACCGTACTGTTGATGAAGCGATTGCTGCAACAAAAATCGACACAGGTACAGACGTAAACTTCGGTGCATTGACGCGGATGTTAATTGAGCATATGCAAAAAGTGGACGTTGAAGTGAACTACGGTCATCAAGTAGAAGATATCAAACGTACAAGTGATGGCGAATGGGAATTAAAAATAAAGAATAATAAAGATGGTAAGCTTGAATTCCATAAAACTAAATTTGTTTTCATTGGTGGCGGAGGCGGAAGTCTTCCATTGCTACAGAAAACAGGTATTCCCGAAAGTAAACATATCGGTGGATTCCCAATCAGTGGTGTCTTCATGGTCTGTAAAAATCCAGATATAATTGCAAAACATCACGCAAAAGTATACGGAAAAGCAAAAGTCGGTGCACCGCCAATGTCCGTTCCGCACTTGGATACTCGCTATATTGATGGTGAGAAGTCCTTGCTATTCGGTCCTTTCGCAGGATTCACACCAAAGTTCTTGAAAGAAGGATCCATGATGGACCTTATTGGTTCTGTGAAACCCAATAACTTAACGACTATGCTAGCATGTGGTGCAAAGAATATGTCATTGACTAAGTATTTGGTAGAACAAGTGGTACAAACAAAAGAACAACGTATCAATGAACTGCGTGAATTTATTCCGGATGCGAAGAGTGAAGACTGGGATTTATGGACTGCAGGCCAACGTGTGCAAGTTATCAAGGATACTCCAGATAGCAAAGGTACACTTCAATTTGGTACAGAACTTGTAACGGATAAGGACGGTTCCATTGCAGCATTGCTTGGAGCTTCGCCTGGAGCATCCACTGCAGTAGCAGTTATGTTGGATCTGATTAACAAGTGCTTCCCGGGACAAGTAAGTGATTGGGAGCCAAAATTGAAAGAAATGATTCCTTCATATGGTAAAGCATTAGCAGAACATCCTGAGTTATTGAAGGACATGCATGCTTCTACTTCTAAGATATTGAAGCTAACAGAAAATGAGCTCGAGAAAGAAACAGTTCATAGCTAATAGTGTAGATGTTGAATAGCTCTACTGCGATGTACTTCGCAGTAGAGCTTTTTCGTTTGGAAAAATTATGTTGTCACCGCTGCATGGTATTCATCCCAATACTTCTGAAGCTTATTCTTACCATGACCGATTTCAGGATGAAATTGAATATAGGCATTCTCTCTCGTATGCTCAGTATCCTGTATCGAGGAAATTAAGTCATTTTCCAGTATGCCATTCTCCAAGTTGTTGACAATAGAGAGACCCGCAGTTTGCCCTTGACTCATGGCAACTTTAGCTCCTTCAATACCCGTGATGTTCCCCGCAACATAAAGCCCGGGAAGGGTGGATTCCATGCGTTCGTTATGCAATGGGACATATCCACCAAGTTCTTCTATGTGATAGAAAGGACATCCAGCGACAGCTGCCAATTCCGCTAGAGGATACAAACCACCCGCTATACATACGAAATCCGCTCCAATAACCTCTTCAGTGCCAGGAATCACTTCACCGGCTGCATTAATCGTAGAGATTTTCACACCTTCGACTTGTTCATCGCCAATGATTTCAGTAACTGCTTTTCGTAACATAATCGGTATATCCCACATTTTCACGCCATTTTTAGGAAAGAATGTAATACCAAGTTGTTTGAAAAAGTCATTTTTCATCAGTTTACTTCCCATTTTAATAAATGCAGAAGGAGCCATATGTGAAACATGCAGAAGTGAGTTCATAACTTCTAGTGGCTGTCCGAACTTTTCATTTACGGTATTGGAAACGGGCAATGTAATACAAGCGATATCAATATCTGCCATTTTCAGTTCCATTGCAATTGCAGATGATAAGACATTCACACCGATAATGACTCCACGATCTCCGGGTTTTACGCGATGCACGTTGGTCATAACTTGTGCAGCTCCGACTGACATGACTCCCGGAAGCGTCCAACCTTCAATGGGAAGAGGACTTTCCGCGGCCCCTGTCGCCAGCAATAAATGAGTAGTTTCATAAATGTCTACATCTGTATGGACGCTCCAAATTCCGTCCTGCAACTCGATGTTAGAGACGGGTGTGTGTAGCTTAATATCGACACCCAGTTCCTTAGCCTGTTGATGTAGTTTGTTGGATTCTACGATACCGTTCCACCAGTTACCATTAGGCTCTTCGTATAGCTGACCGAGTAAGCGTCCACCAGGTTTCATATATTCGTCGATAACTAGTACACTGTGACCGCGTGATGCAATCGTGATGGCCGCAGTTAATCCGGCTGGTCCCGCACCAATAATGATGGTTTTATTTTCCATGATTGGCCCTCCAATCACGTACGTCTGTAAGCAATTTACCACCGCTTACGACCCGCATTCCTTGTTTGATCGGTGTTAGACAAGCTCGTTCACCTTGTACACCGTCCACGGTTACTCGGCATTCAAAGCAGTGACCAATATTGCAGTAAATGCCTCTAGGAGAACCGCTTTCTTCGTGATGGCGCAACGTTCTAATACCGTTAGCCAGCAGGGCAGCGGCAATTGATTCGTCTTGAAGCGCTTGGTATTCTACATCGTCGAATGTAAATGTGATGCTTTGTGATTCGTCTAGTGTTCCGAGTACTGGGTGGTTTACAATTCGCTGACTCATTCGAAAACCACCCCTAATTTGCTGAAACTTACGGGTCTGATTGGAGGTTGATATTTTAATGTGATTTGTGATTCATCCCGTTCTGTACTTTCAAGCGCTATGCTGTCTACGGCGTTGCGGCAAGTTCTTCCTCCGCAATAGCCCATACCTGCACGCGTACGTAATTTAAGTTCTCTCGGTGTGCATTGAAATCTTTTGGCTGTTTCTTTTAAATCGGAGTAAGTAACTTCTTCGCATCTGCAAATAATTATATCTTTTTCGGACATGTATGTTCACTCCTTGCTAGTTTACTGCTTAACTAATATGCAAGAATCATGCCAATGAAAGAAGTTTTAGAAAGGTATGTCTAATTTGTGCATTTTATTGTACAAAGTGGCACGGGTGATTTCTAGGTTTTTTGCACACTGTAATTTATTTCCGTTTGCCTTTTCCAACTCCTGTACAATCAACTTGCGTTCAAAGTTCTGCATCTGTTCTGCGAGTGGCGCACTTTCTGTTTGAACAGGTTTCGTCATATTGGCCACAGCCAGTGAGTTGGTATTTTCAATGACTTCAGGGGGGAGGTCTTGAACATTGACGAGACCTTTATCAGAGAATACGACTAGGCGTTCAATAGCATTACGGAGTTCCCGAATATTCCCCGGCCAGTTATGTTGGAGAAGCGCTTGCATAACTACTTGCGAAATACTATTGATCTGCCGGTTGTACTTAATGGAGAATTCATAAAGGAAGTAATGGGTCAGCTCTATGATATCCTCCGCCCGTTCGCACAGTGCAGGGATTTTCACGTTGACAACATTCAGGCGATAATACAAGTCTTCCCTGAAAGAACCTTCGCTTACAAGCTCCCTTAAATCGCGGTTGGTGGCGGCGACAATGCGAAAGTCAGCCTCAATCTCTTTTGTACCACCCACTGAATAGTATCTACGCTCTTGGAGGACCCGGAGGAATTTCACTTGCATATCGAGTGGCATTTCTCCTACTTCATCTAATAGAAGAGTACCACCTCTGGCTAATTCAATCTTTCCCTTTTTCCCGCGCTGGTCAGCGCCTGAAAAAGCTCCCTTTTCATAACCGAATATTTCACTTTCAAATAGGCTCTCAGGTATTGCTCCACAGTTTATGGCGACGAATGGTGCGTTCTGCGACTCTCTTAAATTATGGATCGCTTTAGCGAACAGTTCCTTTCCTACACCGCTCTCTCCGTACAGCAAAATGCTGGCATCCGTAGTAGCCGCCTTTTTAGTCATGTTGATTGTCTGCTTGAGTTTATCGCTGTTTCCTTTTATATAATCGAAAGGATTATGGCTAGATGCACTTTTCCGTACCTCTTCTTCAAGCAAGAACAGTTTCTCGGAAGTCGCGTACAACTCATCATTCATTCGGATCTGGCTTGTTATATCGGTTTCTGATACGACGGCGCCAATTATACGATCCCTGTGATAAATAGGGTTGGAGTTGATTAGCACTACGAGATCCTTGCGTGCATGATGTTGCGAATGACGCACTGAGGATCCATTTTGTAACGTGTGTAGTATCTCCAAGTGCTTCGTATCAAAAAAGTCTGTAATGGGTTTACCTATTACGTCTTTTTCTTTGAGAGAGAATAAAGACTCCGCTCCTTTGGTCCAGTACAATACATTGGCATCTTGATCAATCACGGTGCAAGATTCGTCGATTGTATAAAGGACGGTCTGCAAATACGCCAATGTCTTTTCGTGTTGTTCTATCAACTTATCAATGAATTGTTCAGCTTTTATATAACCTGTAATTTCACCTTGCGCATCACGACATAATAAGAATTCAACATGGGAAAACTTCTTGGATACTTCACTGATTGGAATACCTAAAGATAGGATCGGTGAATTTTCGTAACGGAGTTGATTTTTGTGCAAGCGTACATGTAGGTAGTAGTGTGCTTGTTTAATAAACAGCTGTGTAGATGGAGAGTTTGTCATATATTGTTTAATCATTTCCTCGCTTGTGTTTCCGTTCACAATGAGAAAGTCTTTTTTCATAATATCTGTAATGAAATCGTGAATGTATTTCAACATTTTGGTCACTCCAATGTCAGTATTTTATACAGTGTATATAATACTTTACACTTATTGCCTGAAAATTCAATAGTTGCAATGAACAACCTTCCAAAAATAAATTGGTAGTAGAAGATTCCGCAAATAGAAAGCGCTACCATACATTAGGGTTTTTATGGTTAATAAACTGTCACATAAATGTTGGATTGTAAAGTTGGCATGGTTCTTGCATTATATAAAAGTGAATAGGCAATCGAGAGGAGGAGTCCTGTGAAAGGAATACAACATAGCGATATCGTTGTAATTGGTGGGGGAATTATGGGAGCCGCCATTGCGTACTACGGTTCTAAAGCGGGCTTGGAGATTACAGTGCTTGAAAAGAACGAACTAGCGAGTGGCACTTCCTCAAAATGTGATGGAAATATACTGGCGATTGATAAAGATCCCGGTTTCGACAGTCAAATGTCTTTGAAAAGTCAGGAATTGGTTCATCAATTAGATAAAGATTTGGAGCTTTCATTTGAATATCGCAATCCAGGAAGTATTTTAGTTTGTGAGAATGATGCAGAGATGGAAGCTGCAAATCAATGGGTGTCAAAGCAAGTAGAAGCGGGCTTAAGCTTCAAGATGCTAGATCGTCAAGACTTACGAAATGAATCAAAATATTTTGCAGATGATTTATACGGTGGATTGGAATGCAAGACGGATTCCACTGTTAATCCCTATATGATGACATTTTCCATGTTCCACAGTGCTGAAAAACAAGGAGCGATCATTCATAAAAACACGGAAGTAACGAATATGTCACGGAATGTTTCAGGTGAGTTCTTACTAGAGACGACAAACGGACAATTCACTGCCAAGCGTGTAGTGAATGCAGCAGGCGTTTGGGCACCGTTAATTGGACAAATGCTAGATTTGGATATCCCAATTGTACCTAGGAAAGGTCAATTAATTGTCGCATCGAGACAACAGCCTGTGGGATTACGGAAAGTTATGGAGTTCGGTTACTTAATCTCGAAGTTCGGCGGTGAACGTTCAGTGGATCCGCTGACGGAAAAGTATGGTGTAGCGCTTGTCTTTGAACCGACGGAAGCGCAGAACTTTTTGATTGGCAGCAGTCGTGAATTTGTCGGCTTCAATACAAAAGTAGACTATAAAGTGATTCGTCAAATCGCCAAACGCGCATTGCGCTTTTATCCTCAGATGGCCGATATGACTGTCATTCGTACGTATGCAGGCTTACGGCCATGGACAGAAGACCATTTGCCGATTATCTCAAGAGTCGAACATATCCCTGGCTATTATATTGCGGCGGGTCATGAAGGTGATGGAATTAGCCTAGCGGCGGTTACAGGAAAGTTAATAGAAGAAATGCTGAACGATAAGGAAACGTGCATACCGATTGAACCGTTAAGTCTCGTTCGTTTTCGACAGGGGGTTGTGCATTGATGAAGTACCAACGAGTGTTTACGACGTTAGATACGCACACCGGAGGCAATCCAACCCGTACGCTGATTAGTGGCATGCCCCCTTTGCAGGGCAATACGATGTCGGAAAAAATGCTATACATGCAGAAAGAGTATGACTGGATACGAATGTTCCTCATGAATGAACCGCGTGGACATGGTGTTATGTCAGGTGCAATTATGACGGACCCCTGTCATCCCGATGCAGATGTGGGTGTCATTTATATTGAAACGGGGGGCTACTTGCCGATGTGTGGTCATGACACGATTGGTTTTTGCACCGCGTTGATTGAAACCGGCATGATAGAAGTGAAAGAGCCCTATACCATGATCAAAGTAGATACACCGGCGGGTTTAGTGGATGTTACCGTAAAAGTAGAAAAAGGCGTGGCGAAGGAAGTTACGTTCGTCAATGTTCCTTCTTTCTTATTGAAAACAGTGGAGTTGGACGTAGAGGATGTAGGTCATGTCGTTTGCGAAATCGCTTACGGTGGTAACTTCTATGGCATTATTGACGCCCGTACGCTAGATCTTCAGCTGACTGAAGAAAATGGGGCATCACTTATCAGTAAAGGAATTAAGATTCGTAACGCAATCAATGCAACACAGGAAATTATTCATCCGGAGTTTCCTTTCATTAATGGGTTGACACATATCGAATTTTATACTGATCCTACTCATCCAGAAGCGGATTTAAAAAATACGGTCATTGTACCTCCTGGCGGCATCGACCGTTCACCATGTGGTACAGGAACTTCTGCTAAACTCGCGACATTGCATAGTAAAAATGAGTTGAAAGTAGATGAACGTTTTGTTTATGAAAGTATTGTCGGGACATTATTTACAGCGCGCATTCTAGAAGAAATAACAGTAGGCGGTGTTGCTGGAGTCATTCCTGAGGTAACCGGCTCTGCATGGATCATGGGAATGCACCGCTTTTACTACAACGAAAAAGATCCTCTGCGGGAAGGGTACCTTCTCATTCCGCCAATGGATCATTGAAGGTGGGAAAACTGAATGATTCTACAAAAGATGTTCCGTACGATGGATACACAAGTATTTGGAGAGGCGTACCGTATTATAGTGCATTCACCTTTTTACTTTGAAGGCCTGGATATACAAAGTAATCAAAAGAAGTTAGAAAGTCACTTTGAAGCCGAAAAGAATTTACTATTGAACGAACCCCGCGGACACCGTGGAATGAACGGTTGTATTGTAGGTCCTTCAGCCGCAGCGGATTATCAGTTGTTGTTTCTTCATCATCAGCAAGCGATCGACTTTAAATACGAAGCACTTCTTGCCACTACTGGGGGATTGCTTGAAATAGGGCATTTGCAACAGAAGAACGATGGGCAATATACGGTGGAAACCGTTCACGGTATATGGCATGTAAAAGTGTCGGTAGAGCAACAGGAAGTAACCGCTGTCAAGATGGAAGTAGCAGAAGGAAAAATGCTGGAGAGTGATTCAGAGGCTTCTTATGTGGAGCTACCAAGTGGTCACAGGTTCTATGTGTATCCGTTGCCTACTATTATTGAATCTCTTCAATTGGGACAGCTATCAGAGATTATGGAGTGGGGAGCAGTAAAGGTAAAAGAGCTGAAGTCACAATGGAAAGCTTTTGACGGCATTATCTTACAGGAGCAACTTGCAGATCATGAGTATCGATCGGTTACATTTGAACAGGACGGCTATATTTTACGCTCGCCAGGCATAGAAAGTACCATCGCTTTGGCGGTGAAAGAGCAGCGCACTATAAAATCATTGAGCAACCAGAGTATATTCGAAAGCAAGATTGAGGTTCAATCTGTGCCAGGCGATAGGGGAATATTCTCGGTGGAGGGCGTGCCTTACATAACAGGTTCGCATGAATTCATTCTTGACCCTGAAGATCCATTACCAAAAGGATTTATCTTAGCTTAAAAGCCACGTCTAGTAAAACCACAGGGGGTTTTAAAATGGAGAAGAGATTACCCAGCTTGGCCGAAGTATTGTTTGTGCTGATCGGATTTGGAGCAATTATGGTGACGTTTATTGTCGTATTCGGCATTTCCATTCATCTGGCTCTATTGACGACTTGGTTCCTAATTATAGGCTTAGGATTAAAGATTGGTTATAGCTATAAGCAAATGCAGGATGGTTTATTGAATGGTGTAAATGATGGTCTGGAAGCTGTCATCGTCCTGACTTCGGTCGGTGCGTTAATAGGTACCTGGATAGCGGGCGGTATTGTCCCCTCGATTATCTATTACGGATTATCAGTCATTAACCCAAGTATTTTCTTATTGGCGGCTTTCATTATTTGTACAGTAACCTCGATTGCTACAGGAACTTCATTCGGATCGGCAGGTACTGCTGGTATTGCCATGATGGCGATTGGTGCAAGTTTTGGATTCCCATTACCGCTCGTTGCAGGTGCTGTTATTTCGGGTTGTTATGTAGGGGATAAAATGTCACCGCTTTCTGACACAACGGTTATGACAGCCTCACTGTCAAAGGTTGATCTTATCGATCATATTAAGTCGATGTTTACCGTCGCACTGCCAGCGTGGATTATTTCAGCTGTCTTGTTCTTAATTGTAGGACTCTTCTACAAAGGGAACGGAGACCTATCAGCTGCATTGAACACAATGGATTCTTTGGAAGAGTATTTCAATATTAGCTGGTTTATGTTGATTCCAGCAGGAGTTGTCATTTTATTATTGGTATTCAAAATGCCCTCAATTCCCGTTATTTTGTTCGGTGCATTTTTAGGAACAATCTGGGCATTTTTGTTCCAAGGTGCGACGTTCCTCGAGGCATTCAATATTATGTATGCGGGTAACACGATTGAATCAGGCGTACCGTTTATCGATAATTTATTAAATCGAGGCGGAATTGTGTTTATGCTAGACGTAATCGCATTGATCATTTTTGCTCTAGGTGTAGGCGGATTAATGGAACGAATTGGTGTATTGCGTGCAGTAGGGAATTACCTTGGCAAATGGGCAAACAATCCCGGTAAAGCAACGGTAACCACGATGTTAGCTGGACTTCTCGGTAACGCATTTGGTGGAGCTTATGTTTCATTGATTACAGCCACTAAAATTACTGGAGAAAATTATGATAAATTGAATATCGACCGCAGGGTGCTGTCAAGAAACTCCGAAGCCGGTGGAACAGTCACTACGGCTATGGTTCCCTGGTCGGATGGCGGCGTATTCATGGCCGCAGCACTCGGAGTATCCACGATGAGTTATTTACCATTCTTATGGTTTAACTTTTTAGTCATCATTATCTCGCTTATTTACGGGTTTACAGGCAAATTTATTTGGCGGACCCAGCCTGGCGAGCACACGCAAGAGCTTGAAAGCGAAGCTAGTAGCGTAAGTAATGTAAGTGAAATAGGAAATGTAACTAACTAAAACACTAATTGGAGGAATTTAAAATGACAGAAGTAAAAGGTATCTTTCCAGTATTGGTAACACCGATGTTAAATCAGAAAGAGATTGATTGGGACGGGTTCCGTAATAATATTGAGCATTTTATTGGAGAAGGCGTTAATGGAATTGCGATTAACGGAAGTACAGGAGAATTCGTAAGTTTAACAAAAGAAGAGCGTTTCAAAGCAGTAGAAGTAGCAGTGGAACAAATCAATGGCCGCGTTCCGTTGATCGTGGGTACAGCGGCTGAAACAACAGCGGATGCAATTGAATATACACAGCAGGCGGAAAAAGCAGGTGCGCACACAGCATTATTGATTAACTCTTATTATGCTCATCCAAAAGAGGATGAAATCTACGAACACTTCAAAGCGGTAGCTGAATCCGTTAAAATACCGGTTATGATTTACAACAACCCGTTCACATCTGGCGTAGACATCAGCACAGAAACGATTTTGCGTGTGGGTCGCGATGTAGAAAATATTACACATATCAAAGAGTCTAGCGGTGGAATCGGTAAAGCTCGCGATATTGCACGTCAAGGCGAAGGGTTCCTAAAAGTATTCTGTGGTTCAGAAGACTTGGCGATTGAATCATTCTTAGTTGGTGCAACAGGATGGATTTCCGTTTCAGGAAACATCGTACCGGGTCATGTGATGAAATTGTATAATGCCTTGCAGGACGGAAATATGGATGAAGCGTGGAAGTTATACGATGAATTATTGCCTCTATGTGAGTTCCTAGAAGGTTCGGGTAAATATGTACAAATCGCAAAACGCGCAATGGAGCTTAAAGGTTGTGCAGGAGGACCTTGCCGTCTGCCACGTCTGCCATTAAATGAAGAAGAAGATCAAAAACTTAAAGATTTGATGGATGGATTAGGCGTACTGAAAAAAGAATTGGAGGTAGTAACGAATGCTGAAAGTAAATTATGATCTAAAACCTAAAGTAAAGGAATTTTTACAACATACAAAAGGACTCTATATTAATGGAGAGTATGTAGAAGCGAAAAGCGGGAAAACTTTTGATGTAGTTGATCCTGCAACGGAAGAAGTCATCGCCAAAGTAAGTGAAGCACAGCCCGAAGATGTCGATACAGCGGTAGAAGCTGCTCGTAAAGCATTCGATGAAGGGGAATGGACAAAGATGGACGCGGCAACACGTTCTCACTTGATCTACAAGTTTGCAGATTTACTTGACGAGAATCGTGAAGAACTGGCACAGCTTGAAGCATTAGACAACGGCAAACCATACGAAGTGGCATTGGCTGACGACGTAGACGGTACTGTACAACATTTCCGTTACTATGCAGGCTGGGCAACAAAGATTACTGGACAAACTGTTCAAGTATCTCCTGACTACCTTAACTATATCGTGCATGAGCCAGTTGGTGTGGTAGGGCAAGTAATTCCTTGGAATTTCCCTCTAGCAATGGCGGCGTGGAAACTTGGATCTGCGCTCGCAGTAGGCTGTACAGTAGTTATCAAACCAGCAAGTGAAACACCATTATCGTTACTTTATGCAGCTCGCCTATTTAAAGAAGCCGGCTTCCCGGACGGTGTTGTTAACGTATTACCAGGTGCCGGAAGTGTAGCAGGTAATGCTTTAATCACACATGAAAAGGTAGACAAGGTAGCATTTACAGGATCAACTGCAGTAGGGAAACAAGTAATGAAGTCTGCTGCAGATCAGATGAAAGGCATCACACTTGAACTTGGTGGGAAATCACCTTCTATCGTATTGGAAGATGCAGATGTGGAAGAAGCTATCGAAGGTGTATTTGCAGGAACTATGTACAATCATGGACAAAACTGTAGTGCATGTACTCGCGCGTATATCCATCGCAGCTTGTATGATCAATTTGTTGAAGCGTTAGCTACTAAAGCGAAAGCGTTGAAAGTGGGACCAGGAATGGATCCATCTACGGAAATGGGCCCGCTCGTATCTGCTAAGCAACAGAAAACAGTATTGGAATATATCCAAAAAGGTAAAGAGGAAGGTGCACGTCTAGTAGCCGGAGGCGAAAAAGCGCATGAAAAAGGTTTCTTCGTACAACCCACCGTGTTTGCAGATGTGAAAGATGATATGACAATCGCTCGTGAAGAAATCTTTGGTCCTGTTTTATCACTATTCGTCTTTGATACAGTAGAAGAAGCAATTCAGCGTGCTAATGATAGTGAATATGGCTTGGCGGCAAGTGTGTGGACAGAAAATGTCAAAAAAGCACATTATATCGCAAGCAAGTTGCAGTCTGGTACTGTCTGGATAAATGACTTCGGCCTTGAGTGGGAGACTATGCCATTCGGTGGTTATAAGCAATCGGGTATTGGCCGCGAAATGGGCGGAGAATATGGTTTAGCGAATTACACGGAAGTGAAAAGTGTATTCGTGAATATGAAGCAGTAATATAAAGCGGCAAAAGAAATAACCTGTCTAGGATCACTCCAGACAGGTTATTTCTTTTGTCCTAAACCGCTGTTTTCATATTTATACACGTTGGTAATATTTGACGATCATCACCTAATGAAGTGAACTTTGGGATTTAAAATGAACAGTAGCGTGTGAAATACTGCGGATCATGATTATATTATTTATTTGAATAGCGAAACCTTTTTTAACATAGCGCAGACGGGAACGGCAATGGCGATTCCTACTGCACATTGAACCAGGTCGCCTGGAATGGAAGCGAGCGGGATGATCAAACTGTTATACAGAATACTTTCTCCGATATAATAGCCTGCAATAGTGAATGGTATGGACGCTAGCATGGCGAGTAGATTGAACTTAAAGCTTGTTCCTTTACGACCGTTTGACCAAGCAATTTTACCTACGATATACCCTTGCAAGCCGCGTGTCAGGATAGTGATAGGTGCCCATAATGCCCATCCACTGACGAGGTCAAACAAGCCCATTCCGACAGCTCCTGCTATCATACCTTTCTTCGGTCCAAATAAAATGGAGACAATGAACAACATGGCGGTACCGAGATGGATTAATCCACCGTTTCCTAGAGGCAGCTTAATATTAAGTAAAAGCGTAGCGACGAACACGAGTGATGCAAGCATGGACGTCAATATTAGATCAAACGTCTTCGTTCGTTGTGCTGGATAGCTCTGTGTTTTTTGCATGATCTGAACCTTCCTCACGTATAAAAGTAGTAAATTTAGAATAAAGGCAATCTGATGCTTTAAAAAGAGTCAATTTATAATTAATTTAAGTGGTCAGATATAAATAAACACATGGAGATAGTTTTGAATTATGAACACATACACTCTATACTAAAGAAAAAGGAAGTGGACTAGTATGAAAAAACAGAATTTAGCCTGGATCGCAGGAGTAATTGCACTTCTTCCTTTCGCCTATGGCATGGGAGCAACTGCGTTGATCCGAAAAACTCGCTATCGTATCACGCAACAGTTAGATGAACGAAAAGGGATTGCATTAACGTTTGACGATGGTCCCCATCCTGTGTATACAATGCAACTGCTTGATTTACTCAAACGCTATCAAATCAAAGCAACATTTTTTGTATTAGGTCAGAACGTACGGCAGTATCCCAACGTTGTCGAACGTATGCATAAGGAAGGCCATCAAATCGGTATTCATCATGATCGCCACACATCTAGCTGGCTATTAACACCATCTCAACTATCACATGAAATTAAAGAAACTCACCGTGCCATCGTTAATGTTACGGGTGAATCGCCAATATTATACAGACCGCCATGGGGCCTTCTGAATGCTGCAACACTATTCGTCACCAAACCCTATCAAATTATACTTTGGTCACATGTCTTTCAAGACTGGAAAATAGAGAGTTGTAAATCAGGATTACTAGAAGGTTTGCGCAACACACCAGCTGAAGGCTCTATTGTACTATTGCATGACGACGGTACCAACCGAGGAGCAGATGACGAAGCACCAGCCTACATGTTGGACAGGCTATCTATATACTTGGAAGAGGCTGTGGCGGAAGGTGTGGAATTCGTACCCGTCAATGGTCTTAAACGGTAGCTGGGTAATGATTTGTGCATGTTTAACTGAATATCCATTTTGTCTTTCATAAATGCAGTAGCTTTTGAAAGCAGAAAACATTTCACTACAATATCGATAAACACTAACTTTCTCTTAACCTTATATACGTCTTACTGCGTAATCAAGCAAGTTCCTACAAGTCTATACCTATATAAATCCATTTATGATTATACAGAAATGCCTCTGATCTTTTATAAGATTAGAGGCATTTTCGCGTAATTTTTAAAACACACATTCTATCGCTTGTGTAAGTTTCAATAATAGTGTATAACCATTGTATAAGGTTATTTATATAAAAACGCTATTATTCCATTTAATATGTATTCTTGTATAAGGTTTGTTTCGATATAGAAGTGAGGAGATGTTGAAAATGAAGAAAAAAGTACATGTAATTGGGGCAGGTGTAGCAGGATTAGCCAGTGCTATTCGACTTCAACACGCAGGTTATCAAGTAGAGCTTTTTGAAAAGGAATCCATGGCTGGAGGTAAGATGCACCGTATTGAACAAGACGGCTATCAATTTGATCTAGGGCCGACAATTGTTATGATGCCTGATCTGTATAAAGAAATATTTTACCTATGCGGAAAAGACCCGGACGACTATATTCCAATGGAACGGTTGGATCCTATGTATAGCGTATATTTTGGAGATAAACCGCAAGATCACTATGAAATTTCCGCGGAATTATCAAAATTAATAGAAGTCTTTGAAGGGATAAGTGAAGATGATGCAGCAGGATTCCTTGAATACCTACAGGTCATCTATAAACGCTTCCTTGTTGCGAAAGAGCATTTCTTGCAGAAACCATTCCGTAAACCATCAGATTTCTACAATTTATCCGTACTTAAACAAGGTTTAAAGCTGAAGACATTTGACACCGCAGATGAATTTATGAGCAAGTACATTAAAGATGAACGTCTGAAGCAGATGATCAGCTTCCAGACATTATATATTGGCGTTTCTCCGTATAGTGGTCCGTCATTATATACGATGATTCCAATGATCGAATTTCTCTACGGCGTATGGTTTATTAAAGGCGGAATGTATACGATGGCATCATCGCTCGAGCGCTTATTCTTAGAACTTGGAGGAAAAGTACATTACAACACGTCAGTTGAAGAGATTGTTATCGAAAACAGAGAAGCAAAAGGAATCCAAGTAGCTGGTGAATTTATTGAATCAGACTATGTAATGTGTAATGCCGACTTCCCTTACGCGATGAAAAACTTGGTAAAAGATGTTCCGTCTAAAGGGAAATACACAGATAAAAAAATTGATAATATGAAATACTCATGTTCATGTTTCTTGATGTACCTAGGAATGGATAAGAAATATGAAGAAGTAAAGACAGCTCACAACTTTATTTTCAATGAAAAGTTAAAAGAAAACTTGGATGATATTTTCACCGGAAAGAAATTAGAAGAAGCATCATTCTATGTTTATATTGGCTCTAAATTGGATCCGACTTTGGCACCGGAAGGTAAAGACGGTTTGTATATTCTGGTACCGGTTTCGGATCGTTCTTGTTCACAATACGACTGGGATAAAGAAACAATCCAGCACTATCGCCACTATGTCCTTGAAGCATTGAAGAAAGTAAAAGGTTTTGAAAACGTGGAAAATGAAATAGTATCGGAAAGTTTCATGACACCACAAGACTTTGAAGAACGTTTCAACGCACAAAATGGTGCAACATTCGGATTGCAACCAACACTTAGCCAAAGTAATCACTTACGTCCACAAAGCAAAGCGACACACTGTGAAAACCTATACTTTACTGGTAGTAGTACGCATCCAGGCGCAGGCGTACCAATTGTTCTCCTTTCGGCGCGAATTGCGACAGAGGAACTTATGCATGACGACAGAGGTATATTATTCCAAGCAACTTGAGAGGAGAATTCATATGCTGACCAATCGGCCAACGACTATTGCTTCAGATTATGCTTATTGTGAAAAGATCATTAAGTATCATTCAAAGAGCTTTTATTATGCCTTTTCCAATCTGCCCGAAGACAAAGCGCGTGCAGTATATGCTATCTACGCTTTTTGTCGGATTGCAGATGATAGTGTGGATGAAAATAGGGAAAGTGGATTACAACTAATTGCGCTAGATCGGTTACTGGATGAGCTCACTCATTTTGCAAAAGGTCAGGATGTAGATCATCCATTATGGAGGGCTATGCGCGATGTATTCAACCGCTTCGATATGGATATACAACCGTTTTACGAGCAACTGACAGGGCAGCGGATGGATATTCATTTTATGAGGCCACCGAATCTAAGTTCATTGGAAACGTACTGTAAATATGTAGCGGGTTCTGTAGGAAAGATGCTGTTACCAATTATCGCAAGTAATACGAAAGCTAACTTGAATCGCGCGGCGGAAGATCTTGGGATTGCGATGCAGTTGACAAATATTCTTCGCGATGTTGGTGAAGATTATCGCGAAATAGGTCGTATTTATTTACCACAAGATGAAATGGAACGTTATGAGTACAACGAGTTGCTATTGTCTGAAGGTCAAGTCACAAAAGGATTTGTGACTATGTGGGAATATCTCGCGAAGCGTGCGGAGTTCCTGTATGACAATTTTACACAGCATATTGGAGAATTCGATGAAGATAGTCGTTTTCCTGTATTATCTTCAGCGTATATCTACAGAGGAATTTTAAACAGTGTACGGAAAAGTGAATATGATTGTTTTACTCAGAAAAATTACGTGTCGGCGGTCGAAATGACCAAGCTGGTAGCCCGTGCAAGCTTGTAAAAAGGAGAGTGGACCTTTATGTTGGACAATCAAAAACGCGTAGTTGTGATCGGGGGAGGTTTAGGGGGACTATCAGCTGCAATATCATTAGCCCAACGTGATTATTCCGTATCCTTGTATGAACAAAACAATCATCTGGGCGGAAAGTTAAATCGCTTAGAGCAAGATGGTTTCGGTTTCGATTTGGGTCCTTCCATATTGACGATGCCGCATATTTTCGAGAAGTTATTTACGGACAGTGGGAAGCGTATGTCAGATTACGTTAAAATCCACAGATTGGAACGTGAATGGCGTTCTTTTTTCCCTGATGGAAAAGTGCTTGATTTATATGGTGACTTGCAAAAGATGGAACAGATGAATCCTCATTTATCACGCAGAGATATGAGAGATTATCAGAAGTTCCTGCACTACTCTAAAGGTCTATATGACATGACAGAAGCGGGTTACTTCAAAGAGGGATTAGATTCGACATATGAAGTAATTAAACATCATGGCGCGCTAAAGTCCATTAAAGGCTTTGACCTGTTCTCTACTGTGCATGAGGCAATTGACGAGCGTGTACGTAACCCCCATCTACGCGATATGCTATCGTATTTTATTAAATATGTTGGTTCTTCTCCTTACGATGCACCCGCTATTTTGAATATGATGGTCTACATGCAACATGCTCAAGGTTGTTGGTATGTGCCTGGTGGAATGCATCATTTAGCCAATGCACTGGTTCAACTGGCGGAAGAAGTAGGCGTCAAGCTACATACAGGGATGGGTGTTCGGAAAATGAAGGCAGAAGGCGACCGAGTTATTGGTGCGGAACTGGCAAGCGGGGAAATAGTAGAAGCAGACTACTTTGTTTCCAATATGGAAGTAATTCCGTTTTATCAGAAGATGATCGATAGTGATCCGAAGTTCACGAAAAAACTTGAGAAGAAATTTGAACCATCCAGTTCAGGTTTAGTTCTTCATATTGGCGTCAAGAAGAGCTATCCACAACTTAATCATCACAACTTCTTTTTCTCCAAAAACTTAAAAAAGCAAATGGATAAAGTATTTATAAAGAAACAATTACCTGACGATCCTACGATTTATCTCGTCAATACGAATAAAACAGATCCTTCACAGACGTTACCCGGTCATGAAAACTTGAAAATTTTACCGCATATTCCGTATATTCAAGATAACCCGTTTACGCGAGCTGATTATTTGAAGTTGGAAAACAATGTACTGAAAAAGCTAGAGTGTATGGGACTTGAAGGTTTACGGGAAAATATTGTGACGCGCGATGTATGGACGCCCCATGATATTGAACGCACGTATGGTTCACACCGCGGCTCAATTTATGGAACCGTGTCGGATAAAAAGAAGAACAAAGGGTTCAAACATCAGAAGCAAAGTGAACGCTTTGATAATCTGTACTTTGTCGGTGGCACAGTTAATCCAGGTGGTGGTATGCCCATGGTGACGTTAAGCGGTCAACAAGTATGTGATAAAATTCTGACACGTGATTTGGAGAAACGTTCATAGTCGTAACGAAATGAGGCGGGAGAGGATTTTGCGATGGACATCTTTGTACTTTTACTGTCAATAGCACTTGTCGTAGCACTCCTTGGTCTATTGTGCGGGGTACTGGTCTTTTGGCGAGTGCCCATTATACGAGATAAGGGCAATTCAACGTCTTCCGTCTCTATTATTATTCCGGCTAGAAATGAAGAACTTCGTCTGAAACCGTTACTCGAATCAATTGTTCGTCAGCAATATGTAACATATGAAGTGATTGTGGTAGATGACGGATCTACAGATAGAACGAGAGAGTTGGCGCGTTCTTACGGAGCAACCGTGATCTCAAATGAGCTGTTGGAAGACGGCTGGATTGGAAAATCTGCGGCTTGCTGGGCGGGCGCATTGGCAGCGGAAAATAAACTATTGTTATTTATGGATGCAGATACGGTATTTACGCATCCAGACAGTTTGTCGAATTATATAGCATCATTTGAATCCATGGGGAGCCGTGGTATTTTGTCATTACAGCCAGATCATTATGCAGAAAAATGGTATGAGCAACTAGCATTTCTCTTTCCGCTCATTGTAATGGTAGGGATGAACGTCTTTACAATAGCAGGAAACCGTTTAAAAGCGGGGGGGTCATTCGGGCCATGTTTGCTATGTGAAAAGGCACAGTATCAACAGGTTGGCGGACATGCGGTCGTACGTGGAGCCGTAATGGATGACTTGGCGCTAGGGAAGGCATTTCAAGAACACGATTTGCCTGTGCGTTGCTTTGGCGGTAAAGGAATTGCGTGGTTACGTATGTATCCCGGAGGCTTGTCCGACATGGTGCAAGGCTATTCTAAAAGCATGGCAAGCGGTTCTACAGCAACGCTACCACTTGTTATGGGGCTAATTTACATTTGGATGGCAGGTGCATCCATTACTCCAATGATGCTGGTTGCTTCAGGTTTTAGTTCGACAGGTTGGCTAGGGGTGTCTATTGGTTTATATACGTTATACGCGATGGAATTAGTGATCGCTTCCAGACGTGTCGGTCGTTTTGTTTGGTGGATATTTCCACTGTATCCGTTATTATTGATCGTCTTCATTTTGATATTCATGTATTCACTTTATCTATCAAAACGAAAAGGCAGTGTACAATGGAAAGGACGGAACATTAATGTTTGAGGTCGAAAGTTATAGAAACCAATGAAGGAGGTGATGGGATGCCGCTGATCGAATTACCGTTACTGTGGGTCATCATTGTAGACACAGTAGCATGGGTGATCTTTCATCTATCCATATCGATGGCGGCGCAGCGAATTCCTATCGATTGGTTTGCGCAGCATAAACGCTTGTTTAAAGCTTTTCCTTGGGAACAGGAAGGACGAATTTGGCAACGTTTATTCCGCGTGAAGAAGTGGAAGGGGTATATCCCGGATGGCACGTTATTCATTTCGAACGGTTATAATAAAAGTCAGTTACACGGGGCCGATGCTTCATCGCTTTATGACTTTCTGTTAGAATCCAGACGAGCAGAGTGTGTGCATTGGCTGTCCATCTTCCCGGGGTTTGTCTTCTTTCTATGGAATCCTGTTTGGGCTGCTTGGCTAAATATTGCCTATGCTGTACTGTTTAACGTGCCATTAATCGTAGTGCAACGATTTAATCGTCCCCGATTGGAAAGGCTGTTAAATTCATCACGATAAGTTTTTGTAGTAGTATGTAAGTATTGGGTATTGTATGATAACACGACCTGATAGCACGAATATTTGACGCAAAGGAAGAGGCAATTGCCTATTCCTTTGCGCTTTTTTATTTGCGCAGCTTTTTTACTGCAACGAATACAGTGGTCAAAGTTATAAGACCCAAACAGATTAAGATAGATAAGATAATTGAAGGATACTCTCCATTAAAACCACTTTCTGAAGTGTGCTTTGAATATATGCCATAATACGCCCAGATCAATACAAGGGCATAGGCTATATCTTGACGTCGAATAGTAGTTAAAATCCCGATAGCTGCTCCGACGAATAAAATGATCACCGTCCAGGTGACGTCAGATAAACCCAATCCACCCCATTCAATAGAAACGAGAAAAGCAGTAATGTTTGCAATGGTAGCGATTGTAATCCATCCGAAATAGACGCTAAATGGAAGTTTAATAAAGAACACTTCTCTACGAGTTAACGAAGCGTCAAATGTGACGGTATTGATTTTTATTAATGTCAGTAACATGAGTAACATGACTATAACGGAAAGTAACAGATATTCATAATGCCACAAGAAAATCCACGTTGCATTCAATATTGAGGAGATACAGAACCATACGCCTACTTGACTAAGAAGTTTTGGATTTTTCTTCTTTTGGAAAAGGCCAAGTTGATAGAAGACATGAAGCAGTAACAATAAGTAGATCAGACTCCAAATGGAAAAAGTAAATCCTGCCGGTGCAAATAAATTCCCGTATTTATCTGATAGTTCGCCTGTCGTTTGTCCATTTAGAGGAAGGATATTGGCCAATGCGTTAGCTAGGATCATAATTGAGTAAGTAATAACAATAGCTATGCGTAAAAGTACAGATGTTTTTTCTTGTTTCATTTCCTCACCCCACTTTGTTTAATTATAGTGTAGTCCATAGTTAAGTATTCCTGATTTACTGCGGAGTGAAACATGGGGAGCTTTCTTCATTTACTTGGGTAAAGGTCTACCCGATCAACGAAGTGTTGTAGAAGACTATATGATAGACGGTAAAGGGAAGCGTTTGCCTGTTGTCCATATGAACATGGTGATGGAACACCCAGTAGAAAATACACTCTATGATTATTTGATAGAAGCTTAAATCCCCACGAGAGATATAATCTCGTGGGGTTCTTTTTCCTTCATTCACATTCGCAACGATACGTCTCGGAGCAAGGAGGGCACGTAGGGCACTTTTTATGCTGACGTTCTTCTTTCGGTCGGTGATTGGATTTCTTTTTCTTGCACGTACAGGATTTTTTACATGTACACTTGCCGCGACATGTACACTTCTTCTTGCATTCACATTTACGTTTTACTTTATGCTTCTTGCATGTACAGGATTTTTTGCATTCACATTTGCGCTCAACTACTTCGAATTGCCGCATCATATCGTGATCTTCGTGCTCTAAAATATGACAATGAAGCATGTAGCGACCGATGAATGGAGCAAAACGCATTATGACTCGTGTAACAAATCCAGGTGGAGATTGAACGACGTCTTTCCAGCCTCGTTCATTGACGTCAGGTTGTACAGGTGGACCGGTAAAACTGAGTAATCCATTCGCTGTGAAACCTTGAGCGTCAAATGGGATACGGTCGAGAATCTGGAATTGGACTAAGTGGATGTGTATAGGATGCGTTGCGCCAGCCGTGTTGATGATACGCCAGATCTCTGTATCATTCAGTTTAGGTTTGAAATCGATTCGTTCCATGAAACCTTTATTATTAAAAAAGAACTTTAAACGACCATATTCATCGATGTCTGCATCCAATGTAATATCACGTATTTGAGCAGCGTCGCACTCCCGTAGTTTAGGTATAATACTGAGTATAGCCGGGACATTGCTCGTATCTGGTGCCGTTAATTCAACCACTCTAAATTGCATAATCTGTCCATCGGTTTCAGGGTCAGGAAGAGTGCCTATTGGCGGTGGGAAATCAAACGGTGTGGCTGCAGTATTTTCTAATACGATCGTATCATCGGGTGTCAGTTTGGAGAAATCAATAATTACGTCCATACGTTCAGCGGGTGCAATTGTTAACTCATCCATATATACAGGCGTTTCCAATAATCCACCATCTGAACCGATTTGTATGATTTTCTGATCATTTGATAAGTTCATTTTGTAAAAGCGTTCATTTGATGCGTTCAATATGCGGAATCGATATTTTCTCGGCTCTACTTCTAAGTAAGGCCATACTTTACCGTTAACTGTGATGTTTTCAAACGCTTCACCAGGTGTGACGGATGGATGCGGGAATGTCAACCCAGGCTGTACAGGTCCTGGCCTCACATTGGTTGTATCTGAATAAAATAAGGTACCGTCTTCGTTAAAGCCGCGATCAGCGATAATGAGTGGAATTTCATATGCCCCAGAAGGGAGATTCAACTTGCGTTCTTCTTCATCACGAATAATATACATTCCGACGAGACCAGCATAGACATTTAAACGGGTAATACCGACCGCATGATCATGGTACCAAAGTGTGGCGGCACGCTGATTATTATTATATTTATAAACAGGTGAGTCAAATAATGCGCCCACTGTATGATAGTTATTCGTAAACCATGCTTCAGGATGACCATCACTTTCGGGCTCAACTTCCGCTCCGTGTAAATGAACGACTGTACGAACATCTGGCATATGTTCGCTTGAACCGTGGAGCGTTCTATCAATGGGTAGGAAATGTTTGTCGGGCAGTTCATTCTTCCACTTGATATGCGCACACTCGCCACTGTTCACATTGACGAGTGGACCAGGGAATTGCCCCTCATATCCCCAAATCTTTGTAGGTGTCAACTCTGAATGGAATTCGTGGAAGAACTCTTTCATTCCAATTTCATAGTACGATAAGCACTTATGTCTCTCAAGTGGAGTAAGATATTGAGGAATAGGTAATTGATCAATGAACGGTGTTAATTTCAATACATCTCTTCCTTCCAGGTGGATTTACTATCAGAATTAGTAGATGCACGGGAGGTACCACTTATGCTTATAAACTACTGATAGGCTAGGCTATTCATCTTGTGAAATTTGATGTAAAATAGCAAACGTGCTTTTCGCTCAACAAGAAAGGGAGGTTTTATGAATGAAAACCCGTTCACCAAGGAAAAAGCTACTGATAGAATACGTTTGGATTATGATCGGATCCATATTAGTCGGATTAGCTTTTAATATATTTTTCTTACCAGCAAGACTTGCAGCTGGCGGCGTATCTGGAATTAGTACCATTCTGTATGAAATGTATGGAATTGAACCAGCTTTTATTCAATGGCTCATTAATATCCCATTATTTTTTATAGGCTTACTGCTTCTTGGCAAGGATTTTAGTCTGAAAACATTAGTAGGTACATTTTTTGTACCGCTAACCATTTGGCTGACTGCTGGAATACCTTCAACAATTGACAATCCTTTATTGTCAGCAATCTATGGAGGGATTATGTTGGGAGTAGGACTTGGTATAGTCTATCGAGGAAATGGATCGACTGGGGGCCTTGCGACCGTTGCGCAGATTGTTAAGAAGTTTACGGGTCTATCTAGCGGTTATGCTCAATTGCTCGTAGATGGACTCGTTGTGATTGCATCTGCTATCGTATTTAATCTGGAATTGGCATTATTTGCGATGATGGCCATTTTTGTGACGAGTAAAGTGATTGACTTTGTGCAGTTACAAACATCTCAATCGAAACTAGTATTAATTATTACGGATAATGAAGAACGTATTCAGACGATCATTAAAGAAGAAATTGATCGTGGTTTGACTAAAGTTCGTTCGGTAGGTGGCTTTGCCAATCAAGAGAAGACGATGATTTTATGTGTGGTAGAGCAACCGGAAGCAATTTATTTGAAGAAGATTTTAAGAGAAGAAGATCCTCAGGCATTTGTGGTCTTTCTAAATGCTTCGGAAATCCTTGGTAGAGGATTTTCACTCGCAAAATCAAATTGAAAAAGCTGTCCTGGACATCAAATGATGTCTTGGATAGCTTTTTTATGATTATACTGGTTCAAAGTGGTCGGCTGTTTGAGGGACTTCAGTAATTCGAATGCTTTGGCTGGCCGATCACCGAAATGATACAATACATGCATCTGGATAGAGGAAGAGAATTAATTAATATAGAGCACAATACGATCATACTAGGGCATCATACGGGAAGGATGGGGAACATATGAGACATAATCAAAGCATGGGTTGGAATGTTGAGTGTAGTTATCGTGAATTACCGGAAACATTTTACACAGTAGTGGAACCAAATACTGTCAGCTCACCGCAACTGGTTCTGACTAATGAGGAACTAGCGGTATCGCTGGGACTCGATGAAAACCAATTACATTCGGAAGAAGCGATCGCTATTTTTGCTGGAAATGAACGACTTGAAGCAATGGACCCTATTGCTCAAGCCTATGCAGGTCATCAATTCGGTAATTTCACTATGCTAGGTGATGGACGCGCTATGCTGTTGGGAGAGCAATTGACGCCAGGAGGGCAACGGGTAGATATTCAGTTAAAAGGATCTGGAAGGACGCCCTATTCACGCGGTGGAGACGGACGTGCTGCACTCGGGCCAATGTTACGTGAATATTTAATTAGCGAAGCAATGCATGGACTAAATATCCCCACCACACGCAGTTTAGCTGTCACGGTGACAGGAGAACCTGTTTTACGCGAAACGGCTTTGACAGGAGCGGTGCTGACAAGAGTGGCTTCGAGTCATTTACGCGTTGGGACATTCCAATACGCGGCAGCCAGACAAGTAGTGGCGGATTTGCGTGAACTTGCGGACTACACGATTGCACGTCATTTCCCGGAAGCGGCTTCGGATAGCCAGCCATATCTTGCGTTGCTTGAACAGGTAATACGCCGACAAGCATCTTTGATCGCGAAATGGCAACTTGTCGGTTTTATTCATGGTGTGATAAATACGGACAATATGGCAATTAGCGGTGAGACGATTGACTACGGTCCGTGCGCGTTCATGGATACATATAATCCTCAAACGGTCTTTAGCTCCATTGATGTGCAAGGACGTTACGCGTACCGCAATCAGCCAGGTATCGCAGAGTGGAATCTGACTCGTTTTGCAGAAACACTTGTGCCATTGCTTCATGAAGAACAGACAGAAGCCGTAGCGCTGGCAGAGAGCAAGCTTGCTGAATTTGCAAGACTGTACATGACGGAGTGGCTGGGTGGTATGCGCTGTAAACTAGGTCTGTCCAATGAAGAAGAAGCCGATGAAACATTGATAAAAGACTTGCTTGCCATGATGGAAACTCATCAGGTTGATTATACAAACACGTTCCGTTCATTGACACTCGGAAAACAAGAGGACATGTTCAATAGACGGGAGTTTAAAGCGTGGAAAGAACGATGGATAGAGAGACTACAACGTCAGACGCTAGACGTTCAAGAAGTAGAAGCATTGATGAAGCAGCATAACCCATCCGTCATTCCAAGAAATCATAGCGTAGAAGAAGCATTGAAGGCGGCAGAGGCTGGAGATATGCATCCTTTTGTAAAATTGCTTGCCGTTCTCGAAAATCCATATGCCTATACAGTAGAACAAGAAGAATACGTGAATCCTCCTGAAGACGGAACTGCATTTCAAACGTATTGCGGAACATAACATGAGATGCCCTGTTGAAAGTGACAACACTTCAATGGGGCATCTCATGTTTGTGGAGGTAAGGTCAAAACTTACTTAGTCGAGATTTTTATTTTCAAAAATTATTTGGTTTAAAAAATTACGCATGATCAAAATCTGTTTTGTGAACAATTCGGATCGATAACAGAATGGATAACCATGTCAGTAAGGCGCTGATTAGTAGAACGGAGAGTGCGATTGTCCATTGATTCATAGTAATGAGGTCTGCGGTTTGCAGGAAGAATGTTTGTTCTGCAACCATTCTTGGGTTTTCCATAATATTCAATATGATTCTAAACGACATCATGCTTAGTAGGGGCAATATAATCGTCAAAGAAGTTGCCAGCACGTAGCCTGCTTTGAAGTGCAGTGGATAAAATAAGGAAATGATTATGAAAAAGAATCCGAGTGCGATGAGTAATTCAGCTACTGTCATCATTCGTGTAGGAAATGGAGCAAATGTATCGAACATGAAGATATAGACAAGCACGACTACCGCTGATAAACCAAACCACATGAAACCAGCTGCATACTTAGCCAGGACAAATTGTTTTCTTGTGACGGGCAGGCTGTTGATTAATACAGATTCTTTCTCAAAAGCTTTGTTGCTGGTTGAAATGGCTATGAAATAAGCAACGAAAATCAGAAGTAAGACATGGCGCACAGGTTGGCCGTCTGTAAAAAAGTTTGTAAATGCTATGAAAAACAGCGCTGCCAAAAAGTAGACACTTACCTTTTGCGTATATAACTCTTTCCGAATCAAAGCATTCATTAGAGCTCTCTCCTTCCTGTGTAATACATAATGTCTTCAAGTGTTGGTTGTTCAAAGAGTAATGACGGCAGACGGTCTAAGGCAATCTCACTAGTATCCGCCAGACATTCAAAGCCGACATCTGTAGTGCGCAGTCCAATCACAGGTAATCCATCAAGTAGAATGTGCTGGTCAGTTGTACCTTTTATTAATACATAACGTTCAGTGAATTCATCTTTCTCGCCTTGAAAGATAATCCGACCATCGTGAATGAAAACAATGAAATCTGCTATTTTCTCTAAATCAGTTGTAATATGTGTGGAGAAGAAGATAGCTTTTTTCTCGTCTTGTATGAGATCCTGCATCATATCAAGCAGTTCGCGACGGATAATTGGATCCAACCCAGCTGTCGGTTCGTCCATGATGATAAAGTCAGGATGGTGGGAGAGTGCCATCGCAAGTGAAAACTTCATACGCATTCCTTTAGACAAGTGTTTGATACGTTTAGCAGTATTCAGCTGGAACTTCCTGAGATAGTGATAGAATAGTTCGTCATCCCACTGCGAGTAGAAGGGAGCGAGAATCCGTTTGTTTTTCTCGATAGTCAGGTCTTCATAATAGTAATCCGCGTCATAAACAAAACCGATGCGTTCCTTAATCTCTGCCGTATGATTATCATGTGATTGGCCAAATACTCGTATTTCTCCTTGTTCACTTCGAATTAAATCCATCAAGCAACGGATTGTCGTTGTTTTTCCAGCACCATTTGCCCCGATGAATCCGGTGATGAACCCTTTTTTAATATCGAAGTTGAGATTGTTCAGTGCAAAGCCCTTAAACTGTTTCGTCAGATCCCGTACTTCCACTATATTTTCCATTCTTTTCACTCCTCATATAGCAATGTCAGCATATGAATGATCTCTTCAAGCCTTATGTCAAATGCTCGACCGTCCTCAATAACATTCATTAGCTGTTCTTCAATTTTCTTTAACTGTTCTTCTTTCAATAGCTCGTGATTCTGCGCAGCAACAAATGATCCTTTGCCTGGAAAAGTCTCAATAAGTCCATCCCGTTCCAGTTCTTCATAAGCTTTTTTCGTTGTGATGACACTGATCTGCAAGTCTTTCGCTAGTTTACGTATGGATGGTAGTGCTTCTTTCTCCTTCAGTGCACCCAATAAAATCTGCTCTTTCAACTGATTCTTGATTTGCAGATAAATCGGTTGGTTCACCGAATTGGAGATGACAATATTCAATACATCACCCCTTTTCCTTTATACTGTATATGCACAGTATATACAGTTGTAACAATTGAGTCAACTATAAAAAACCCTCCAGAGTAAAATCTGGAGGGTTTTCGATATGAGCAGTTACTATCAATCAACCTGTCTGCACTTGGTCATATGAAAAATGATACGATTCTTTTTTAGTTCGAATCAGTAAGAAAAACAATGTCAATGGGCCAATTCGTCCTAAGAACATGACAATACAGAGTATGACTTTACCTACAGAACTAAAATCGTCTGTAACTCCCATGGATAATCCAACTGTGCCAAAAGCTGAAATGGTTTCAAATAATACAGGCAAGAAAGGGATCTTTTCTGTGATGGATAATAAAAACAATGCGGTGAAAATCACACAGGAGCTCACTGCGGCGATCGCCATGGAGCGTACAATGATTTCCGCTTTAATTGTGCGTTTAAAAATATGTGGCTCTTTTATGCCTCTAAAATAAGAAAGTGTGGCCAATATAATAACCATAAATGTTGTTAGTTTAATTCCCGAAGCTGTAGAAGCACTTCCACCCCCAATAAACATAAGAAGAAGAGTGAGGAGCAACGAGGATTCTTCCATATCACCGACATTCATTATATTAAATCCCGCTGTTCTTGGTGTAACGGCCTGAAAGTAGGAAGTCCATACTTTATCCAAAAAGCTCAAATCAGCAATGGTTTTGTCATTGTGAAATTCTAGAATAAGCAAAAACAATGTTGCAATCGCATTCAAGGTCAATGTGCCAAAAATCATCATCTTAGTGTGCAAAGCCCATTGCCGTACAGAACGTTTGTGCCATACGTCCATCACAACTATAAAACCAATGCCACCAATAACAAAAAGACTAGATAAGATGAGGATGACAGGTGGATTTCCTGCAAAAGACACTAAGTTATCGGAGAATATGGAAAAACCGGCATTATTAAATGCGGATACTACATGAAACACACTGTAATATAAACCGTCTTTCCATCCAAATTCAGGTACCCAGAAGAATGATAGAGCTATAAATGCTATACCTTCCGCAAAGAAAACGAACAATAAAATTTCACGCAAGAATTTGATCGTACCCCCAATGGACTGATAGCTGAACGATTCCTGAATAAATATCCGGTTTTTCATGCCGATTTTTCTCCCAAGAATCATCAGCAAGGCAACAGCAAATGCCATAAACCCCACGCCTCCGATTTGAATCAGCAAAAGTAAAACGATTTCACCAAATAAAGTCAGTGAAGTATTAATATCGAATACACTCAGACCCGTAACGGTGGTGGCGGAAGTAGCGGTGAAAAAGGCATCCGTCCAGCTAATCGAAACATGTGTAGCGATAGGCAGTTTCAGAAGTAATGTGCCAATCATAATAGTAATTGCGAAAGACAAAGCAATAAGTGCAGGTGGAGAAATAGTTCTTCGTTTTTTATAATTAGTTGTCATATGCTGCTCATCTCCCGTACATTGAATGCAAAACCACTTCCATTGAAGGGTACTATATGAACAAATCACAAAAAGACCTGCAGCTCTTTCAATATAGGCAACAAGTCTTTATTTCACGTTTACCGAATATTGTGATATGTTATCAGTTAAGGAAGTGAATGTAAATGAGCAAATGTACGATTGATCACATGCATCAAGAAATTGTCAAAATGTTCAATGAGCAACAATCAGTAATACCGGAAAAGCTCATAGAAAGTGGTAAGGTATTTTTGAATGGGCCATTGAGTCAGGAAACATTGAATGAAGTATTTCATCTATTAAAAAAATATGACTTGGCAACGGGAGAAGAACGCGCAGAACGCAATAGTAAGATGCGACAGTTCTTTGTTTGAGAGAAATACACTTTATATGATGAGTAATTACTGTACGTCACTTTGTAAAAGGGAGATCGCAGATTCAAGTAACTCAATATCTTGTAGGATATAAGTTTTGATATCGTCGGGTGCAGTATAGTACTCGTCACTGAGTAGTTCAAGCTCTCGGATAAAAATAGAACTTTCTTGGTAGTTGGTCATGATTGCAACCCTCCTTGTAAGTCAATTTACCCGCCACGACAGCGTTTTAAACTGGCCTTATGTCAAATGTTTCATTTACATAACATTTTGGTTGCTGACTAACTTAGAATTTGCTGGCGACCAAGTTAGCAGAAATTCCTTGGTACGACTACGTCCGATTGATAGCAAGTCTTCCATTTGCTCTTCGTTTAGATCAAATTGTGTGGCACTATAATTTTCTACGGGAATAAAGACGATGTTTTGCACATGTTGCTTCGAGATATATTTTTCATCATGCGCGTTCTTCATTGTAGAGAATAAGGCCTCAAATAATTGCAGGGCATTTCGAATGGTGCGTCCGGGTGTTTCATCTTGGTTGCGACTTAGCTTGATCCCGATTACAGGTCGTTTATGGGACGATGTATCTTCATCAAAAATCCACATCGGAAAATTACTTAATACACCGCCGTCTACTACAATAGGTCCTTTTGGTGCATCGAGACGTATGGGTTCAAAAAAGTAGGGAATACCACAACTCATACGCAGTGCTTTCGCAATTGAAAATCGGTCAGCATCATATCCATATTTCTCTAAATCGTCAGGTAATACCATCATCTTGCCATTTGTTAAGTCAGATGCCACTAATTTTAACGCGCCTTTCGGAAGATCTCCGAATGCATAACAACCTTTTCGTGCGAGTTTATCAAAAAACCATTCTTCCAACGCCTTTCCTTGATACAAACCCATTCTCCAATAAAGTGAAACCCATTTCATAAAGGGAAATGGTAATAGGGTCTTTCTCGGATCCAGCAAAGCTTGGAAATCTTCTTCAGCCAACATGACTTCGATTTCTTCAGCTGTATAGCCGGCTGCTAAGAAGCTTGCAACAATTGCACCTGCACTTGTGCCAGCTACGTTTTCAAAACGATAACCTTGTTTCTCCAACTCCTGAACTGCTCCGACTAGCGCAAAACCTTTCAATCCGCCGCCTGAAAACACACCATTTATCCGCACAGTATCCCTGCTTTCATTTTTATTGGTCTATCACTGTAAGGTTTCCGTAACAGAAATAGAACAATACTTATGTGGAAATGTATGAAAATTCTCTTTCGGTGAACTATAATAAGGAATCTATACAAACATGTACAGGATTCGATTATAGATTGTTGGAGGAGGTGTGCAACATGAGCGTATTTATGCGAATTGCACTGACATTAGTCATTATTGGTGCTCTAAACTGGGGACTGATCGGATTTTTCAACTTTGATTTGGTTGCCAGTATATTTGGAGGACAAAACACGATTCTTGCGAAGATTGTCTATGCCATTGTGGGACTGAGCGGATTGGCAACGATTGGACTCTTAGTTAAATCGAATGAAGAGATTATTGACGATGTGGATGAGAAAGTAGAGCCCCATAAGCAGTTTGATCGAATTCGGAATGTGAATTATAACACCGAATTTGGGGAAGAACTGGATTTGAAGGGGAAGCGTAAAAAAGTGGATCGGTCGCTTGAAGATCCTAAAGAATAATAAAAGGGGCGTTCTCGTAGCATAATAACGGGAACGCCTCTTTTTTATACTTTTAGAAATGTTAGGAGTCTAGTAAATGATGTCCTTCGATTGTCTGTGGTAAGGTAAAAAGAAAAAGCCTGTAAAAAGGAGAATTTTATGACCGAACCGGATGACATACAACTCTATTATCAAACAGTTGCTCACAATCGGCATTCATTTGAACAATTATATGACCGCTATGAAAAATTGGTTTTTTCATTTGCCTATCGAATGACTAATAACCGCACCATGGCGGAGGAAGTGACACAAGACGTCTTTTTAAAGTTGTGGAATGGAACAAATCAATATGCTGAAGAAAAAGGAAAGTTTTCATCTTGGCTTTTGACAGTAACACGAAATAAATCGATAGACGAGCTTCGTAAGTCTAAACGTCATGCGTATGAACCCATATTGGATAAAGACTCACTGACGGAAGAGACCGTATCCACAGAAGTTACAGCTGAATGGAATGAACGGCGTGAAGTGATCCGTACAGCAATTGCGGAGCTACGCGCAGAGCAACGGGAAATCATTGATTTATTTTACTTTAAAGGTTTCAGCCAAAGTAAAATTGCCGAACACTGTAAGTTGCCACTCGGAACAGTTAAAGGTAGGATTCGGCTAGCACTTAAACATTTAAAAGGAATTATTGATCAGGAAGGAGGGGTTTCGAATGAATAAATCATGTCATATGTTGATTGACTATTTCAATCGTACCCTGACTGAAGACGAGATGAGACAATTTGAAGATCATTTGATTGAGTGCCCATCCTGTCAAGAAGAATTAATGGAGTGGGAGATGTTAACGGAAAACCTACCGTATGAGTCAGAAGCTGTGGAAGTCCCAATAGATTTAAAAGCGCGTATATTTGCTTCACTTCCTGACATCCCAGCAGAGGCCGAATTTGTAACAATGCCGACTAAAGAAAAAAGTCGTCGACGTATGGGTCCTGTGACAACCGTACTGGCTGCAGGGTTATTTGCTTCACTTGTTGCAAATGCTTTCCTGTTTTCAGAAACACAAAAGGAACCTGAAATAGCACAGAGTGAGATCCAGTTGATTGGCCAAAGTATACTGGCACCACAAGAAGGTACGAGTGCATCCGCAGTCGCAATGTTAATAGCGGATGGCGATCAAAATGTATTGCTACTCGATGCCACAGATTTACCAACACTCTCTAAAGATGAACTATATCAAGTCTGGGTGATAGAAGGCGATCAGCCGTATCCAGCGGGAATCGTCCAACCTAATGAAACGGGTACGGGAACTGTGAGCCACCCACTCACGAATCTTTCCGGAACATGGGATACTGTTGCGATCACGATAGAAAAAGAACCGAACCTCTCAGCGCCAGAAGGTCAGATTATATTGGCCGGTGGAATATAGTAGATAAAAGTAAAGCCTGAAACCTCATGTAAAGTGATGGATTCAGGCTTTTTCATATAGTATTAAACGCTGTATGTATAGTCTTTTAAAAGTTTTTAAAAAACTTTTAAGGAAAAGTGATCCGTTTTTATATTCGTTGCGTTAGCTGTATAACAAAAACGAATAAGGGAGCGATTGATTATGCAATTTAAAAAATCATGGGCAGCTATTCCATTGAGCGTGTCACTACTATTTCCAACAGGAGCGATTCTGACAAGCGCAGCAGAACACGAACACGGAGGAAAAGTATCTGAAGCTGTATCGAACAAAGCAGTAGATTTACGAGCAACACTTGAAAGTATCCTTTCAGAGCATGCCTACTTGGCCGTCGTGACGATGCAAAAAGGATTGGATGGTGCAGCAGACTTTGAAGCAGCTGCCGGACAACTTGGAGAAAATACAGATGAATTGTCGAAAGCGGTAGGTTCTGTTTACGGCGACAAAGCAGGAGAACAATTCAAAGAAATCTGGAGCAGCCATATTGGCTATTTCGTCAACTATGTTACAGCTACAGCTGAGAAAGATGAAGAAGGCAGAAAGAAAGCGCTTAAAGATCTAGACACATATCGCGTCACGCAAGCAGATTTCTTGGCTGTCGCTACGGAGAATCGTCTAAAGGCATCGGATTTAGAAGAAGGCTTGAAAATGCACGTTGATCAGTTGATCTGGGCATTCGATAACTATGGAGCAGAAGATTACGATAAGGCATATGAAAGTCTTAAGGAATCTATGCATCACATGTTCGGAACAGGAAAAGGTCTATCATGGGCGATCACAGACCAGTTCCCTGAGAAATTCGACAATCTATCTGTAGACACGAAAGCTGCAGATTTACGCGAATCACTAAACAATGAATTTTCTACGCACGCAGCTTTGGCAATACTCGCTATGCAAAAGGGAATTGACGGCGCGAAAGACTTTGACGCAGCTGCAGCTATTTTAAACACGAATACAGAAGATCTAACGAAATCCGTTGAATCTGTATACGGAGCTGAAGGGGCAAAACAGTTCAATGAAATCTGGAGCAGTCATATTGGCTACTTTGTCGATTATGTACAAGCAACAGCGAAAGAGGATAAAGCCGGACAAGATAAGGCCATGGCAGATTTGGATGCCTATCGTGTAACACAAGCTGCATTTTTGGATACGGCAACGGAAGGTCGATTGAAAGCAGCAGATCTTGAAGAAGGCTTAAAGATGCACGTCGATCAATTATTAATGGCATTCGATAGCTATGTAGACGAGGACTACGGGGCAACATATGACAATATCCACGAAGCATACAGTCATATGTTTGGTGTAGGAACAGCTTTATCCGGTGCAATTGTCGATCAGTTCCCAGATCAGTTTGCTTCTGCAATGCCAGCAGATATGCCAAAAACGGGAATGGGCGGTATGAGTCAAGAAACGGATTATACGGTGTTATGGGTAACGTTGAGCATGATCTTCATCGTAAGTACATCCATTGTCATGATTCGTAGAAAAACAGCGAAACAGCAATAAAAGAATACACTACTTTGTCCAGGAGGGAGCCGTTTAGACGATGAAACTATATATACAAATATTCATTGGGGCAATGATGTTGGCTGGTTGTGCTCAGCCCAATGCAAAGCCGCAAGAAAAAGTTGTAGAGGCTTCTTCCTCTGCCGAAGTAGCTGAGGTGGAAGATATGCCGATTGTTCCCTTACGTACGGCGGAGGAATTTTCATTAGAAGATAAACGGGTTGGAATCGAACCGAAAGTAATTGAAATTCCTTCGCTCGACGTCAAGGCTACAATTGAAGAAGTAGGACGTCTTGATAATGGCCAGATGGGCGTCCCGCAAGACCCCGATCAGGCAGGCTGGTTTTCACCGGGGACGAAGCCCGGTGGTAGGGGGAGTGCGGTTATTGCAGGTCACGTAGATTCAAAGACGGGCCCTGCCGTATTTTATGAGTTGGATAAGATGGAAATTGGCGATGAAGTATTCATACATGGTAAAGACGGGAAGATAATACGCTTTGCGGTGGTGAAAAAGATCGCGTATCCGCGTACCGATGCGCCGGTTGATGCGATCTTTGGCTTCACGTATGGTAGTGGATTGAATTTAATTTCATGTACGGGATCGTGGGATCGCAAAGCTAAAACGCATGATGATCGTCTGGTCGTCTATACTGAATTAGTGGAAGGAACAGAATAAGTATAGCAAGGTGCCTAGTAAGAGGAGGCACCTTTTTTGTATAAAATAAATAAAAAATCATGTGAACTTTTTAGCTGTTGTAGAGTCTAATGTATAAGAAGGTACAAGAGGTGATAGTCCAATGGAGATGAATGTAAAGGAGTTGCATAGAAAAGCAATCGTCGGCGATGACGACGCGTTTCTGGCAATGATGCAACTGCATAAGGAATCGCTTCTGCGGACAGCCTTGGCTTTTCTGCGAAATGAAAACGATGCGATCGAAGCGCTGCAGGAAGTAACCTATCGCGCGTATAAAAAGATTCGCATCATGATGAATTACTGCCAAGATCAGTTAAACCTTCGTAAACGATTCACTGTAGATGCTAGCGCATTGGAGACTGGATCTACAGAGGACATTTCATATCTTGAGATGAGGGAAGCACTGGCAACATTGTCTGATGAAGAGCAACGGTTAATATACTTAAAATACTTTCAGGAATCGAATATTAAAGACATTGCACAATCGGAGAATACTCCGAAAACAGCTTTTCTTATGGGAATGTGATGGATGAGGGAGAGAATTATACGTATAAAGATCGTATAACTTATCAGTTTAGTGAGCTATATACTTCGCGAAACCAGTCATTTGATTTGAAGATAGCTATCAAGTTAAAAGGCGAAGAGACAGTGTTTTCTGTACCGTTTACTGTGCCTGAACAAATCAAGCCGAGTGAAGTCTATGCGATATACAAGGAAGTTGATATCAAAGGGCAGAAGTTTAGGGTTGAAAAGGTGATGATATCCCCATTACGGTTGGGTGTAAAAATCTCTATTGACCCCGACAATACGATGAAGATTCTACAATTCGAGGATATGCGGTTAGAAGATGAAAAAGGCGAGGTGTGGGGATCTATTCGAAACGGTACGACGGCGTTCGGCGGGGAAGACGGTAAATATACGTTCTTCCTGCAGAGTAATTACTTCTCGCAACCTGAAAAATTGTATTTGCGTATCAATAAAGTGCAGACGTTAAAAGTGGAAGAGGCCTTTGCGGAAGTGAATACGGAAACGGGGGGATGGCTCAATCAGCCAAAAGATCAAAAAATCCAGTTACTGCAATCCAATAAACACCACGCCGAATTCATCATGAAGAATTCGGGTGATGAGGAATTTCCATTTTTCTTTATTGGTTCCGCTATTGATGCAAATGGGGAAGAAGTGGAAACCCCTATGACAGGAAAGTTTAGGGAAGAAGAAGCGACACATTGGAACTTGAACTTCGATCGGACCGATTATGTGAATCCATTAAGGCTAGAATTATTCGCTTATCCAAATTACTTAGAAGGCGACATGAAAATAGAGCTAAAATAAAGATGCAGTGAGGGATCTTTTCCTCACTGCATCTTTTGCGTGGTTCGCTTGATGAAACTGACATGACGTCCTGCCTGCTTGTCTTGACGGTATGAAAAGCCGTTTGGACTCAGGAATGTACAAGTACGGTCGATTGTAATATTTGCTTCGGGTATTCTTGCCAACTCGCATTGTTTTTTCACGGTCAGTTGATTATTAATATGATATTTTTTTGTTTTGACTTGATAGTCGATCCATTGGTCTGCATAGCCGAGCTCGTGAAATTTCTTATAGACGTCTTCATCCACTTCAAATTTTTCTTGACTGAGTGCGGCGCCGATTTGAACATGAATTTGGCTCAGATCACATTGCTCATTATGTTGTAAGTGGCGGAACAGCTTTAGTGTAATTTCCTTTACAGTCCCTTGCCATCCTGAATGAATAGCACCTATTAATGTGCTGTCGTCACTGTAAAACAGTACAGGCACACAGTCCGCTGTTAAACTGCATAGTACCATGTCGGTTTCAAATGTATACAGTGCATCCGTATCTGCAATTGCCGTTTCTTGTCGCAATGCTCCTTTACCACGGTCTTGTGCAGTCACTTTATGAAAGTTCGCGCTATGTGTTTGGTTGGCAAATACGAAATCTTCCAACTCACATTGTAAGAAGCTCGCCAATCGTCGGCGATTGTTCGTCACGTCAACTGCTGAAACACATGCATGCAAAGCCATATTATTGCATTCCGGTTCACTGCAATCTTTCATGGTCATCCCCGTTAGGATATTGTCGTGGTCTTGATAGATCATGGTTTTCATAACTCTTGATCCGCATTCAGCAATAGTTGCGTAAGAATTTGTGCACCATAAATTAAAGCATCGGTATTGAAGGACATTTGTGGATGATGTAACCCTGGTTTCAAATCACAACCCAATCCAATCATCGTCGCTGGAATATCAGGTGTTTTCCAAGTGTAAAAATGAAAGTCTTCTGCTCCTTGAGAAATACATGGCACATCTACGTTTTCTTCTCCTAATACAGAACCAATCGCTCGTTGTGCTAGTCGAATTGCCGTGGCATTTTCCGTAGCGGCGGGTGAATAGCCTTCTTCAGTATATACAATCTCGGTCTCTGTCAGCGCTGCAGTATGTTGGATAATGTGGCGGGCTTTTGCTAACAGAGCATCCATTGTTTCATTCGTTTCCGCACGAACATCCAATGTGAACTGTGCACTGGCTGGGATAGAGTTGCTCGTTTCGCCACTATGCAATTCGGTGATTTTGATGGAAAACTTTTTATTGCCTTGCAAACGAATTTGACGCAGGGACTGGATTAGGAAACTTGCTGTTTCGATTGGGTTATTGCCTTCTTCAGGTCTCGCTGCGTGTGCAGGCGTCCCTGTTATTGTACCTGTAATAGTCGCAGACGAGCCGTGTAAAATTGCGGGGGCAGATTTACCGAATGGAACTTCCGTATGCGGGCGCACGTGCAGGCCACCTAGGAATAGAACATCTTCGAGCACGCCTTCTTTCATCATTTGTAACGCGCCTTCTGCTACCTCTTCTGCAGGTTGGAAAATGAATCGGATCGTATGATGCAAATCCATTTCGCAGTTTTTCAAAGCTAGTGCGGTATAGAGTGCCATCGTACTGTGCGCATCATGTCCGCAAGAATGGTTAGCCATTACTTTACCATCGACTTCCTGTACCAGTGCATCCATATCCGCGCGTAACGCAATGACGCCCTTCGTATGGCCCTTGATTTCTGCAATGAATCCGTGATGACCAGTAAAGCCGGTGATGCGTAAGCCGGCAGCCGAAAGCTGATCCTGTAAATACCGTGAAGTCTGCTGTTCTTGCCAGCTAGGCTCAGCGATGGCATGCAGTTCTTGATAGGTCTGTAGAATTTCCTTTTTATGATGTTCTATATAGTTTATTGGGTTAGTCATAAAGAATTGCCTCCATTTCAAGAAGTAGATGATGTTAAAAGTAAAACATATTGACTAGTAAACAGCAAAAATCATGATTACTCTTCATAGACTAATTGACTTTTCAAAACATTTACACGAGAATAGTAGGGTGGTAACTAGAACTATCAATTATAGGAGGATCTTTATGAAACGATTAATAATCGCAATGTGTCTGTTAGTAGGATTATTCCTCCTTAGCGCTTGTTCAAATACAGGTGACAAAGAGAATGCGTCTAAAGAAGAGGGACCGAAAAAAGGTGGCGCAATGATCTATGCAAGGGGAGCCGATTCGGTTGGACTCGATCCGATCAATATTACAGACGGCGAGTCGATTCGAGTAACACATGCAATTTTTGAAACATTATTTGAATATGATAAGGACTTACAGCTGCAACCCAAATTGGCTGAGTCGTATGAAACTAGTGAAGATGGTTTAACGTGGACGCTTGCGTTGAAAACAGGAGTACAGTTTCACGATGGAACAGACTTCAATGCAGATGCGGTAGTATTTAACTTTGAACGTTGGATGGATCCTGATAATGAATACCATATTGGTGATTTCCCTTATTATCCATTTCTTTACGGAGGGTTTAAAGGAGAAGATAATCATAAAATTGAATCTGTTACTGCGATAGATGAACAGACAGTAGAGATTAGATTGAAAGAGAAAATTGCCCCGTTCGTTAGCTATTTGGCTATTCCAATGTTCGGAATTGCAAGTCCGACAGCTATCGAAAAGTATAATGAACGATTCTTTGAAAACCCTGTTGGTACAGGCCCATTTAAATTTGAAAGCTGGTCTCGCAACGATAAAATCGTCGTGAAGGCAAATGAAAACTACTATGTAGAGAACCAGCCGATGCTGGATCAGATTATCTTTACAGTCATACCAGATAACTCTACGCGATTGAATGTACTTTTGAGTGGAGAAGCAGATTTCATTGATGGGATGAATCCAGAAGACGCAAAGACAGTGGAAAAAAATGAAAATCTCAAACTCGTTAAACGACCAAGTTTTAATGAGGGTTTTTTGGTTATGAACACGCAGAAGAAACCATTTGACGATGTAAAGGTCAGACAAGCCATGAATATGGCTATTGATAAACAGTCTATAGTTGATGGATTTTACAGCGGATTTGGGGAAGTGGCAAAGAATCCTATACCCCCTTCTTTATGGGGCTATAACGAAGACATCGAAGATTATGCTTTTGATTCTGAAGCAGCTAAAGCATTGCTAGCAGATGCAGGCTATTCGGGTGGTTTTGAGACGGAGATTTGGACAATGAATAATCCGCGACCCTATTTACCGCAACCAATGAAAACGGCAGAAGCGATTCAAGCGAATTTAAAGGAAATTGGAGTCAAAGCAACAATCGTGACATATGAGTGGGCAACATATTTAGAGAAGACAGGAAATGGTGAGCATCCAATGGCGTTATACGGTTGGACAGGCGTCATGGCAGACCCCGACAACTTCCTATATCCGAATCTAAGTAATACGAATATGGAGCCTCCTGCTAATAATAAAGCGTTTTACGATAATGAAGAATTCCAGAAACTGATTGAACAGGCGCGTGTTACGTTTGATCAAGATGAGCGGGCAAATCTGTATAAACAAGCACAAGTAATTTTTCATAACGATGCCCCGTGGGTTCCACTAGCACATACGACACCGCCTCTAGGATTTGCTAATTACGTTAAAGGTTTTGAACCACATCCAATGGAAAACGATAACTACGCAACAATATATTTAGATAAGTAACTGCAAAAAGTACAATAGATCATTTAAAGAAGACCCATGCAAGCATTCGCATGGGTCTTCTAATAGTATTCAGATTTTAACTCATGTACGTTGTATTGCGTATTGGAGTGCAAGATGTCTTGTCAATTCGTTAACTACTTATATGGCAGCATTGTATATAGCTAGATTTTCTTAACTTAAGTGAACATAGTGCCACACAGTGAAGTATGCAAATTAGTGGTATTTTGTTCATCTGCAACGTAAAAGGTGCTACATCTCATACTATTGTTTTTTCTTTTCTGAAGTAATTGTAAGTGGAGGGTGTTAAAATAACTTAGATAAGTTTAATCGCTATAACGGAAAAGGAATAGGTGTACAACATGAGTTTATTGACAGTAAAAAATATTAGCCACGGTTTCGGCGACCGTGTGATTTTCGAAGATGTATCATTTCGTCTATTAGCAGGTGAACATATAGGATTAGTAGGTGCAAACGGAGAAGGTAAATCTACATTTATGAATATCATTACGCATAAGCTGGAGCCGGATGCAGGAACAGTGACATGGTCAAAGCGTGTACGTATCGGATATTTAGATCAACATGCAGCTTTAAAGCAGGGGATGTCCATCCGTGATGTATTGCGTACAGCGTTTCAATATTTGTATGATATGGAAACGGAAATGAACAGTCTTTTTGCGAAGATGGGCGAAGTAGAACCAGACGAACTGGAAAGTTTGCTTGAAGAAACCGGACAAATTCAAGAATCTCTAGAGCAGAGTGACTTTTACATGATTGACGCAAAAGTGGAAGAAGTCGCAAACGGTCTCGGACTCGATGAATTCGGATTGGATACTGATGTGAATGATTTGAGTGGAGGCCAGCGTACTAAAGTATTACTGGCTAAATTATTGCTTGAAAAGCCTGATATTTTATTGCTTGATGAGCCAACGAACTATTTGGACGTCGAGCATATTGAATGGTTGCGTACATATTTGCAAGAGTATCCAGGGGCATTCATTTTGATCTCGCATGATATTCCATTCTTGAACAGTGTCATTAACTTGATCTATCATATGGAAAATCAACAGGTCAATCGTTACCCTGGTGACTATGACGAGTTTTTACGTGTGCGTGAAATGAGACAGCAACAGGTCGAAGCTGCTTATAAAAAGCAACAGAAAGAAATCTCTCATTTGAAAGACTTCGTAGCGCGTAATAAAGCGAATGCGGCAACGAGTCGAATGGCAACGTCTCGACAGAAAAAACTAGATAAGATGGACATCATTGAGTTGGATTCTGAAAAACCGAAACCTCATTTTGATTTTAAAACGGCAAGAACACCTGGGAAATATTTATTTGAAACGACAGATCTAGTCATTGGATACGATGAGCCGCTGTCGAAGCCTTTGAATCTTTCAATGGAACGTGGACAGAAGATTGCTCTTGCAGGAGCAAATGGGATTGGGAAAACGACGTTGTTAAAAAGTATTCTCGGGGAAATAACCGCTCTTTCAGGTAAAGTGGAGCAAGGTGAGCATCTAGCAATCGGTTACTTCGAACAGGAAATGAAAACAGATACGGACAATACGTGCTTGGAAGAGATTTGGAGTGAATTTCCTCACTTTGCACAATATGAAGTACGTGCGGCTTTAGCGCGAGTCGGATTAACGACGAAACATATTGAAAGTAAGGTAAAGGTATTAAGTGGAGGAGAACGTGCGAAGGTGCGTCTTTGTAAACTGGTAAATAGTGAAACCAATTTATTAGTTTTAGATGAACCAACAAACCACTTGGATTATGATGCAAAAGAAGAACTGAAACGTGCTCTAAAAGAGTATAAAGGAAGTATCTTACTTATTTCACATGAACCTGACTTTTATGAAGATGTAGTATCTACTATTTGGAATGGGGAGACATGGACTACGAAGATGTTCTAAAAAACTAACCTGTTCCACGTGAAACAAAAACCAACCGGTAACGGTTGGTTTTTTGTTTCAATAACTTATGATACTTGGTTTAATTGAAATGTTTTGTACAGCTTTATTACACGTGCCTCAAAACATCTGCATAAATTTTTTCAATGCAAATGAATGATAACTGTTTTTCTTAGTGACGATGCCGAGCTTCCATAGTAAAGTTGGTCCTTCGATGGGAATCATCTTAATATTTTCATTAGAAAATTTCGTCGATATGGATTGGGGAAGAAGCGTGATCCCCAGTTTTGCTGCAACCAGTTCAATGATCAAATCCCACTGGGAGCTTTCATACGATATAGTGGGATTAAACCCGGCCTCTTTGCAAGCACCTATGATATAGCGGTGTAAGGTAAAACTTTTAGAAAATAGGATAAGCTGCTCGTCTATTAACTCAGATAAAGCGACAGCATCTCGTTTTGCAAAAGGATGATCAGTATGGACAAACAGAAAGAATGTATCTGAGATAAAAGGCTGAACTTGGAAAGCGTCTTGATCTGTTGGTAGCACGATAATACCGACATCAATCTGGCCTTTATCTACAAGCTCTTCAACGACTTTGGCACCTAGTTCATGCAATTCAATTTTAATATGAGGGTAATTCTTTGAAAGACGTTTAGCGATCTGCGGAAAGAACAATGTGCCAATCAAAGGTGGCATGCCGATTTTAATTTCTCCTGATACGCCCTCGGCAAGATCTTCGAGTAAGACAGGGAGCTCGCCGAACAATTGGAGAATTTGTTGTCCTTGCTCATATACAATTACTCCTGCATCTGTCAAACGGAGGCTACGAGTAGAACGGTTGAAAAGGATAACATTCAGTTTTTCTTCAAGTTTTTTTACTGATTTACTTAGAGTGGGCTGTGATATATAAGAATGTTCAGCCGCCTTTGTAAAACTTAGATGATCTGCTACTTCTATAAAAGCATGAAGGTCTTTAAGTTCCATAACGATCCAACCTTTCAATTATTCCAATTAAGAATAAGTTTCATTCACTATATTCATTTTACATATAAGTCAGAAATCTGTACACTATTACTAAAGAGTTGGAGGAGGTTACGGTATGAGTAAAGTGATAAATTCATTTATGGAAGCGGTTTCAGATATTCAAGATGGTGCTACGTTAATTGTGGGAGGCTTCGGTTTATGTGGTATTCCGGAAAAATCCATACAGGCGTTACAAGATAGTGGCGTAAAGGATTTAACGGTTGCAAGCAATAACTGTGGAATAGATGATGCGGGTCTTGGAAAGTTACTAGTTAATAAACAGATAAAGAAGATGATTGCTTCTTATGTGGGAGAAAATAAAACTTTCGAAAAGCAGTTCCTTAATGGAGAGCTAGAAGTAGAATTGAGTCCTCAGGGTACGCTTGCAGAGAGAATTAGAGCGGGAGGTGCAGGGATTCCTGGATTCTACACAGCAACAGGGGTAGGTACACCAATCGCTGAAGGTAAAGAGACAAAAGAATTTAACGGCAAGACGTATCTACTTGAAGAAGGTATCGTCGGAGACTTTGCGCTTGTGAAAGCTTGGAAGGCGGATACACTTGGAAATCTGGTTTACCGCAAGACAGCGATGAACTTTAATCCGTTAGCTGCAACAGCAGGTAAAATAACGATTGCGGAAGTAGAAGAAATCGTGGAAGCCGGTGAGCTTACTCCAGAAGAAATTGATACGCCAGGCATCTACGTACAGCGAGTACTACTCGGAACAGATTACGAAAAACGCATTGAACGCTTAACAGTGAATAAAGCGTAAAAAGGAGAGATGAACATGACGGAAACACGAAATATAATCGTAAAACGTGCGGTAGAAGAAATTCAGGACGGTATGAACGTCAACCTCGGTATCGGTATGCCCACCCTTGTTGCTAACGAAATTCCAGCTGGTATGACGGTTTTATTGCAATCGGAAAATGGCCTGCTTGGCATCGGGCCTTATCCAGTAGAAGGGCAAGAGGATGCAGATCTGATCAACGCTGGAAAGGAAACGATTACGACAGTCCCAGGCTCGTCCTTCTTTGATAGTGCGGAATCGTTCGCAATGATTCGTGGTGGACACATTGACTTGGCAATTCTCGGTGGTATGGAAGTATCTGAAAATGGAGACCTGGCCAACTGGATGATACCAGGAAAAGTGGTGAAAGGAATGGGCGGCGCAATGGACTTGGTTGTCGGTGCAAAACGTGTCGTAATCATCATGGATCATGTCAATAAACACGGTGAATCGAAAGTTAAGAAAACGTGTTCGTTGCCGTTAACGGGTATTGGTGTGGTAGATCGACTCATTACGGATTTGGCTGTGTTTGATTTCACACGGGATGGCATGGTGCTTGTCGAAGCTTCCGCTGGTATTTCCATAGATGAAGTACAAGACAAGACGGAAGCAAGTTTTACAATTTCTCCAAACTTTACGGCTAGATAATTCGATTGACGATACCAGCTTGCAAAGGTGTCGTCTTTTTCATTTGGATAACAGAATTGGGGGCAAGGTGATGGAAAGAATAGCAATTATCGGATGCGGTACAATGGGTCATTCAATTGCATTGAGTGCTGCGTGGGCGGGATACGATGTAACGATGTATGGAATAGCCATTGAAGAACTAGAGCGTGCGCTGACAAGTATTGAAAGTAAGTTGCAAGTGCTAAGGGATAATGATTTGTTGGCGGTTGAAGAAGTACAATCAGTGAAAGACAGAATTACTACAGTAACAACAATGGATGAAGCGGTGAAAGGTGCTACGTTCATTATCGAAGCAGTGCCTGAACGTCTCGAGTTGAAGCAACAAATCTTCAAACAACTCGATGAGCTTTGCGATCCATCCGTTATTCTGGCAAGTAATACTTCGGCAATCAGTCCAACTGACATTGCGGCTCAAACGAAACATCCTGAACGTACGGTCATCACACACTTTTGGCATCCGGCGCATTTGATTCCATTAGTCGAAGTAGTTAGAGGAGAGAGAACAAACGACCAGACAGTTGAACGTTCGATAGCATTAATGAATGGGCTAAATAAAAAGCCGATCGAAGTGAAAAAGGAAGCGCCCGGATTTGTAGGGAATCGTCTACAATTCGCTTTGTTGCGTGAAGCACAGCATATTCTACAAGAAGGAATTGCGACCAAAGAAGATATAGATGCCGCAGTTCTTTACAGTATCGGTAGAAGATTACCTGTCACGGGTCCTTTCTTATCGGCAGATATGGGTGGTCTGGATGTTTACACAGACATATCGAATTATCTATATAAGGATTTATCGAATGCACACCAATCCGCAGCTAGTATGCAGGAATTGGTGGAAGCGGGAGAGCTCGGTAGTAAAACAGGTAAGGGGTATTATGAGTGGAATACTTCGTTTACTGAGGAGATACATTCTGCGCGGGAAAAAGAACTGATACGTTATGTGAAGCAAGATAGGGGAATGTAAAGATTGCGAGCCTATAAAATGTCCATACAATATACTAAATAACGGAATTTACCAGACAACTATTAGAAATATAGTTGTCTGATAAACCGATGAGAAAGGAAAGTGTGGTATGAAATTAGATCCTCATAGTCCATTACCACTACACGTTCAACTTAAAGAAATAATCAAGAACTCTATCGAAGAAGGTCTTTATCAAGACAAGATCCCTAGTGAAAGAGAGCTAACAGAACAACATGATGTAAGTAGAGCTACAGTAAGAGAGGCTGTGTCCCAACTAGTTAGGGAAGGTATGCTGGAAAAGAAACATGGTAAAGGAACGTTCATATCGATAAAACCAATACATGACTGGCTAGGATCTTTAAGCAGTATGACTGAAACAATTAATCAAATGGGCATGAAGCCGGGGGCGAAGTTAATAGAGCATATGGTTGTGAAAACTCCAGAACCGGTTCGAAACTTTACAGATGAGGCTGAAATGTATGTAATCAAGCGCCTACGGTATGCTGATGAAACTCCATTAGCCATTGAAACTCATTATTATCCTGTGGATATAGGAAGAGAGTTGGCAGGGCTCGACATTGCTAATGGTGCAATTTATGATTTGCTAGAAAATGAACTCCATATTCAATTATCAGAAGCGGAACAGATTATAACGAGCAACACTTTGAATAGTGAAGATACAGAGTTATTAGGAATTAACCAATCAGATAATACTCTGCAAACGGAAAGGTTTTTGACGGATACGAAAGGTTCGTTGATTGAATACTATATCGCTAATTGTAAAGCTGATATGTATTCTTTTCACATTAAGCTATCAAGAGAAAGGTGAATTCATTTCACACCTCCGTATATTAGTAAATTAGTTGAATAACGGAAATCGCAAAAAAGACTTCTTTGAAATCATCTTTTGTAGATGAGCACAAATGAAGTTTCCTATATGGATATAAATGGGGGTCTGAACAAGGAAAGAGAACGAATCTATAGAATATTTCAATATATTATATTATTCGGAATATGTAGTGTACACAAATCTTTACTTATGCTAGTATATAAACAATTCTTAACTGGTACGGACAACATGATGAGTTGAGAATTATACTATTTGACGTTGAAAATAGATAAGCCATTCGTATTTTTTCACTACTAATTCGTTGGTTGATTTATTCGACACTCATTAAATTCACTTAAATGGGAAGGATGACAACATGATAAAAGCCGATTTAATTATTCACAATGGCACGGTTTTAACCCTTGATAAAGATAGCACTAAGGGGCGTTCGCTTACGAGTTATCAGGGACGTATAACGGGTATATGGGATGCAGAAAAACCACCTGAAGAGAAAATAATGCGGGCGGAAAAAGTAGAGGAAATAGACTTGAATGGTAAAACTATAATGCCGGGTTTTATAGACACTCATAATCATTTGCTGATGTATTCTCAGAATAAGGCCCAAGTAAACTGTTCATCGCCTTTACATAAAAGTATAAAAGATATACAAGCCAGCGTGACTAAAGAGTGCTCGGTTAAAGAAAAAGGAGAATGGATCTTAGGATATGGATATGACGATACCATGCTCGATGAAAAACGACATCCATCTAAAGAGGATTTAGACGCAATAAGTACAGTTCATCCGATTTTCATTCGACATATTTCAGGCCACTTAGCTGCGGCTAATACGGTTGCTTTAGAGCTTGCCGGGGTGAATAAGGATACACCAAAACCTGATGGCGGTTATTTTGGAAAGGATCAGAACGGTGAACTTACAGGAGTGCTATATGAACCTGGAGCTATGGATCTAGTATTTGACTTCGTGCCAATACCAAGTACTGAAGAAATAGTTGAACTGATAAGACAAGGAGCTCTTGATTATCTTGCGCAGGGTATTACAACCAATACAGATGCAGGAGTAGGTTTACATTTGCTTGAGAGAGAATTTGATGCTCATATACTGGCTGTTCAATCAAAGGCGAATCCTATGAAAATGCGTCTCATGATATTAAGTTATCTGTTGGAAAAAGGCGGAGTGTTTAGTGAATATACTGCTGTAGAACTTGATAAGGAAATCCGGAAAAAGACAAATGACCGTGCAAAGTTAGATAGTGCAAAGCTATTTCAAGATGGCTCAATCCAAGGGCTGACAGGTGCATTGCGGAAACCGTACTACTGCGATGATAAGCTGTATGGAGATTTAATATACACGCAGGAACAATTAAATGATTATGTGTTAGACTTCCATCAAAGAGGTTTTAGAATTGCTACACACGGTAATGGAGACCGTGCAATAAATTCCATTATAGAATCCTATGAAAGCGCTATCAATAATGGGGAACAGCGTGATCATCATCATCGTATAGAACATGTCCAAACAGCAACAGGAGAAGATTTGAAAAAGATGAAGTCGTTAAATATCGCAGCTTCATTCTTCATAAATCATATTTACTACTGGGGTGATCGCCACCGTGATATCTTCTTGGGACCAGAGCGGGCTAAGCGAATGAATGCATTACGCGATGCTAAGGATCTTGATATGCTTTATACACTTCATTCTGACTGTCCCATCACACCCATCTCCCCGTTATTCTCTATCTGGGTAGCTGTCAATCGCGTTACTCGAGACGGAAAAGTCTTAGGTGAAAATCAAAAGATAGATGTGGAATCTGCATTGAAATCAATGACGATTTATGGTGCTCAGCTGAATTTTGAAGAGGATGAGGTAGGTAGTATTGAAGTAGGGAAAGCAGCAGACTTTGTAGTATTGAACGAAAATCCTGTGGAAATTGATCCTATGAGAATAAAAGATATTATAGTAGAAATGACAATTATTGATGGTGAATTAGCTTATAAGAAGCCATGAAATAACAGATACCTATAGTGGACTTACTTGATAAATGGAGGAATGTAAATGGCTTGGTATGTAACTTATTCATCAGTATACTTCATAGCAATGTTTGCTATCGGTATTTATTACTTTACAAAGGTAAAAGATGCGGACTCCTACTTAATAGCAGGTTGGAATATGAAGTTTTGGAGTATAGTAGGCACAACAATCAGTACGAATGTGGGAGCAGCAGTTTTTATTGGTTGGGTAGGAATGGGTTTTACTGTAGGCATGTCCGGCTATTTTAAGTTTGCTTTACCAGCTTATCTGACGAGTATATTACTAATTTACGTTTTTAGTAAACCGCTTAGAAGACAGAGATTATATACGATGGCAGATTTGTTTGGCGAAAGGTTTGGTTCTAAAACAGGGATTATACCATCAGTATTATCTGCTTTTATTTATTCGGTTCCTGCTACAGCACTTCAAATTGTTGGAATGAGTACAGTATTTAGTATAGTTTTTCATATTGACGTGAAGGTAGGAATCTTCTTATCGTTTGCACTGATTCTTGGCTTTACAATACTCGGTGGTCTAGTAGCTGCTATCGTCACAGACGCATTACAAAGCTTTATCCTAGTAATTGGTTTGTTCATACTGGCATTTGCAGCACTAAAGTTTGGTGGCGGCATTTCAAGTGTGCTAGCCCAAACGCCGATAGAGTATTTATCTCCTGCTGGTCCCCATGGAATTGGAGAGGTGTTAATGTTTGCATTGACAGTAGCTCCATTCTACCTAATCTGGCAATCAACATGGCAACGGATTTTTGCATCGAAAAACGAAGAGGTTGCTATTCGAGCAGGAATAACGGGTTATGTTATAACATCTATTATTAGTATATTTCCTTTTGTAATCGGTGTAACAGCTCGTCAATTTGTGCCAGCGGATATTCATGCTGATTTAATATTTTCGTATGTAACTGTTGATTTATTACATCCGGCAATTGGAGGCATCGTAATTGTAGGTTTACTAGCTGCATTAATGACAGGTGCAGATTCATTTATACTTCAAGGCAGTTCCAATATTGCACAAGATTTGTATTTTCGTATGATTAATCCTAATGCCTCAGGTAAGCAAATGATGTTTGTTGCTCGTTTTAGTGTAGTAATAATTTCTGTTTTGGCATTAATTGTTTCTTACTTCATGACAGATATCATCAGTGTTTATCAGTGGGCATTAAGAATTTCCGCAACTACAATTGTCTTTCCATTTTTGGCAGTGATGTTCTGGAGAAGGACGACAGCACGGGGTATCGTTGCCAGTATGTTAGTAGCTGGTTTTGTCACTGTCATATGGCCATTTTTTAATACAGGACTCGATGAAGTAGTGCCTGGACTCTTGGCTTCTATAATGGGATTAGTTATTGTAAGTTTAATGACTAAACATTCATCGGAAGAGATCGTGAAAGCAGTATATTGGGAGGATCTTCCTTCCGCGTCTAGAAAAATAACCGGTGATGAAACTTTGGGAGCAGACAACGTAACAAACAGTTAACTATTCAACATACTTTCTTGTGCTTGTAAATTAAATTTAAATGGAACAATATATGATTATTATAATGCATAGACAATAAGGATGGAATTAGTGATCGCCAGAACACCCAAAGCGGGTAGTTCTGGCATTTTTATTTCTTCAATAGTAAATAGCAAAAGTATGGTGCGCCTATCAATGAAACGATAATACCCGCTGGAATACCACTCGGTTCCAAGATATTTCGTCCGATTGTGTCTGCTAACAACAGAAGAAAACTGCCGAGCAAGATCGCAATAGGTAAATTCATTCGATGGCGTGGACCGATTAGGGATTTGGCGATATGAGGCGCCATCAGACCGATGAACGCGATACCACCTGTAACCGACACAGCGGATGCAGCTAAAGCTACAGCGGTCAGCAATAGCACTAGACGCTCCCGTCCAAGCGACACACCAATTCCCGTCGCTACAGCTTCATTCAAACCAAGCATATCGAGCCGGTGTGCTTTAAATAGTGCGAACGGGATCAATATGAGCAACCAAGGTGCCAGTGCCCAAATATAAGGCCAATCAGTTCCCCAAATATTCCCGGCTATCCATCTTGAAATAAAATCGACTTTCTCTTGCTTGGCGGAAGAAGTCAATACGACCATCACACCTGATAGAGCCATTGAAAACCCAATACCCACTAGTACAAGGCGCATAGGCTGTAGTCCGTTTTTTCTACTGTAAGCAAAAAGGTAAATTAAAACCGAAGTGATGAGGGCTCCCCCAAATCCTACTAACGGTAATAAGTAAGTGAACGCGCCAGCCTCGATCGGTACAAATAAGAAAAATAGTGCAATTGCGACTCCAGCACCAGAATTTATCCCGATGATACCGGGATCAGCAAGGTCATTACGTGTGATTCCTTGTAAAATAGCACCTGACAAGGCAAGCGCGGCACCGGCCAACAACGTAATGATGATTCGTGGGAGGCGAATAGAAAACAGTACAAACTCTTCTTTGAAAGTGCCTTGACCAAGAAGAGTAGGGACTAGCCGGCTCCATTCAATAGAAGCAGATCCTAAGCCAAGTGCAAGAGTTGTCAGGAAGAGAATCAATACAATGAAGCATGCCAAAAGAATTCTTTGTTTTCTCCGTATATGTGGAAGTATCATGAGAATGCCTGACCACCTTTGCGTACGATTAAGAGAAAGAACGGTAATCCGATGATTGCAATTAATGCAGCAACAGGAGTTTCAAACGGTGCTTGTAATATTCGTCCAACCGTATCCGCTAGCAACATAAAAGTTGCGCCTAAAATAGCGGAAATGGGGATGATGAATCGATAATCTGTTCCGACGATTGCACGGACAATATGTGGAATCATTAAACCAACAAATGCTAGATTGCCCGCTAATGCCACAGCGGCTCCTGCTAATAAGATAATAACCATAAACAACAAGACTTTTATTTTCACTGTATTTTGTCCAAGTCCAATCGCTACTTCTTCATTCAGACTCAATAATGTCAACTGACGTGAAAGTACGAATGCGACGAAAATACCTATGATGATGACTGGCGCAATGGTCTGTAATTGTCCCCATGAAGTGCCGATCAATCCGCCAGCCGTCCACATTGCCACATCCTTTGAAATCTTAAAATACAAACCAACGCCCTGAGCGATAGCGAATAAAAATGTAGAGACGGCTGCGCCTGCCAAGACCAGCCGAATAGGTGCAAAGCCGCCTCGCCTCGCGGAAGCAATACCAAAGACGATCAGCGCACCAACAGCAGAGCCGATGAAGCAAGCTGTCATGATGCCGAAATAGTTAATAGTTGGAATCAATGCAAGCGCAATGGCTAATGCGGCATTTGCCCCGGCAGTCAGTCCAAGCAACCCCGGATCAGCCAATGGGTTTCGCGTCATGCCTTGCATGATCGCCCCTGATACGGCCAAAGCCGCACCTACAAATACAGCACCTATTTCACGCGGAAAGCGTATTTCTTTCAGGATTAGAATAGAATCCTCTTGGTTTGACGTGAATGAAAGGTAGACATCTTGCCATGAAGTGTGAGCGGCACCAAGCTTCATGGCGAATAGGAAACTGATTAGTAAAAGTATCATGCTAGCAAATAATTTAAAACTAAATGGTATAGCTTTTTTAACGGGTTTATCCATTTTATTCATCCGCTCCTTTCTTGTCATAACAAAATGGGTTCTTCAATGAAGAACCCATTTTGTTTGATTACTTAGTTCCTAAAAAGCTTTTGATGAAGAAATCAAGCTGATTATCAAGTGTATAGGCATCATTGAAAGAGAATTCTGCTGTGTTTACCTGGTAGACTTGATCATTTTTGACGGCAGGAATATTCTTGTATGTTTCCGTTTCCAAGAATGAATTATCTCCTGTATCACTTTTACTCAAGATGACATAGTCCCCGGCAAATTCAGGCAAAACTTCTGCAGAAAGAGCATAATATCCGTCTTTCTCAGTCATTTCCTTTACTTTTTCAGGCATAGCCAGTTTCATTTCCTGGTAGAGGATTTCCGTTCCTCTTCCCCAGTTATCGCCGAAGACGTAAATTTGTTTGTCAAACTCTTCGATGACGGAAACTGTCGTATCTTCTCCAATTTTGGCTTTAATGTCTTTTCCTGCCTGCTGCGCACGTGCCTTAAATGCATCTACCCATTCTGTCGCTTCTTTTTCCTTATTCAATAACTTACCGATTTCGATTTGCTGTGTTAAATAATCTACTTTTCCGTATGTATACGTAACAGTAGGGGCAATTTCTTTTAGTTTATCAATGTTCTTAATAGTGTTAAGTCCAATAATTAAATCCGGCTCCAGTTCAATAATCTTTTCAATGTTTTCGTCCGACACTTCTTCTACATCTTTCAAAAATGAATCAAAGCTTGGATTATCTTTTGACCAAGACTCAGCTCCCACCAAATTCACGCCAAATTCATGTACAGTACCGGCAAAACTAGATAACACTACAACCCGTTGTGGATCTGCGGGAACCTCCACTGGACCTTCTTCTGATTCATAAGTAATCGTGTCGCTTGCTCCTTGTTCTTTTGCAGGTGTATCTTCTTTCGCAGGTTCTTCCTGTTTATTGCCGCAAGCTGCTAACGCAAGTACGAAAAGCAGAAGAGCAGGTAATAGAATTTTCTTCAACAGTTATTCGTCTCCTTTTAATAGATCATATGTGATACATAACGGTTTGCCCGTTCTTGGATCCGTTCCAATTTCGGCATCAATTCGAAATACTTCTCGCAGTATATCTGGCCGTATTACGTCCTCGCACACGCCTGCGCATACAATGTCTCCATCTTTCATGGCAATGATAAAATCGGCAAAACGTGCTGCTTGATTCAAATCATGAAGGACCATGACAATGGTGCGTTGCTGCTCTTCATTAAGCCTTTGCAATAGCTCTAGCACTTCTAGTTGATGTGCCATATCTAAATAGGTAGTCGGCTCATCTAGGAAGATGATATCTGTTTCCTGGGCAAGTGCCATCGCGATCCAAACACGCTGGCGTTGACCACCGGATAATGCATCGACTTGACGGTATTTGAAATCAGTCGTATTGGTGACTTCAAGCGCCCAATTGATAACATCCATATCACGCGCTGTCAAACGTCCCAGTGCATTCTGGTAAGGAAATCTACCGTAGGATACCAATTCACCAACTGTTAAACCGCTGGCAGCTTCTTGTGTCTGAGGAAGAATAGCCATCTTTTGCGCGAGCTGCTTCGTCTTTTGTTTAACAATATTTTCGCCATCTATTATCACTTCTCCTGACTGATGCGGAATTAAGCGCGTGACGGCTTTTAGAAAAGTTGATTTGCCACATCCGTTTGCTCCGATAATGGCAGTTACTTTCTTGTCAGGTATTTGAACCGATAACCCTTTAACAATCAGGTGATCATCGTATGAAACGTGTAGATTTTCTGCATACAAGCGAGCCATTTCGTGAAATCAAACCTTTCCTACTAAGTAATCATTGATAATGATTATCAATATCGTTACAATGAAAACTATAAATTGAAATGCAAGTGATGTCAATAATTATTTACAAGGGAGAAGATGGAATGAAACAAGATCAGCTACTGGACGTAACGATTATCGGCGGCGGACCTGCGGGGTTATATGCTGCTTTTTATAGTGGATTGCGTGAAATGAAGACGAAAATCATTGAATACCAGCAGCAACTTGGTGGAAAGATCCATGTCTACCCAGAAAAAATGATTTGGGATATTGGCGGTATGACACCGGCACCAGGAGCGCAGGTAATTGAACGGCTTGTGGCCCAAGGGTTAACTTTTGATCCGGAAGTCGTGCTCAATGAGAAAATAGTGAAGATCGAAAAGATAGCAGACAAGCATTTTGCATTACATGGCTCATCCGGTACTGTTCATTACAGCAAAACCGTAATAGTAGCAACTGGTACAGGTATTTTGAATCCACAGAAGATTGAAGTGGAAGGCGCAGAACGCTTTGAAGTGTCGAATTTGAACTATACGGTAAAATCTTTAAGACGTTTCAAAGGAAAGACCGTCCTGATTTCAGGCGGTGGGAACGCGGCAATTGACTGGGCCAATGAACTGCAACCGATCGCTAAGAAAGTGTACCTAACTTATCGTAAAGAGAATTTAAACGGCCATGAAGCGCAAGTGCGACAACTCTTTGAGAGTGGTGTGGTCTGTCACTTTAATACGAATATATCTCGATTCATTGCGTCTGCGGATCATAGTTCAATTGAGAAAGTGGAGCTACGAGACAATGAAGAAGAAACAGTTACCACGATAGCCGTAGATGAAGTCATCATTAATCACGGTTACGAGCGTGATACTTCGTTAATTGGCGACCAGCAACTAGGTGTTGAACTAACGGAACATAAACAGATTGCCGGAACGTGCACGAGTGCTACGTCTATAGAGGGGATGTATGCGGCAGGGGATGTACTGAGCCACACAGGCAAACTACATTTAATAGCAGGGGCATTTCAGGATGCAGCGAATGCTGTGAACTGCGCCAAACTCTATATTGATCCCGAAGCAAATGAAAATGGTATGGTATCTTCTCACAATGAACTCTTCAAGGAACGAAATCGTGAATTGGTCAAACAGCTCATATAAACAAAAAAAGAACTGACGGACGATATGTAACTATCGTAGTGTCAGTTCTTTTATTTAGATATTCTTGAGCTTCTCTAGCCGTTTCATCAGCATGTCTTGCCACTCTTTAGCCAGTGCATCGACTTCTAAAATTCGCTTCAATCCTTCCACATCTTTAGGGCGCTGAAAATACACTTCATTTGCATAGAGGATGGAAACTTCGTTTGGATCTTGTTGAAGCAAAGTAATTGCAGAATCTGAACGAACAATTCCTTCTTTCACGACACGGCATAAATAGCCTGTGAATCCAGTGTTGACCATCTCTTTCATCAGATTAGGCAAGCCAGTACGCTTACTAATTGTGCTGCAAGGAACCCGACCTTGCGTTACTTGAATAATGGCTTCACCTACCTGGAAAATGTCTCCGATGCATATGTCTTCCTCTAGCATCCCGTCCACTGTGAGGTTTTCTCCGAAAGTAGAAGAGGGCAATATGCAGGAGAACTCTTTTTCCCAGAAAGTGTAATGCTCCCCCGGATAGATACAGACTGCGCGATCAGGTCCACCATGATGTTTCGTATCAGCAATCCCATCACCTTGAAAACCTTCTTTAGAAAGATAGACTTCCGCAGATGTTTGTTTACATATAGCGCTGACAAATTCTTTTCCACTCATTGTCTGCAAAGTACGTGGCAACCCGATTGCCAACGTTCGTAATGTTGGAGAAATGTTCAATAAGTTCCCTTCTTTCCGCATATTCATATATACAGTATACAATACATACGGTTTGCAGGAAGGATACTATCATTTCAAAACGCCACTACAATTAACCAAAAAATATGAATGAACAACACAGCAATATAAAGAAATAAGGCAGTCGTCAAGGTAATGCGCACGACGACTCCCGACGATCGAATGGTTAGCAGATATAAAAGCAGTAGCGGCAAACCTAATTTGACGGCATAAAACAAAAAAATGCTTGTTTCATACATAAATGCGACAAACAGATTAGCTTCCTCTATGTGGCCGGTTCGCAAACCGTAATCAGTGAATAGGGCGTCTAATAAACAAAGGCAAGCTAATAGAAAGCCCACATTCAATAATCTGTTTTGTTGAATAGGAAAATCCTTTACTGTATTCATCTTATTCACTCCTAACATACAGTGTAAGTAGATAGGATGTGTATAAGATGATCTATTTATTCATTTAAATCATTATTTGACAACATATTTTTTGAGCATTATACTTTAATCATTAAAGTATTTGGCGATTAAATTATATATTGGAGGTATGGCCAGTGGCAGATGAAAAAGAGTTGTTTTCCCGTTTCGAGGAATTGTTTTGGCAAGTGACACGGAATATGGGGCAGATCTGGAAGAAGATTTTTGACGAGCATTTTCCTGGTTCGCAGTCACATTTGGTTTTTATATTGGAACGACGCGGCTTGATGCGTATGTCGGAACTCGCTGATGCGTTGCAATTGACGGCTGGAGCGGTGACAAGTGCTTCCGACAAATTAATAGAAGGTGGTTATATTGAGAGATTAAGGGATGAGAAAGATCGGCGAGTTGTGTATTTGAAAATAACAGACAAAGGCAGAGAGACTATGTCGGAATTACGGAAGCAAGGTCGACAAACGATGAAGAGCGTATTTGCGCATTTAACAGAAGAAGAGTTACAACAATTCATTGATACGTTCGAAGAAGCATCCAGTGTCATCACTACGATTAGAGAGGAAAACAATATATGAACGATTTGAATGATAAACAGAAAGTAACCATCATGATTGCGATTATGACGGCAATGTTTTTCTCTGCGATCAATCAAACGATAATCGGTGTTGCGATGCCACGAATCATTGCGACACTTGGTGGTTTGGACTATTATACATGGGTGATAACGATTTACTTACTGACGATGGCGGTAGCTACTATATTGGTAGGGAAACTGTCTGATATTTATGGACGAAAACCGTTTCTGCTTGGCGGTATCGGGATCTTCGTAATAGGCGCATTTTTATCTGGTCTATCCGCTGATATTTTCCAACTAATCGTGTACCGTGGGATTACGGGAGTTGGCGCGGGTATGATCATGTCTACCGCGTTTACTGCGGTCGGTGATTTATATTTACCACGTGAAAGGGCAAAGTGGACTGGTTTAATGAGTGGTATTTTTGGCATTTCAAGTGTCTTAGGCCCATTGATGGGCGGGTATATTGTAGATAATCTTGACTGGCACTGGGTATTCTGGGTGTTCTTGCCGCTTGGAATTATTGCGTTTGCAATGATCTTCAAGCTATTCCCGAAAGTTCCGCGTCGTGAAGGGGAATCTATCGATTACTTTGGCTCATTCTTCCTAACGGTCACGATTGTTGCTTTGTTAATGTCATTCAGTTTAGCGGGGGAAGGAGCAGGGAAATTTGCTTGGTCTTCCTGGCAGATTCTCTGTTTATTCGCATTGACTGTGGTGGCATTGATTGCCTTCATAATTACAGAGACAAAAGTGAAGACACCTGTACTTCCATTGTCATTGTTTAAAAATGATATCGTAACGATTTCGAATCTCGCTGGATTCCTTCTTGGAATGGGCATGATGGGTGTCATGATTTATACACCATTCTTCATTCAAGGAGTAAAAGGGATTTCACCAAGCGGTTCAGGGCTCATTATGATGCCGATGTCGATTTTCATGGTATTTGCTACCACCTTTGCGGGAGCCTATATGACCAAGGCTGGTAAATATAAAGGACTGGCGATTATCGGCTTAAGCGTTACGACAGTGGGGATCTTTTTACTGTCGACGATCACGATTACTACGCCAGTGTATGTGATGATTGTGTATCTATGTATTATTGGCATTGGACTTGGAGCAAGTATGCCCGTTTTCTCATTAACGGTACAAAACGCTGTCAGCTTACGACAGCTCGGCGTCGCATCCGCGTCTTCCCAACTGTTCCGTTCACTCGGCAATACGATGGGTATCGGGATTTTAGGAGCTATCATGAGTTCACGAATGGCCTCCGGGATAAAAGAGATGCTCGCTGAAGAAGGCAGTGTGGTCGATACGTCAAAAATACCGCCTGAACAAGCGCAGCAACTAGGGCAGTTAATGAATCCGGAAATTTTGATGAATCAACCAAAACTAGAAGCAATTCAAAATGGTTTGCCGGTAGAATTGCAAAGTGTGGCGGCAGACATGATCGCTTCGGTCAAGGATGTATTCAGTGATGCATTGACAACAACGTTCTTTGCCGGTGCAGGCATTATGATAGTAGCAGTCATTGTCACGATCTTCCTGCGCGCGATTCCATTAGTTTCCTCCAAGGATACAAAGCCGCTGACTTCTAAAAAAGAAGAAGAAACTTTGCATACATTACAGTAATAACATATGTATGGTTAGTAGGTGCTTTACCATGACTCAAACCTATTGAATCAATCTACAGGAGAAAAAACACATGGGAATTCCTCGGGGACCGTGTCGGGTGTCATGACAATTCACTTGTCGATTCCTGAATCAATTGAGCTCGATATACCTGAGCTGAATGATGAGCAAAACTACTATATAGATGTACTCGAATAAAAAAACTGAAGCATAATCACCACACTAACTAGTGTGGTGATTGACTTCAGTCTTTCTCTTTAACCGCGTTCTACAGGCATCGAGCAACATCTGAACGAACCGCCTGATTTAATGATTTCAGAAAAGTCGACCTCAATGACTTTAAAACCGTGTGCACGCAAGTCTTTATTCACTTTTTCATTTTGAGGCAAGCTGAATACTTTATTGTTGCCTATTGAAAGTACATTCGTACCAAGTGAGAACTGTTCATCCTCGGCTACTTCAATAAGCTCATAGGAAGCAGCAAACAGATCGATTGTTTGCTGATCAAAAGCGGCAGGGAAGTAGAGTGCTTTCTTGGATGACAGAAGATTGAATACGCAATCCAAATGTAAATAGCGCCCATCGAACGGAATTCGCTTAATGTTATGATCAGGCAATTTTTCTTCGAGTTTACTGACCGCTTCCACGGATGTACGGCTGCTGATACCGATATAGATCGTATCACGGTCGACGATAATGTCGCCACCTTCCATTCGATCGGTGGCGGACTGATAGGGAATATCTTGCGCAACCAGCCATTCTTTGAGTGTGATTTCTTCACCTTTTCGAATATTTGCAGCTAAGTCGGCAATGAATACATCATTGCCGATCGTGAATCCGATATCTCGTGTAAAAACTTGTTCAGGGTATTTTTCAGAAGTAGGGAGCGTGATGACTTCCACTCCATTTTCTTTCAAGAGCTTTTCAAATTCTGCGTGCTGACTCATTGCACGTTGTATATCGATATTTTCATCTTCATACTTTTTCTGTACTTCGTTAATGACTTCATCGATCGCCATAAATTCTGGCGGGCATAAAATGACTCGGCGTAACGTATCGTATTCCGTTATACATTTTATAGAATCAGTTTTTTGTATATTAGCTGTCAATGGCAGCGCGCCTCCCATTTTTGTAAGTACTTTATATTATTCCCGTTTGTGAAGTTTTATAAACGTATTCTACATGGGAGCTGATTTCTTCGAATTAATGGAAGAGAAACGGTAAGATTAACTTAGTATGAAATAGAAGGGGAGGATAATATGAAAGCGATTGTTAAACAGAGTGCAAAAACAAATGACATTGCTTTATTGGAAGTCCCTGTTCCGGAAATAAATAATGATGAGCTTCTGATTGAAGTTCGGGCAATAGGTGTAGGAATACATGATGAATACTTTCTGCCACAGAATATTTCTTATCCGTACACAATTGGAATCGAAGCCGCCGGAGTGGTACAAGAAGTAGGAAGTTCTGTTTCGTCCTATGAAAAAGGCGACCGGATTGCGTTTATCAGCATGCTGCAGCCAAAAGGCGGAACGTGGGCAGAATACGTAGCGGTCCATAAAGATTCTCTCAGCTTCCGTATCCCTGAAAATATGACGTTTGAGCAAGCAGCGGCTATTCCGGTAGCTGGCAATACGGCATTAAAAGCAATTGAGCCACTGCCACTTCGGCCTGGGAATTCTATATTCATTGCTGGTGCGTCCGGTGCGATTGGTACATTTTTGATTCAATTAGCAAAAGAAAAGGGATATGTAGTGGCAAGTTCAGCTTCGAAAAGGAATCATCAGTATATGAAGGAGCTGGGTGCCGACTTTACAGTAGATTATCGCGATGCAAATTGGCAACAGCAGATTACTGACTGGATGCCTGGAGGCGTGGACGCAGCCATTGCAGTACAGCCAAAAACGACGACAGACAGTATGAAGGTAGTGAAAGACGGTGGACATGTCACCAGTATTTCGGGTGATCAAGTACCTTCTGAGCGCGGAGTGTCAGTAGAAATAGTATCGCATCAATTGGATATACGTAATGAACTGAGCCGAATGGTGAAGCACATTGCAGATAATGATATGAAACTGGTCATAGAGGAAGTCTATCCTTTTGCTGAAGGGTTTGAAGCTTTAAAAAAGACACAGACGAGACATGCCAGGGGGAAATTAGTATTATCGATGAATAAGTGAGACAAATATTTACAAGACAGTCGCCAAGTGCGGCTGTCTTTTTATGTGCAAAAAGCATGTTTCGAAAACGCTTACAAAATTTGCATTGACAAGCAATTCAGGAAACGCTTACTATAAGTTAAACGACAGTATAGCGACAGTTTAGAATTATCTGGAGATTGGTGGGGGAAATCATGGAAACACAGAGACAGAAAAAGGATATAAGTTTTTGGTGGGCGATCCTGCCACTAGTATTAATGATTATGGTTATGATTGTAACGGTGGTAAAACTAGAGCAAGGTCCGCATATGCCGTTAATAGTAGGTACTTCCATTGCAGCTCTTGTCGCTTGGCGTCATGGTTTCTCTTGGAAAGAGATCGAAGAAATGATGTACAAGGGAATTCGCTTAGCACTTCCTGCAGTAATCATTATTATGCTCGTTGGATTAGTGATTGGCTCATGGATGGGCGGTGGAATTGTCGCTACGATGATATTTTATGGATTGAAAATCATTACACCCTCTTGGTTCCTTGTTGCGATTGCGTTAATTTGTGCTATCGTTTCCTTAGCGATCGGTAGTTCATGGTCCACAATGGCAACAATCGGTGTAGCAGGTATGGGTATCGGCTTAAGTATGGGAATTCCTGCTGGTATGGTAGCGGGGGCTGTAATTTCTGGCGCGTACTTTGGAGATAAGATGTCACCACTATCGGACACAACCAACTTAGCCGCAGGTCTTACAGGAACGGATTTGTTCGATCATATTAAACATATGTTGTATACGACGATTCCTGGATTAGTTATAGCTTTGGCTGTGTTTACATTCTTGGGAAGAAAATTTGGATCGGGTGAAGCTGAATTGACGTCGATTGCAAAAACGTCCCAAGTCATGCAAGAGAACTTCGTTATATCGCCCTGGCTATTGCTAGTTCCATTGGTAGTCATCGTAATGGTCGCAATGAAGATTCCTGCAGTACCGGCATTGATTATTGGAATTGTTTTAGGTTTTTTAGCGCAAGTAACTATTCAATCGGGGACTTTTGCAGATGCGCTCGGTGCTCTGCAAAGTGGTTTCGCAATCGAGACAGGCAACCAGCTAGTTGATAAACTATTTAATGGCGGTGGCTTAGATAGTATGATGTATACCGTCTCTATGACTATTGTGGCCATGACCTTCGGTGGTATTCTTGAGTATTCAGGTATGTTACGGGCAATTATGATGCAATTGCTGAAAGTGGTAAAGTCGACGTCTACATTAATTATTTCAACGATTGGTGCATGTGTCATGACCAATGCCACTTGTTCTGAACAATACGTTTCGATTGTTGTACCTTCCAGAATGTTTAGTAAGACATATAAAGATATGGGATTGAGCTCGAAGAACCTGTCGCGTGCACTGGAAGACGGTGGGACACTTACATCCGTATTTATTCCTTGGAATACTTGTGGTGTGTTTATATTTGGTACGCTCGGTGTCAGTGTAGTAGAATACGGCCCATACGCTATATTGAATTTCGCTGTACCTCTGATTTCGATTATCTATGCTTTAACCGGTTTTTCTATTGTCAAAATGACATCTGAAGAAATTGTGGAAATGAATGAGCAAGAAGCGAAGTTGGAACTTGAGGCGCAACTTGAATAATTAAAAAAGCAAAGCCGAGTTATTAACGGCTTTGCTTTTTTAATAAATCGTAAGCTTCATTTTGTACAATGCGCGTGGTCTTCCTTGGCTGTAAGTCATTTCTTCGCCAACCGTATAGATGAATTGTTGTTCCATTAGCTTTTTAATTGTCCGTTCAGCAGTTCTTCTGGAGACGGCTAAATACCCTGCCAAGTCATTAGCGGTGAACGGGGCAGATTGTCTGAATTCATCAAACTGCGTTAGCTTGGAAATGACTGCAGGGCTCAATGTAGTCTTTTCACTGATCGTAAGCAAATCTGGGTTGTCCAACTTCATGGCAACTGACGGCTTTGTTGCAGGCAAAGGACCGTGTAGGTTCTTATGTTCATCTAGCATAAAGACTCCTTTGTTGACCGCTTGTTTGCAGAGTTGCAGTGCACTGATCGCATTGTCACTTGCTTCTACCGTTGTTAGTCCTAATCCAAAAGACAACGTGGATGCAGGTTGAAGCGATTCACAGAACTGGACGAAGGCTTTTAACGCGAAAATAAATTCGATGGTGCCTAGGGTAGTGTAGAAAAAGAAGCTGTCCTCTTTTTCTATCCATTGCGCCTGCAAGTAGTTTGCCAGTTTTTCTATGGCGTCCTGAGGAAGTTTCTTAGGTTGATGAACTTGTAGTACTCCAACAGCGACCTTAGTTGCTTCGCTTCTTGCAAAATCTGCTTGTTGGACTGCATGTTCTAGTGCACGTAAAATATTGCTTGCAGGATCGAGCATTCGAAATGATGGGATGCCTGCCGCTTGTAATTGATCGTATACGGCATGCACACTAGTTACTGCCATTTTTGACTTTCCGCTTGTAACATGCTCAATATGAAAATTCACAACCGCTTGTAAATCACTGTTGGATTGTAGTTCATGTATAGCAGGCTTTTGTATGGAAGAGAAAGGATCGATATCTTGTAGGATCTGTTCGATATGTTTTCGTTCTTTTATATCTATAGAAATATCATGAATTGCCATATTTTTTTCTGAAGCAAGGTATAATAAAGTGACAGCGATTGTATGTTCATTTTGTTGGATATAAAATGCTGGAATTGAGATGGTCTGAAGAACTTGTTTGGACGCCTCGTAAGGCAAGGAGCCAGAGAACAAAATGGCGTGACAAGGTTTCATTGTCTGTAGTAGATAGGGAGCATCAGACGGCCTGTCGTATCGATAGTAATCAATTCGTATAGTATGGGGCAACATAATACTCTCTGCTTGCCGACAAAATTCTTGTGAGCCGATCAATGCAATGGTAACCTTCATAATGGGACCCCCTCTTTTCATTAACGACTATTTAACGACAATCATACAATACAGATGAAATGCTGCCAATAGGAAAGGAAGAGAAATAATGAAAATAACTGAAATTGAAGTGTTTGCGATTAGATTACCGCTCTATGAACCATTTGTGATCAGCTATGCATCGTATAGTGATATGCCATCTATCATTGTAAAAATGACGACAGATACTGGGCATGTTGGGTACGGTGAAGCAGTAGCGGACGATCATGTGACAGGGGAAAGTTGGGAAGGTACATTTGCTGTACTCCGCCATACACTTGCTCCTATTTTACTTGGTGAAAATCCAAGTCGCTTTGGGAAAATTCATGAAGTGATGGATCAGGCGATTTATGGTGTACCTACAGCAAAAGCGGCGCTTGACATGGCGTGCTTTGACGTAGTAGGCAAGATATATGGTATCCCCGCTTATGATTTACTTGGTGGACGTTATCATGAGAAGTTTCCGATTACACATGTGTTAAGTATCGCTTCACCTGAACATATGGCACAAGAGGCTGCCGAACGTGTGGCATTGGGCTATAGTTCATTAAAGATGAAAGTCGGTACCAATGCAGTGGAAGACGTCAAGCGAATTCAAGCAGTGCGCGAGCGCGTAGGGAAAGAAATCGCAATCCGTGTGGATGTCAATCAAGGCTGGGTTAACAGCTCTACGACATTACAAGCAATGAAGCAATTGGAAAGCTGTGATCTGGATTGGCTCGAGCAACCAGTAATAGCGGATGATATCGATGCAATGGTAGAAATCAAATCGAAAATCGCGACACCTTTAATGGTAGATGAAGGATTGCGTGGAGTGCGCGAAATGCGTGAAATTATCGCAAAGCGTGCAGCAGATAAAGTGAATATCAAACTCATGAAATGTGGGGGTATGTATCCTGCAATGAAGCTTGCATATATGGCTGAGATGGCGGGTATGGAATGTCAGGTTGGATCGATGGTGGAGTCGTCTATTGGATCTGCAGCGGGCTTCCATGTAGCTTTCTCACAAAAAGCGATGACAAGTGTAGAATTGACTGGGCCGTTGAAATTCAGTAAAGACGTCGGCAATCTGCACTATGATGTACCGTTTATTGAACTCAATGAAAAACCTGGATTGGGTATCGATGTAGATGAGCAAGCTCTAGAAGAATTGACAGTGCGTAAAGAAAAGGTGTCATTATGACGTTGCAAGCATCACTTTCACTTCTAACTGAAGATCAGTTGCCAGAAGTTGTAGCTTTACAAGAACGGGTCATTGCTGTTCTCGAGCAACCGGAATTCCTGCAATCATTAACGAATGAAGAGTTTGTGTATATCTTACGCGGCAATGGCATAATGGCGGGAGCTTTCGTAGAAGGTCGTCTCGTCGCTTTCCGTGCCATGTTGGATCCTGGTGAAGACGATGAGCATTTAGGAATCGATGTGGGAATATCACAAAACGAATTATCCAATGTGCTGTACTCGGAGATTTCAGCTGTGGATCCAGACTTTAGGGGAAACGGATTACAGACGACATTGGGTAAATGGCTGATGGAACATGTAAAGAAAGATCGCTATCGCTATATTTGTACAACTGTTGCACCTTTTAATATCCCGAGCTTGAAAGATAAATTTGCACTGGGTTTACGAATTAAAGGACTCAAAGTTAAATATGGCCATAAACTTCGTTATATTTTATTCAAGGATCTTCAAGAGCCTTTCTGTGAAAAGACTTCGCAACAAAAATCTCTTCTAATGGAGAATACTGAAGAGCAACAAAAATTGCTGGAAGAAGGTTGGATTGGGGAATATATTGAGAGACAAGACGACCATTGGTATGTAATATACGTGAAATAATAGATTTGTAACATGTAAGACTATGCCGTAAAGCGTAGTCTTTTTTTCATTCGCCGGATGATTTTCAAGTGCCCAACAGATGTAGAATGCAAACTCTATGGTAAAATTAAGGAACTACAAATTGAAAGGTTGATATCCGTAATGCGAAAATCTTCTATAAACCTCACTTCATTATCTTCAAAAGGAGGCTGTGGTTGTAAAATAGGACCTGCTGATTTAGCTGAAGTTCTTCGTACACTGCCTCCTGGTCTCGCGGATCCTAATTTACTTGTTGGATTGGATACAGGCGACGACGCAGGTGTATATAAGATAAATGATACGACTGCTATCGTGCAGACACTTGATTTCTTTACACCCATTGTCAATGATCCATATGATTTTGGACAAGTGGCGGCGGCAAATGCAATCAGTGATGTTTATGCAATGGGTGGTACACCAATTACAGCATTGAACATCGTCGCATTTCCCATTCACACACTTGATCGCAGTATCTTGACAGAGATCTTGCGCGGAGCTGCTGACAAATTGAAAGAAGCCGGTGCAGTACTCGTTGGGGGCCACTCCATTGACGATCAAGAGCCAAAGTTTGGTATGCAAGTAACTGGAACTGTGCATCCTGATAAGATTCGTACAAATGCAGGAGCAAAACCTGGCGATGTGTTGATTCTGACAAAACCAATTGGCGTAGGTATCATGACCACTTCGTTGAAAAATGGATTATTATCTGAAGAAGAAGAAATTCACGTTACAAAAGTGATGACAACGCTCAATAAAACTGCTGCTGAAGTGATGGATAATTACAGTATTCATGCTTCAACAGACGTGACGGGCTTTGGTTTGCTTGGACATGCTTCTGAAATGGCAACAGGTAGTGGAGTATGCTTGCGAATCGATAACGAGAAAGTTCCTGTTTTACCACGTACAAGAGAACTGGCAGAATCCGGTTCAGTTCCAGGTGGTACGAAAAACAACTTTGCACATATAGAAAATATGGTCGAATATCCGGAATCATTGGATCAAGTCGGCAGATGGATTTTATGTGACGCAGTAACTTCTGGCGGTTTGCTTGTAGCAGTTGCTGGAAATGAAGCAAATCGTTTGCATGAGAACTTGCGTGAAGCTGGAGTCGATGCACATATTATTGGAGAAGTAACTGATGAGTATAATGGTCGAATCATCGTGCAGTAAATCAAGGAGATGGGAAATTACATGGTACGAGACATTGCATTGACGGAAGCGCTCGAATTACAGAAAAATCATTCACATACATTAGTCGACGTACGCTCTCCGAAAGAGTTTGAAGAAGCAACTATTCCAGGTAGTATCAACATTCCGATTTTCACCAATGAAGAACGTGCGGAAGTGGGTACACTTTATAAGCAAGTAGGAAAACAAGCCGCGATGGATCATGGTTTGGCTATCTTCTCTAAGAAGCTACCCGAATTCATTGCGGAGTTTAGGAAAATCGACACGCAAATCACTGTGTTTTGCTGGCGTGGCGGCATGCGAAGCAAAACTGCAATGACCGTATTGGAATTGATGGGAATCCGCTCTAGTCGAATCAGTGGCGGGATTCATACCTATCGTCAGTGGGTCATTGCACGACTGCAAGAACCAATCAAACCTAAATTGCTCGTACTAAACGGTTATACAGGAAGCGGTAAGACGAAGATTCTTCATAAGCTGAAGGAAGACGGTTGTCCGGTCATTGATCTAGAAGGGATGGCAGGTCATCGTGGTTCGATATTCGGACAAATCGGTGTTCAGCCGAACAACCAGAAAAAATTCGAATTGCTAATTGCAAATAAACTCGAAAAGTATGAAAATGAACCGTATATCTTTATAGAGGGCGAAAGCAAACGCATAGGACAAGTACATATGCCGGAACTACTGTTTGAGAAAAAAGGACAGAGTCCACAATGGATTATTAGATTACCAGTCAATGTACGTGTCGAAGAAATCCTTTCCGAGTATGAACCGGAAAAACAACCGGATTTGTTTCTAGAAGCATTTGCTAGAATTCGCAAACGTATTCATCAACCAATCGCCGTACAAATTCAACAAGATCTGGAGAACGGACGGTTCACAGAAGCCGTAGAACAGCTATTGACTCACTACTACGACCCACAATACGAACACTCCGTAGCCCGCTTTGCTACAAATGACCAAGATGTCATCCAAGCTGAAACCGTACAAGAAGCGTATGAAGAATGCTTGAAACGGTATAAAAAGCTAATGAAATAAGTGAAGTTAGACTATCCTTTTGGGTAGTCTTTTCTATTACGTGAAAAAAACTAGTTGATGGAATTTGCCCTCGCGCATACTTACAATTCAAGTAATTATTTTTCAGTTCGATAAAATGCAAAAGTTTGTCAAATGATTAAATAGGGTATTCTAAAAACTATCATCAGTCAGACATTCAACAAGAAAAACTCATATAGAAAAGAGGAAATGTCATGATCGAACTTAAAACAAATTTGCCGGGAAAAAAGTCGCTATTTGGAGATGCGTGTAACATACTCATAGAACATGATATCCAAATGGGAGGTAACTGGGACTTCGATCGCGGAAACTTCGATACCATTTTGAATCAAGACGGTAGTGATACGATCTACTTAAGAATACCTTTTCACGTAGTTGACGGGGAACTCGATGAAGATAGTGCCATGATCGAATTTGACGTACCATTTATTATTAATCACGTAGTAAATATTGGATTGGATGACGATGACAGTCCTGTATTAGCTTCTGTTGGCCTAGACCAGTTCCAAACACCCGAAGATAAAGATGGACCTATTGTATACGATGAAAAATGGGTTCGTGAAGGTGAAGCACGAATAGCAAAATTTTCAGATCACCCTATTTTTATCGCTCCGCTAATATAGAACTTCATATTTTAAAAGAAGCAAGCAGCCCTAGAAAAATCGGGATTGCTTGTTTTTTGTATGGAAAAGACCTATCTTTTGATTTATCAATATATGTTAAGATGAATAAGGTGTGAAAAGTCAATTAACTTATACGTCTATTATATAGAAATAGAAAGGTTGGGAAATTTCATGTCAAAACGGCAAGATTATGTTTACTACACAAAATCCAAAGAAGCGCAGAAACAATTGTATAAGCGCTCCTTACTTGTTGTGATCATTTCCCAGATATTTAGTGGTGCCGGACTGGCAGCTGGCATTACAGTAGGGGCGCTATTAATTCAAGACATGACGGGAAATGAAAGCTTAGCGGGTATGCCGATTGCACTGTCCACTTTTGGTTCCGCATTCTCTGCCTATCTCGTCGGCAGGCTATCTCAACGTTATGGCCGTCGCCTTGGTCTCGGTGCAGGCTTTATTACCGGTGGTGTAGGAGCATTCGGGGTAATCTTTGCAGTGATGACCGGAAGTCTTGCTGTGTTATTCCTCTTTCTGTTTATCTATGGAGCAGGGACCTCCTCCAATCTACAAGCCCGCTATGCCGGAACAGATCTTGCGAATGAAAAGCAACGGGCCACTGCAGTCAGTGTCGCGTTGGTTTCAACCACAGTCGGTGCAGTAGCCGGACCAAATCTCGTCTTACCAATGGGACATGTGGCAGATTTCATAGGTATACCTTCATTGACCGGTGTATTTCTATTAGCAGGTGTCGCCTATGTATTATCCGGGCTGACATTCTTACTGTTTTTACATCCCGATCCTTTACTCGTTGCACGTGAGATTGAATTGGCCAAACAAAAAGAACGTGGAGAGTCTAGTGAAGGACATGTTGCTCATCAACATACGGCAAATAAGATGGGGATTTGGGTAGGAGGCATAGTACTCGTACTGTCGCATGGCGTCATGGTGGCTATTATGACAATGACCCCTGTCCATATGCAACATCACGGTGCTTCGATATCAGGAATTGGTTTAGTTATCGGTTTACATATCGCAGGAATGTACTTGCCGTCCATTTTTACTGGTGTACTAGTAGACCGAATCGGGCGACCGACTATGGTGATTGCATCGGGAGTGACACTTGCGCTAGCAGGTATTCTCGCAGCTTATGTAGCGGGAGAATCGATAGTGTGGATGTCTGTCTCGCTCATATTACTGGGGGTTGGCTGGAACTTCGGATTAATCAGTGGAACGGCGATTGTTATCGATTCTACTGATGTGTTGACTCGTGCGAAGATCCAGGGAAGCATCGATGTGTTTGTCGCACTAGCAGGGACTGTGGGTGGGCTGGCTTCAGGAATTGTCGTGGCGTTTTTAGGATTTTCCATGTTAAGTTTCCTCGGAACATATATTTCCTTACTACTTATTCCACTCGTAATTTGGATGCGTTATAAACAAAAAAATGTTTCAGCACAAACCGCCTGACAAAAACGGATTATTTCCTTGGAAATAATCCGTTTTTCATTCGTAACCGACATGCTTAGCTTTGTGGCATCGCTCCACTCTTCCACATAGATTAACAACGTAGAAAGAAATGGGAGGGATGGAGTATTGAATCAGCAAAGTGAGTATTGGATGAATCACTGGCAACATCCGCAATATCGTAGAATTTCAATGGAGCAGGCAAATGAAATTGCATTACAAAGAGTACGGGGTGAAGTGGTGAAGTCAGAACTGGAATTTGATGACGGTATGTTGATCTATGAAGTGGATATTCGCACAGCAGAAGGACATAAGTATGAAGTCAAAATAGATGCCGTGACCGGTGAGGTATTGAAAGTAAAATTAGATTGATTAGAAACAAGGAATGAAGCTCGATTACTTTTCCAATACTATTATTCTGTGTATGATAAAAGTAAGAACTATACACAGAAAGCAGGGAATTAGTATGTACACACCCATTGATTATTCCAATAATTTACAAGAGAAGTACGCGCAACTAACAACACAGTTGGATGCACTATTGTCAGGAGAGCCAAACGTATACGCAAACTTAAGCAATGCATCTGCAATACTTAATCAATTCTTCGACCGCATCAATTGGGTAGGATTTTACTTGATGGATGGTGATGAGCTCGTGCTCGGACCATTCCAGGGATTACCGGCTTGTATCCGTATACCGCTTGGTAGAGGTGTTTGCGGGACGGTGGCGAAGACGAAAGAGGGCTTGGTCGTAGCAGATGTCAATGCATTCCCAGGCCATATTGCATGTGACGCAGCATCTCGTTCCGAAGTTGTTGTACCGCTGATTAAAGATGGGGAAGTATTTGGTGTGCTCGACATCGACAGCCCCGAATTAAATCGCTTTACGGAAGATGATTTAGTGGGATTGACGCAAGTAGTAAAAGCGCTAATGAAACATATTTGAGAGAAGAATAGCTGAAGGTGAGAGAGACGTTACTCTGCGTTCCAGGTAGAGGCCGTTTTGGAGATAGGTAAGAGCGGTCGCTGAGTGGCATAGAGCGCCTAACTGGTAGGATAGAGCAATTACCGGGGTTCATAGAGCGGTTAAATAAATAGATAGAGCACTTATGAGGGTTTATTGAGCGGATAACGTGGCAGAATGAGCGTCTTTTCTAAAGAAAACGACAGGAGTAGATTGTAAGTGCAAGTCGACTCCCAAAGGTTCACCGCGAGCTCTCGGAGAAAGCGTCCGCTTGAAATGTCGACCAGCACTGCCTGACCATTTATTAGAGTATATTATGAAAAACCACGCCGGAGAAAATCCCCGGCGTGGTTTTTACATGCCTAAAATCCAAGTAAAGAAAATGACGACGATCGCAATCGGTGCGAAATAGCGTACAAGTACTTTCCACAAAGAGTGAAGAGCCGGGTGCATCCCTAACTCTTCCGCTGTATCCTCTTTCGTCAGTACGAAACCGGCAAATAAAGACACAGCTAATGCCCCGAGCGGCATCGCAATTCTACTTGTCAGCAAATCAGCGAAATCAAAAATGGAGTTGCCGAAAATACTGACGTCAGATAATAACCCAAACGATAAGGCACTTGGAATTCCTACTAAAAAGATTAGCCCGCCAAACACCCAAGAAGCACGCTTTCTTCTATCATGCTTTTTACGTATACCTGTAGAAACTACGATTTCGAGCATCGCTATAGCAGATGTCAATGTAGCAAACAGCATCAAGAAAAAGAAAATAATTAAAAACACGCCGCCAAATGGAATTTCATTGAAAATAGCTGGCAGGATGACGAAAATAAGTCCTGGTCCCGCTTCCGGTGAATGTCCTAACGCAAAAACTGCTGGGAAAATAACAAGTCCCGCTAGGATCGAAATCCCAATGTTCAGCATAGAGACATTAAACGCGGACTGTCCGAGTTTCTCTTCTTTCGAAAGGTAGGAAGCATAGGTCATCATCGCCGTCACACCGACACTTAGTGAGAAGAATGCCTGTCCCAACGCAACCAAGAAAGTAGTTCCGTTGAAGTAACTCCAATCTGGTACGAATAAGAAACGTACACCTTCCATCGCACCGTCTAGTGTTAGCGAACGAATCGCCAACACAATGAATGACAAGAATAACAAAGGCATGATCCAGCGGCTGGCCCGTTCAATTCCTCCACGAATCCCGCTTTGAACGATAAAGATTGTTAACGCCATAAATAACGCTTGTGCTAATAATACTTCCCATGGATTCGCAATCGTTGCATTGAATAGCTCGCCGTAATCCAGTCCACCTAATTTAAACGTAAAGGCTCGCGCCAAATACGATAAAATCCATCCACCGACAACACTGTAAAACGATAAGATGATGAAAGAAGAGACAAGTCCCATCCATCCAACCCATCCCCAATTGCGTCTCGTTGATAATCTTTTCAAAGAAGTCACGGCATCTGCCTGTCCTCTTCGGCCAATAACAAACTCAGCCAATAAAATCGGTAGACCGATCAATAATGTACAAATAATAAATAACAGCACAAACACGCTGCCACCGTTTGTTCCGGCCATATAAGGAAACTTCCAGATTGCACCTAGACCGATAGCACTGCCAGCAGCCGCTAAAATAAAACCAATCTTGGATGTCCATTGTTCACGCTGTTTCATAAGAGTCCTCGTTTCTTTAACTAAATCACAAAGTTAATAAATCTTATCATAATTTTAAGAAAGAATCGATAGTTGTGAAGTTAACAGAGAGTTTTGAAAACAATTTGCCTAATCTATAATGTTGGTGTAATATTACACCATTAGATGTGAAATGTAACCACGGGGTGATCTAGTGAATCAACAACAATTCGTACAACTGATTTCATTAAAGTTACGGGTAATCCGATTGGAGAAAGAATATTCTCAACAAAAAATGGCGGATGTGTTAGGGCTTTCCAAAAAGACGTTGATTCAAATTGAAAAGGCAAGGGCAACGGCTAGTTGGACAGCTGTCATAGCTGTCTGTGCTTTATTTCGTGAAAGTGAGGTATTGCAAGCTACTGTCGGTGGTGATCCGTTAGAAGTACTGGAAACCATTGCGCATGACGGTATTGACCGCCGAATGGATCAATCTATGGGCGGTAAAGTGTGGTGGCGTGACTTGGAAATGAAAGGACAATTTCGTTTACAGCAAAATGTAATTAGTCAGCATTTCCGTATTTTGGATAATGAGCATTATCGTTGGTACAGTTCGTTTGATGAAGACGAGGCACGGCATCGGCTGGAGGAACTGAGTGGAAAGTAAAAAGGAGGGACGCATATGATTGCACCCATAGCATTTGCGGTACTTTTATTGATAGCGTTACTATTTTTCACGGGAATTGGATTATTGTATTTATTGTTAATGGGATTGATCCACTATATTCCGTTAGCGCTAAGTGCAATGATCATTGTTTATGTGTGGATCGTTATGATGATCTTTCATGTCTTCAACACGCCGCAACGAAAGCGATTGTTCGGTATTATGGCAGGAGCAGTTCTACTCGGAGCGGCAGTTTGGCCGATAATGCATATATATAAAGAAAGTATTTCAACAGTGGATGCCGAAGTGGAAGTACGTTATTATGAGCCGTTTACAATTGGACAGGAATCCAAGCTTGTCGTACTTGATGAGGCGGCTACACTCGAACTGAAGGATGATTTACCGAGAATAGACGGTGCTACCGCACTATATCCCCTGTATGCAGCTTTTGTTCAAGCAGTCTATCCTAGAAAAGAATACAATCCGTATGATAGTGAAGTAATGGTCAATACAACACCTATCGCTTATGAAAATCTGTTTTCTGGCGAGGTAGATATAATTTTTGCAGCAGGACCTTCAGACGCCCAAATGAAAGTAGCGGAACAACTAGGGCTTGAGCTGAATTTAACACCAGTTGGAAGAGAAGCATTTGTCTTTTTTGTTAATCAAAAAAATCCCATTGATCATCTAGAATTAAAACAAATTCAAGATATCTATGCAGGGAAAATCACCAACTGGGAAGAAGTTGGTGGTAAAAACGAGCCGATTCGTGCATTCCAACGACCGGCAGATAGTGGTAGTCAAACAGGCTTGGAACGGCTGATGGGGGATATTCCGATTATGGATGCTCCAAAGGAAAATGTGCCCGAAGGAATGGGTGGAATAATAACAGAGGTCTCCAAGTATAGGAATTATAAAAATGCGATTGGCTATACATTTCGCTATTACTCAATGGAAATGGTAAGTAACGATGAAATCAAGCTACTCTCAATCAATGGTGTAGAGCCGACGAAAGATACAATCCGTACTGATGAATACCCAATTGCAACAGAATTTTATGTTATCACAGCGGGGACAGACAATCCGAATGTTGAGAAGTTCATTGAATGGATGGTTTCACCGCAAGGACAGGAATTAGTGGAAAAAGTAGGTTATGTGCCAGTGAAGAAGCCATGAATAAACGGTAATGAAGTAGAAGGAAAAGAAATAACTAATATTTACACGGCTCGCTTTTGTAGTCATTGCGAGCACGTCATGTGTGTAATGGCTCAATAATCATGTTGAATACACAGTGCATTTTTATCCTTAGCTAATTGGAGCGGTGAAGTAATGGTAAAACGATATTTGAACATAGTATGGCTCGTTATGAGTCTGATTCCAGCGCCATTCCTATTTCATTTTTACGAGTACGGTCAGTATATGAAGCGAGAAGATGCAACATACTTATTAGTAGTATCTATTTTATATATTGTGATAACAGGCATTTTATCTAGTATTATAAAGGTTCGTTACATCTTACTAATGAATATAATTATAGCCATAGTCTCTCTAATATTGGCTATGAATTTCATCTCAGATGATGGTGGATGGTTCAAGCCATTTGGTCGAGACGTTGTCATCTTGCTAACAGCGATCCCAGTTTTCATTGGACAATTATTGATTCGGACGATTGCTAAGCTCATTATAGATCGATAGAAAAAATGGCATGCCACTAAATTAGAGGCATGCCATTCTTCTTATTTCTTAAGTGTATGTTTCTTACCTGCTTGATCTGTCACGATTAACTGTGTAGCGGTAACTTCCATATCTTTCGCAAGAATAGTAGAAATCTTGCTTGTCTTTTTATCTAACAGATTATATTTATAGACACCTGTTTTGTTGAAATAATACATCGTAGAAAGATCAAACGCTACGGACTTATTATTTTGACTTACTTGGTTGGTTTTCGAAGTAGCTTCGACTTCATCAAAAATAACGCGCGCGTCGAAGTTCAATAATGTCTTTTTATTTTTTCCGTCCATCGCTACTGAATACAGCGTTAACGGATCGTCCAGTGGAGTTGTGGGATCGAATTTGGAATCGAAAACACGCTCTTTGTTCTTTTCAAGTGTATAGTAAATGCGATCGTTCCAAATGAACATATTGCGGAACTTTTGATCAATTGAAATACTACCAATTGTGTAACTCCGGTCATTTACATTCAATTTCACTAGATTATAACCTGCGGGCATTTTATTTCCTGCACTGATCAAATTCCAATACGGAATGAAAAGATCATCATTGTATAGAATCATTTGATAACCGGACATGAGCAGTACTCGGTTGATTCCGTTGTCTGGCATAGTCGAGCTATCCAAGAGTGTTAAACGTGTTCCTGCTTTTTTACTCTCTTTCAATAGCTTAGTAGAAGTTTTATCTTTTGCAATGGTATAAGTAAAACCGTTCTGTTCAATCGTTTTTCCTTTAACACTTACATAAGAACGATAGTCTTTCAACTTCATGGAATCATCCAGTGCGCGTACTAAAAATGTAGCAAACTGAGAACGTGTAACGGAGTCTGCTGGCATATATTTACCTTCAGAGCCGCCCGTAATGCCTTTTTTCGCAATTCCATTAATATCGGGGAATGACCAATGGGTCGGTGATACGTCTACAAACGTTGCTTGATGGTCGACAGGTATGTTAAATGAACGACGAATGATCGCGGCCATATGTGCACGTGAAGTATCTTCACCAGGACGCATGAAACCATTGTCTCCTCGCATGATGCCTTTTTCATTCACAGTTGCGAGAATTTGATAGTATGGAGATTTTTTCGAGACGTCCTTGAATTGCACTGTAGGGTTTTTTATCAATGGAATTTTCAATGCTTTTATTAACATAGAAGACGCTTGCGCCCGTGTAATGGGATCATTAGGCTTAAAGGTACCATCTGGAAAACCACCGATGATATTACGGTCGGCTAAATACATAATTTCTTTCTTTGCCCAATGCTTGTCTACGTCAGAAAATTGTGCGGCAGCCTGTGCATGAAATGGTGTTGCTGCAAAAATCAATAAAACTGTTAACAACCCGACTAGTTTATTCTTCATATAGGTAGACCTCCTTTAGGTATTCTATTAATTATACAGGACTTTAATGGGAAAATAAGGATCTTTAAACAAAAAAAACGACAAAAGAAGGAATTCTCTTGTCGGATTATTGAAACTTACTTTGTACCTATCTCGTATGTTTTCACAACATCGATACAACCCATCACGGATTGCAACATAGAACAATTTTTCTCCGTCAGCATCATGACTCGTGGCATTTTTTCTTCTGTGACGTCTGATCCAATAATAGTGAAATGAAGATGGATCTTTAGTAGGCGGCTTGCATCGTCTTGAGAACGTACAACCTCTTTTACATCAATTGCAATATCTTCTGCTGGCAAACGCATTTTATCAAGGACTTTTCGCATGACGCCACCACCACAAACAGCGATCGACGCAACCATTAGCTGATAGGGACGAAACCCTTTTTCTTCATTTGATGAAATGTGTAATGTACCGAATTCCGTTTCGGTATCAAATCCGTGTTCTGTCATATAAAATTTCATATGGATCAGCTCCTTTTACAGTTAGTATACGTTGTTTGAGGAAGAAACCCAATGAACGATAACTATCTTTCTGCGTTTAATTTCAAGGATTTGTGGAACACTGAAATTAGACTGAAAGGAGTGTTGAAACGTGAGTGAAAATAAGCAGCCGCACAAAACATTGACTGATAAAAATAATGGTCTTTCATCCGCACAGGAAGTATTGTACGCCAAAGAGTATAAACGAGCAGATAAGGCTACCGAGCAAGATAACAAGAAGAAGTAAGACATAAAAATAGTAAATGTGGTGTGCCTCAGTAGTCGTTATCCAACTACTGGGGTTTTTCTCATGAAATCGTCCTAACGGATTCTACGCTTTCACTGTATAATAAAAGTAAATGCTAAGACAAAGAGAACGAGGATATAGAAATGAAAAAAATAAGTTGGAAAAAGGTCGTTGTTTTACTAGTTACGATCTTTATTGTCTTTCAGATAGCAGGTAGCTTTTTCTTCTATAATTTGGCCATCAAACGTGGTCCCAAAGACTTCCTTACAAGCAATACCGACTTGAAAGTATCAGCCGAAACTATGGATGTATTTTTAAATGGAGACTGGTTAGATTGGGTTGATAAACAAGAGTTTGAAGAAATGCAGATGACTTCTAGAGATGGTTTAGAGTTAATGGGGTATTACTTGCCGGCCAAACAGCCAACTGACAAATTAGTGATTTTGACACATGGTTATTTAGGCCACGCAAAACAGATGGGATTGTACGGTCAATTTTATTATGAAGAACTCGGCTATAATATTTTCATGCCAAATGCTAGAGGACATGGAAAAAGCGGTGGAGATTATTATGGATTTGGTTGGCCTGATCGTTTGGATTTGATAGATTGGACGAAGTTGCTTACCAAAAAAGCGGGTACTAATACACAAGTGATCTATCACGGATTGTCTATGGGTGCTGCAACGGTATTGATGGCGAGTGGTGAAAATCTTCCGAATCAAGTGAAGGCAATCATTGCAGATAGTCCGTATCAATCCGTGTATCAGCTTTTTGCCTATCAATTAAATCGGATGTTCCATTTGCCAGCCTTTCCACTGCTTGATAATATGAACTTATTGACAAATGCAAAAGCTGGATATTCGTTGAAGGAAGCAGATGCGCTGAGTGCTGTACAGCGTGCAACTGTACCCATCCTGTATATACACGGCAACGCTGACACATTTGTCCCGACAGATATGGCAAAGAAACTGTATGAAGTAACGGAGAGTGATGCGGACATTTTTTTAGTAGATGATGCGAATCACGGGGAAGCGTTTGTGATGGATCAGGAAGCGTATAAGAGAAAGGTAGATGATTTTCTTGAGAGTCATTTATCGACATCGAACCTGTCAATTGACCTATCTCGCTAACCGTCCTATACTATTTTTACAAAGTAAGGGAAGCAGTATTTCTCATTATAAGGTCGTGACGTATTGGTAAAAGAAACAGTGAAGCAACTTTGTAAACAGCATACGGAACTGACTGATCAAGATGTACAGATTCTTCAGGAAATGGCGTTTAGTTTGCAGACTTACGCTGATTTATCGGATTCATATATGTTCATTGATTGCAAATTAAAACCAAGTAACCAAGCAATAGTCGTTGCGGAGGCTTTTCCAGTCGGTAGTACACCGCTATATAATAACTCGGTTATTGGAAAGATTGTTTTTGAATCTTTTGAGCCAGGTGTATTTTATTCTTATCGCAACGGAAAAAAGTCGATCATAAGACAGGCGATGACACAAGAAGGTATCGTGGTGGACCAGACCGTGGTACCAATTAAGAATACAAACCATCAAGTGATTGGTGTACTGATTTCAGAGAAGCAGGTTGTTTCACCGACTCCAACAGGCAATGTACAGAAATTTTCGGTAGTTACAGAAACCGCGGAAGATCAGATGACAAATTCGGGACTGGGTGTAGTTTCGGACTTATTGATGGAAATGCTCATTTTGACAGATGAAAGTAATCGGTTAGTATACGCGAATCCTTCAGGGTTAAGACTCATTTCTGAAATGAGTGAGAAAGATGATGTGCTTAACCGTGATTTATTAGAATTATTACCTTTTTTGAGGACGGTTTATGAGCAGGAAGATGATGTGTTTGTTTTTGAACTAACAATCCAGCGGAAAAACTTAATAGTGAAAAAGATAAGAATGCGTGAAAAAAATAAATCTCAAGAAACGTTATTGATTATACAAGATATTACCGAACTTCGTACAAAGGAAAAAGAATTGATGATGAAGTCAGTCGTGATAAAAGAAATACATCATCGTGTAAAAAATAATCTGCAAACAGTTGCAAGCTTGATAAGGCTGCAAATGCGTAAAGGTATGCCGGCCGAAAGTCGCTCTTCATTTGAAGAAACACTTAATCGTATATACAGTATTTCGTCTGTTTATGAAATTATCCTCACTAAAGAACATGCAGATGACGATGATGTAAATATCATAAATTTGACAAGAAAAATATGCTCAACTATGGTGCTGAATGAATATAATTTGAAAGTAGACTTGATTATTGAGCCGAATAACAATAAAATAGTAACAACCTCTAAGAAAGCGGTTTCAATCGCGCTTATCGTCAATGAGCTTATACAAAACTCTTTAAAACATGCATTTCAAGGCAAAGAAGAGGGGATTATTGATGTGGAATTTACCGTGGAAAATGATTTTGTAGAGATTCATGTGTCCGACAACGGCGTTGGAATGAAGAATCCGCAAACATCTCTTGGTACGGAAATCATTCACAATTTGGTTACCAATGACTTGAATGGTGAGTTTCTATATGTGCCCCGGGAGATCGGAACTCATGCAGTAGTTAATTTTCCAGTGGGTGCGGAGGTGGAAATTTTTGATGAGTAAACGAATCTTGATTGCGGAAGACGAATCCATCATTCGCATGGACCTGAAAATGACCTTGCAAGACCATGGCTATGAAGTAGTTGGGGAAGCAGGCGATGGGGACAGGGCGATCGAGCTAGCCTTCTTGCATAAACCGGATTTGATTTTGATGGATATCAAAATGCCGAAGATGAACGGTCTGAAAGCGAGCCGGATCATTGGAGAACAACTGGATATACCTATTCTCATTATCACCGCGTACAGCCAAAAGGAATTCGTAGAAAAAGCACAACAAGACAATATAGTTGGCTATTTGGTCAAACCTATATCTGAATCCAATTTAATACCGGCAATCGAAGTAGCTCTTCACCAATCAGACAAAGCAAAACGGCTGAAGAAAGATGTTCAGCAGGCTAAGCAAGAAGTGGAAAAGCGAAAAGTCATAGAGCGGGCAAAAGGTATTCTGATGAACATGGAGCAATTAACCGAGCAACAAGCTTTTAAAAGAATGCGTGATACGAGTATGTCTCGGCAAATGACAATGGAGTCACTTGCCATGGAAATTATTGATTCGCACAAGTAAATAGATCTAAGCAAAGACGCTTAAAGAGATACATTCTTTAAGCGTCTTTTTGTCTTCTTTTTTCGCGAATAACACTCGAATAGTGATAAGAGGGCGGTGTTTTTTAGACTAGGATTAAGTAAAAGACTACACAATATGACAGTAAGAGGGGGAAACTCAGATGGAAATGATCGGCACGGTGATTGTGTATATCATCATGGCCTGTGCAGTTGCAGGGGCATTTGCTTCAATCAAAAATCCGGAAGAAGGATTAGGTAAGGAATTCATGTCTGGATTACACGCAGTAGGACATATCTTCGTTCCTGCGGCGGGAATTATGGCGTCCATACCATACTTAACGTGGTTCATCAGTAAATTTATCGGTCCCATTTTTAACTCAATAGGAGCAGATCCAGCTATTGCAGCAACGACGATTTTGGCTTCAGATATGGGCGGATATCAGTTAGCAGAAGCTTTGAAAGTAACAAATGAAGGATGGATTATGGCGTTAATCGTCGGTTTTATGTCTGGTGCAACCATTGTATTCTCTATTCCAATGGGACTTGCGATGCTAGATAAGCGTGACCATAAATATATGGCGCTTGGTATCATGTCAGGTGTATTAACGATTCCAATAGGTGCTTTTATCGCATCTGTTTTAGTAGTGTTATTTAACACTGATGTGCGTGATGTAATTAGCACGACTGCTACATCCAATTATGAGTTTGCAATTAGTTATTTACAGATCTTTATAAATTTATTGCCATTATTAATATTTGTTGTGTTGATTGCAGTCGGACTGAAGTTCTTCCCGCGTATGATGATTAACGGGTTTATGATTTTTGGCCGCGTGATGGACGCTGCTATTAAACTAGTGTTAGTGTTCTCTATTGTTGAAATATTTACAGGCATTTTCACTAAAATCTTTGGTGTTTGGGGCTTCGATCCCATTATGGCAGATAAAGCAGACCAGTTCCGTGCACTTGAAACGGCGGGGTACATTGGTATCATGCTAGCGGGTGCATTCCCAATGATTTATTTGATTCGGAAGTATATGGGAAGACCTTTAGAATCTGCGGGGAAGAAAATTGGGCTTTCACCTGAAGGTAGCGCTGGTCTACTTGCAACCGTCGCAAATATCTTAGCGATGTTCTCATTGGTTCGTTATATGAGGCCAAAAGATAAAGTTATTAATATCGCGTTCGCGGTCTGTGCTGCATTCTTGTTGGGCGATCATTTATCGTTCACAGCGAATTTCCAGCCAAATATTATTTTACCGGTTATACTAGGTAAATTAAGTGCAGGAATCATTGCAATTATTATTGCGTACAAGCTATCTGTACCAACAGCATTAAAGCTAGAGAAGCAAGATCGTGAAGCTGGAATTATTAAAAAAGGTGAGTACGATACTGAAAACATTGAACCAGAAGCTTCTGCTACTAAAGTATAAAACTATATAGGGTGTGTGTATAATGAGCGAAGAAAAGAAAAGATTTATACAGGAATTTGTTCCAGGAAAACAGATTACACTCAGTCATTTGATTGCTAATCCCGATCCTGATATGTTTCAGAAGTTAGGCATCCAAGAGGCCGGTGCCTTAGGTATCCTCACTTGCACACCGAGTGAAACGGTAATTATTGCAGGTGACTTGGCTACGAAAGCAGCGAATGTTCGCATTGGATTCCTCGATCGATTTACCGGTAGTCTTGTCGTTGTAGGTAGTGTTTCGGAAGTAGAGATGGCTATGCTAGAGATAAATCGCTTTTTATCGGAGAAGTTAAAGTATACGCCAGCTGAAATTACAAAATCATAAGGAGTGAGGACGATGCGAAACAAGGCGATGCTGATCGGTGCGGTACGGGCGGGAAAGTCTACATTGACAAATGCCTTATTGGGCCGAGAAGTAGAAGCTTTCAAAACGCAAACGCTCAGTTATTATGATTGGATTGTTGATACTCCGGGCGAGTACACAGAAAATCCAATGTTCTACAAAAATATTATGGCTACCGCGCTTGAAGTAACGCACGTATTGTATTTGCAAGACGCAACGAGTGAGAAGCTTATTTTCCCGCCAGGTTTCAGCATGGGCATCCCGAAACTACCCATTGGAGTGATCACCAAATGCGACCTTCCGGATGCGGATATAGATCGTTCACTTGGCATGTTAAAGACTGTCATGAACGAAGGGCCTATCGTTATGGTTTCTTCTAAAACGGGCATGGGCATCGAACATCTTAAGGAATTGACAAAGCTTAACGACCTTCAAGCGATGCGACATTACGCAGAGTCAAAAGCTGACCAGCACTTGATCTTTCTCGGCTAATATTCTTTACAGGTAAGTAGGAATTTGATATAGTAAATTTCATACAAGTGAATAAAAACGGCAAAGGCGCCTTTACATCCCGTGGGAAAATCCATGGGTTTGTAAAGGCGTCTTTTTTATATCAAAAGTGGAGGACAATAAGTAATCAGAAAGGAGTGTGGGCGTGAGCAATTTCAATAAGCACGAAACCATTATTAGTGCAGGAATTGATATTGGCACAAGCACGACGAAACTGATTATCAGTCGATTTTCCCTACGTAATGTGGCGGGCGCAACACATGTGCCAAGAATAGAAATTACAGACAAAGAAATACTTTATAAAAGTCCGGTATTCCGAACGCCATTACAAGATGCAGTGACGATTGATGTAGCAGGTGTCCAAGAGATTATACGCAGAGAATATGAAAAAGCCGAAATTCAGCCTTCTCAGATCGAAACAGGAGCTGTTATTATTACCGGTGAAACCGCTACCAAGCGAAATGCCAGTGAAATGTTGCATCTTTTATCTGAAGAAGCAGGTGATTTCCTCGTAGCAACGGCAGGCCCTGACTTAGAAGGCATCATTGCAGCAAAAGGATCAGGCAGCTATGAATTGTCTGGAAAAAGTGGGCAAGTAATCGCCAATATAGACATTGGCGGCGGAACGGCAAATATTGCAGTGTTCCAAGACAAGCAACTGCTTGGCACATGTACGATGCATATTGGCGGTCGCTTGATCGAATTTGAACACGGAAAAGTCCGTACAATTTCACCGCCTGTCGAACGGTTATTGCAAGACCAAGGCTATACGTTACAAGTTGGAGATCCACAAAATGCATCAGCAGTAACTTTTGTAACGACTTATATGGCAGAAGCGATGGCACGTATTTTGAAAAAAGAAGTTCATGCTCAAGATCAAGTGCTGCTGCTCGGTCATGAACCGAACTGGCTGCAGCCGGTCGATACGATCGTCTTTTCAGGTGGTATATCCGAATGTATGTATCATCACACTACTGAAGAAGTCCAAGAAGCGAAGTACGATGATATGGGAATTCAACTCGCGGAAGCGCTGCTACAAAATACATCGTTGCAACACTTTACTTGGCAGGAGCCAGTGGAAACTGTGAGGGCTACTGTGTTGGGAGCTGGAACACAGACTACTGAAATTAGCGGGGCTACCATACAGGTTGCACCACATGAGTTGCCATTAAAGAACATCCCTATTTATCAATACGACTTTGAAGAAAATCTTGAGACAGGATTATCCCAGTTCGAAGATGCGGTTCAGCAGGCAGTTACTTTATACGACTCAGCAAAAGAAGGGCAAAACTTCGCACTTTATCTATCCAATCTTCCCTATCTCGGATTTCGCGATGTGCAGAAACTGGCCAGTGCAATTGTTCAGATCATGAACGAGAGGCCGCGACCTGAACAACCGATTATATTGGTCATTCAATCAGATCATGCCAAAGTGATTGGCCAAACACTGGCAGCGTTACACGTGAAACAAAGTATTATTTGTATAGATCAAATCAATGTGGAAACAGGCGATTACATCGATATCGGCAATGCGCTCACTTCAGGCGTCGTGCCGGTCGTCGTGAAAACCTTAACTTTCCATACAACGTAAAGGAGGTCTTGTACGTGAATTTATCCACTACATTAGGCGGCGAACGATATGTGTTCCATGACCTAAAAGAAGTGCTAGCAAAAGCGAATGAAGAGAAATCTGGAGATCGTCTCGCAGGAATTGCGGCGGAAACCGTGCAAGAACGAATCGCTGCCAAAACAGTCGTCAGTGAGTTGCTTGTAAGCGATATCCGTAACAATCCACTGATTCCAATTGAAAGTGATGAAGTCTCACTAATTATTGAAAATGATATTAACGAGAAGGTCTATGGTGAAATCCAGAACTGGAGCATCGCAGAGCTGCGTGAATACATTTTGAGTAATGAAGTAGGCGACCGCGAATTAAAGCGTCTCAGCCGTGGATTGACTTCGGAAGTCATCGCAGCCGTCACAAAGCTAATGTCTAATCTCGACTTAGTGCACGCGGCTAATAAAATTGAAATCTTATCAACATGTAATATTACAATCGGTCAAAAAGGTACATTGTCTTCCCGTCTGCAACCGAATCATCCGACAGACAATATTGATGGAATCATCACTTCGTTAAAAGAAGGCTTGTCTTACGGTATCGGTGATGCGGTAATTGGAATCAATCCAGTAGATGATTCTGTGGAAAGTGTAAAGCGTGTGTTGAATGCAACGAAAGATTTCATTGATGAATGGGAAATTCCGACGCAAAACTGCGTACTCGCACATGTTACGACACAGATGAAAGCAATCGAACAGGGGGCACCTGCCGATATGATTTTCCAAAGTATCGCGGGAACAGAAAAAGCTCACCGTTCATTTGGTATTTCGGCGGAATTAATTGCAGAAGCGAAAGATCTATCACTGAAAATGGGCACGGGTACAGGTCCTCAAACGTTGTATTTTGAAACAGGACAAGGATCTGAATTATCGGCTGAAGCGCATTACGGCGTAGATCAAGTAACTATGGAAGCACGTAACTACGGATTTGCACGACATTATGATCCGTACATCGTTAACACAGTCGTCGGATTTATTGGACCAGAATACTTGTACAACAGCAAGCAAGTAATCCGTGCTGGCCTTGAAGATCACTTCATGGGCAAGCTTCATGGTCTTCCGATGGGTGTAGATATTTGCTATACGAACCATATTAAAGCAGATCAAAATGACATTGAGGATTTAAGTATCTTATTATCAGCGGCAGGTGTGAACTTCATCATCGCAGCACCAATGGGTGATGACGTTATGTTGAATTACCAGTCCATGAGCTTCCATGACGTGGCGACTGTTCTTCAGACGATGGGCAAAACACCAGCACCTGAATACTTGAAATGGCTTGAAAAGATGGGGATTTATGAAAATGGCATGCTGAGCAAACATGCCGGAGATCTCACGCTCTTCAATCGATAGGAGGTGGATGGACTTGAATGAAGAATTAATTCAGCAAATCACAAAAATGGTTGTGGAAAAACTGGAGGCCGCAAATAGCAGTCAAAAAATACAACCGTCAACGAATGAACAGAAAATAGAACTATTTTCACAGCAACCGATCGGACATTTGGAAGTGGAAACTGTGGGGAATTCGCCTAGTGGCGCAGTGACATTCCATAGTACGACGAAAGAGCCGAAGCGAAATATTTCTACTGTAAAACCCAAGCCGACGACAGCGTATGGTAACCCGAAATCAAAACCACAAACAGCTTCTGAAGAAGATAAGCTGGCAGAATATCGTAAGAAAACACCAGCGCGCGTAGGAGTTGGGCGCGCAGGCTCACGTCCGAAAACAAAAACGTGGCTACAGTTCCGACTGGATCATGCAGCAGCGGTTGACGCAGTCTACGGTGAAGTACCGGATAACTTGCTTGAACAGCTAGGTTTGTTCCAAGTGCAATCCAAAGTGGCAGATAAAGAAGAATACATTCGACGCCCGGATCTTGGTAGAAAGCTTTCAGACGAAGCAAGATCTTTAATTCAGGAGCGTTGTAAGAAATCACCCGTCGTACAAATCGTAGCGTCAAACGGACTGAGTGCGAAAGCGATAGAAGAAAACTTGGAAGACGTCTACTTGTCATTACAACAATCACTTAACAACTTGAATATTGATATGGGAACAACATTTTATGTCGATAAGGGACGAGTTGCCGTAATGGATGATATCGGAGAGCTGTTGCAACCTGATGTTGTCATCATGCTGATCGGTGAACGTCCAGGTCTTGTTTCTGCAGAGTCGCTAAGTGCTTATATGTGCTACAAACCTCGACATGGCACGATTGAAGCAGATCGTATGGTCATCTCGAATATCCATAAAGGAGGAATCCCTCCTGTCGAGGCGGGTGCATTCCTCGGGACGATTATTCAGAAAATCTTAAAGTATGAAGCGAGCGGTGTATCGCTTGTTCAAAAGGAAGGATAAGGAAGGGGGAGGGCAAATGAAAATCTATGCAGATATATTGTCGATGCAAGTCATATCAAATGTCAGTCCGGAACTTGCTGAGAAGTTTCGATTGAAGTCTAACCAGCGAAGCCTTGGGATAGTAACGACGACAATTGACGACGTCGGCTATACAGCAATTGATGCAGCAACGAAGCATAGTGATGTGGAAGTGGTCTACGCAAAAAGCTTTTACGCGGGTTCAGCTCATTCTTCTGGCCCGTTATCGGGAGAGTTTATTGGAATCATTGCAGGTTCGTCACCGGAAGAAGTGAAAAGCGGCCTTGATTCAATTCGTATAACGATAGAGCACGAAGCGTATTTTGAAGCGATCAACGGTAACCCGAATCATACGTTATATGCGCATACCATCTCCAGTTGTGGGAGTTATTTGGCTGACATGGCCAATGTATCCGATGGACAGTCATTGGCATACTTGATTGCACCGCCTGTTGAAGCTGTTATCGGTTTGGACGCTGCTTTAAAAGCAGCTGACGTTACACTTTGTGTACTCTATGCACCTCCCTCCGAAACAAACTTCGGCGGTGGCCTGTTGACAGGCAGTCAATCTTCTTGCAATGCTGCAGCCGACGCATTCCGGGAAGCGATACAGAAGATGGCAGATGATCCGTTAAGTTACTGATAGATAAGCATGTAGAAAGGAGTGGTTAAATTTGGTCCAATTAGTGGATAATGATTTATTAGCTTTGCAACAAATGCGTACAGCCGTCCAAACTGCAAAAGAAGCACAAGAGAAATTTATGGGCTATTCTCAGCAACAAGTCGACAAGATTGTCAAAGCCGTAGCGGATGCTGCCTTTGAACAATCCGGTCGCCTCGCGCAACTAGCAGTAGAAGAAACAGGTATGGGGGTAGCAGCTCATAAGAAAATTAAGAACGAAGTGGGCTCCCGAGACGTATATGAAAGTATTAAAGATATGAAAACAGTCGGTGTCATCAAAGAAGACCATATGAATAAAGTCTTGGAAATCGCTGCTCCGTTTGGTGTAGTTGCCGCTATTATCCCGACAACCAACCCAACATCGACAGCGTTCTTCAAAACGTTGATTTCATTGAAGACACGAAATTCCATTGTAGTTAGCCCTCACCCTTACGCAGTGGAATGCACACACGAAGCATTAAAAGTATGTGATGCAGCAGCTGTTGCAGCGGGTGCACCGGAAGGTTTGATTCAATGTCTCACGTTGGCTTCGATGGAAGCTACACAGCAATTAATGTCGCATAAAGATGTTAATCTAATCATTGCAACAGGCGGTAGTGCGCTCGTCAAAGCGGCATATAGCTCCGGTAAGCCGGCTTACGGTGTAGGCCCTGGGAATGTGCCAGTGTATATCGAACGTTCCGCAAAGATTGAAAAAGCAGTAAAAGACATTGTGGACAGCAAATCATTTGACTACGGTACGATTTGTGCAACCGAGCAAGCCATTGTTGTCGATAAGCACGTCGTGGATCTCGTTACGCGTGAGTTGAAGAAAAACGGCGCGTATATTTTATCGGATGATGAGAAAAAGATTATGGAAGGTATCATCTCACCGGTACCCGGTAAGGTGAATCCGAAAGTGGTCGGTAAGAGCCCACAGTTCATCGCGAAAATGGCAGGCATTTCTTTACCTGAAGGCACGCGCTTGATTGTTGGGATGGAAACGAAAGTTGGTAAAGACGTACCGTTTTCATTGGAGAAATTATCACCGATTTTCGCTATGTATGTCGTGGATGGTGTGAAGCACTCGAAAGAAGTGTGCCTCGACTTGCTAAATCTTGGCGGGCGTGGACATAGCTTGGCACTACATACCGAAATCGATGCAGTAGCTCGTGAATTCGCTATGGAAATGCCAGTATCCCGTATTTTGGTCAATACCATGTCTTCTATTGGAGCAGTTGGTGGTACGACAGGTTTAATGCCATCATTCACATTAGGGTGCGGAACATTTGGCGGTAATATTACATCAGACAATGTCACAGCTAAGCACTTGTTGAACATTAAGCGGATGGCATATGGCACGAAGGAAGTACAACTGCCGAAGCACTCAGAGCCTGTAGAGAGTTCCAATGACCAGCTCGTATCTAGTGTGATGAACAATGTATCAGCCACAACAAACAACAACATCGATCCAGCATTAGTACAGAACTTAGTTAGTGAAATCGTTAAACAACTTACAAAATAAAACACTATTAGGAGGAAACAATTATGAACAGAGAAGGTACAGCATTAGGAATGGTAGAAACTAAAGGATTAATCGGTGCAATCGAGGCAGCAGACGCAATGGTGAAAGCAGCAAGCGTAAACTTAGTAGGTAAAGTACATGTTGGCGGCGGAATCGTAACAGTTATGGTACGCGGTGATGTAGGCGCAGTAAAAGCGGCAACAGACGCAGGTGCTGCTTCAGCACAACGTGTAGGTGAATTGCTTTCTGTTCACGTAATTCCAAGACCACATAATGAACTAGAAATGATGTTACCAAAAAGCGAATAATCACTGCTGACATAGTAGAAAGGCGTGAACTAAATGAATCAGCAATTGATTGAACAAATTGTCGGAGAAATTCTTGGACAATTAGGGAAAGCTCCCGTTCAATTGCCGGAACGAGCGGTTCCTATTGCAGTTTCCGCCCGTCACGTACATTTACAGCCTGAACATGTGGAAGTATTGTTTGGCACAGGGTATGAATTGACACAGCGGTCCGAGCTTTCACAGCCGGGCCAATTCGCCGCCAATGAAACGGTGATGATTGCAGGACCTAAAAGCAGCATTGAACGTGTGCGTATTTTAGGGCCTGTCCGAAAAGCGACCCAAGTTGAGGTCAGCTTTACGGATGCTATGAAGCTCGGCGTCAAGCCCCCACTTCGGGAATCCGGCAATATTGAAGGATCAGCACCGATTACATTAATTGGACCAAAAGGTAGTGTGCATATAAACCAAGGTCTTATTATTGCACAGGCACATATCCATATGGCGCCCACTGATGCTACGCGCTTTGGCGTGGAAGACGGGGAATATGTCACAGTGGAAGCGGACGGAATGAGATCTATTTCATTCCGCAATGTACGCATTCGAGTGAATGAGCGATATCGTCTTGAAATGCATATTGATACCGATGAAGCAAATGCAGGTTTCATTTCACAGGGGTCGATTGGTCGTCTAGTGAAATCGGATGACGCAAAAGAAACGGTACCTGTACAAACGATGATGAAAACGGTGACGACGACTACTCCAGTAAATGCTCCAGTGACATTTGAATTCACAAAAAAGCTTTTGTCGGCTGAAGACGTGTCCGAGATTTCAGAAAAGGAAATTGTTATTAATAAAGGCACAATTGTGACGGCACTAGCAAGAGATACAGCACGTGAACTCGGTAAAACGATATCTAGTAGAAAGTAGAAAAAGGTGATTACGCATGCGAATGGGTAGAGTGATTGGTAATGTATGGGCAACCCGTAAAGAGGATGGATTATCAGGACTTAAGCTGTTAATCGTCCAGCCGATTGATGCACACGGCAATAGTATACAGTCGCATATGGTCGCGGCAGATCGGATTGGAGCAGGGGTTGGTGATGAAGTACTCATTACGAGTGGCGGTTCTTCACGCTTTATTTTACCGAAAGAAAACCCGATCCCAATCGACGCGGTCATTATTGGTATTATCGATTCAACAGAAGTGAAAAGAGGTGATATACATGAGTCAAGCGATCGGAATGATTGAGACAAAAGGATTGATTGGATCGATTGAAGCGGCGGACGCCATGGTGAAAGCATCCAATGTAGAGTTAGTATCACAGGAGATGGTGGATGGCGGAATCGTTACGGTCATCGTTCAAGGTGACGTTGGAGCAGTTCAGGCAGCTGTTGATGCAGGTCGCGACGCAGCAGCGCGTGTAGGTGAATTACTAGGCGCGCATGTAATACCGCGTCCCGATGATTCAGTATATGGCATGGTGAAACCCCTAGTGCCGACTACTTCAGAAATTCCACAAGTAAAGAAACTGGCAGAAGTGAAGAAGGCGCCGAAGAAAGACTGAGGCATACATGTGCTATAAGCGTATTACTCATAGTGAAATCTATAGAAAGGAGTGGTTTCCATGGCTTTCAAACGACATAAAATTGCAGTCATTGGAGCTGGTCATACCGGTTCAACCGTAGCATTGATGGCAGCGCAGAGAGAACTAGGTGACATCGTATTAGTCGATATACCGGATCTCTCTAATCCAACCAAAGGTAAAGCACTAGATCTTCTTCAAACGAGTCCTGTACAACAATTTAATTCTCGCATTACAGGTACATCTAATTACGAGGATATTGAAGGTGCAGCAATGGTTATCATTACTGCGGGTGTTGCGCGTAAACCAGGTATGAGTCGCGATGATTTAGTTGCAACCAATGCGAAGATTATGCGTTCCGTTTCCGAGCAAGTGAAGCGTCATGCCCCAGACAGCACCGTGCTGATTTTAAGTAATCCGGTAGATGCGATGACATATGTATGTTATAAAACAACTGGATTTCCTAAAAATCGTGTAATTGGACAATCAGGTGTGCTTGATACTGCACGTTTCAATACGTTCATTTCCGAAGAATTGAATATTTCTGTAGAGGATATTTCGGGCTTTGTACTTGGCGGACACGGAGATGATATGGTGCCACTTGTGCGTTACTCTTACGCCGGCGGCATTCCGTTGGATAAAATCATATCGAATGAACGGCTAGAAGCCATTGTGGAGCGTACTCGAAAAGGCGGCGGTGAAATTGTCTCACTACTAGGTAATGGTAGCGCTTATTACGCACCCGCTGCGGCTTTAGTAGAGATGGCTGAGGCAATTATTAAAGATAAGAAACGAATTTTGCCGTCCATCGCTTATTTAGAGGGTGAATATGGATATCAAAATATTTACTTAGGCGTACCCACTGTTCTCGGGGGCAATGGTATCGAAAGTGTGATTGAACTTCCGTTAACAAAGGAAGAACAAACAGCACTTGATCAGTCAGCTGACTCTGTCAGAGCAGTCATCGACATTTGCGAAAAGCAAATGTCCTTATAACTACTGATCTCTCTAAGTCGTAAAGAGGACTTAGGGAGATTTTTTGTATGGAAAGAATTTTACAGACCGTGTTTTATAATGGAATGATACAGAAGTCATAGGTTCTCTTCAAAAAAACGTAAAACTTCATTCGAAATGATAACTTTTATATTTACTTTTATTTATTTGAATGATACAATAAACAGAATTCACTGAAATATAAAATATGCCTTTAGTAAACTTACTCGGAAATATATAAAGAACTTATTTCCTTCGCTTCTAAAATGTAAGCGCTATCAAATAGCCTTTTATCAATAAGAGCGAAAAAATGTTCTTTTATTCCCCGATAAGGCATATACTATGAAAAATATAAAATCCAGGAGGTAATTCTTATGAAGAACAACGACTATCAGAACAATTCATCACTACCAGAGCAGAACGAAACATTCTATTTGATCACAGGTTACTCGGAGAATGGTTTCATCCATGGGATCACATGGCAAGAGGCATACGTTCAAGGATTGGCGGATTGCGGCTGTCTATGCGAACAACAACTCATGTAAGTAATGAAGAAAACTCGATACAGGGTGCCTAGCAAAAAACGATTGTGGATGTTTTCACAGTAGTTTAGTGCATAGGCACCCTATTTGTTTATGTGGACTTCCTTAATAAAAACAAACGCTACCACCCTCTATGTTATCCATGATAAAATGAAATCAATCAAATATATGAGTTTGCACGATACGCTGGTACCTATCAAGGTGTAAAAGGGAATCCGTAAACCGGAGCTGTCCCCGCAACTGTACACACGGACGACCGCTAAAATTAGCCACTATGGAGACATGGGAAGGCATTAGCGGAAGGATGAAGTGAAGCCAGGAGACCTGCCACGTATCGTCAAAGCGACACTTTCTTCGGGGGTTGAGGAGTGGAAGCAAAAAAGGTATCTGCATCTATGCATTTTTGTATGGAGTATTTTAAAGATGCCTGAATTTGTTTCCTCATTCACAACTATTGCAATCATCTTGCCGAAGAGGCGGAATGATTGTTTTTTGTTGTTTACGAAAGGAGACCGTGACATGAGAGTATTTGAACAGAAGAAGGAATGTATACATGAACGTGAACTGTTGCAGTTATTGTATAAACAAGTAGAACAACAGCGTGGAAGACCTGTGTATTCAGGATTTCATCAAGTAGTCAGGAAACTGTTACAGGATGGATTATATGGTCAATGGATCTATGACTATTCAGCAAGCGAAATCAAATGGCTTGGCTTACAGATTGTAGCTGAACGCGATCGATTGATACCTCCTGCACTGTTGCAACAATATATGAATGAATTTGTAACATCGGATTATTATGACAAACCGATAGGACTGCCTCAAGAGAGGATTATGCTCATAGCAATGGCCGCCATGCAGCATGAAACTATCCAGCGCCTACAAAAAGTACAGGAAGCATATTGGCTACTGAGTCATGGCTATGTGACTTTACCAGCTGAAGTGATGTCGTTCTTCGGTAAGACATTCTATCGGCGAAAGACGAGAGTAGAGCAATATACCATGGATATTGCTGACAGTAGAATCGCATCATTTTTATCGAGCAAAGTAAAAGAAAAGCATATACGTATACCCGATTATTTTATGGAACAAGTAAAAGCGTGCGGCTCTTGGAGTTTATTTGAAGCTGAACAAACAGAGCGCGCTTTGAGTTGTTCGCATGGCAACTCCAACAGTGAATGGTTTCCCGATGCTGCTGACGGTTCCTCTATTGCGTATAAAAAAGTTTCTGCCATTGGTTTGATGAAACAGCTGCTTGGAAGTGAAGGAATTGTTGTACATTTTCACAATGAAAAAAGACAGGAAAAAGCTGCATTGTCCTCATATATTCAATTGCCGAACGTAATGCAGGAAACGGAGTTGGCCCGTACTTGTACCATACTTGTGCGTTTACTAAACGGCATTGAGAGCATATGGGGACATACTTTACGAGTTGAAGTGGCAGGTTGGGAAACCGCTATAGCTGACCAGAAAATTGGTTTGCATTCAGAGAAGGCCCTCCTATTTATTGAAGAAGTAGCGGAAGAAATAAACCGCTACTTGGAGGTGGCATCGTATCAAAGCGGGATGCAAATCCCTTTGCGCAAAGCAGCCGCAGTCACGCATCAGTCGATAAACCAAGCGACGAGTCAACAGCAAACCGCGATGATCGACCGAGTCACTGCAGAACAGCGCCATACCGATCAAGGCGGATCTATCATGTTAGAGAAATCTCCAACCATTGAAACTGCAGAACTGTTACAGCTGCTCATAAAGGCATGGGGCGGTGGAGTACCGGAAGTCCGACTTATCTGAATCTCCTCTATTGTAGTGGAATCTAAAGTGACGTAAACTAAGTATTACAAACGGTTTCCATTTGAGGTGAGACAGGTGTTTCAATTTGATACATTAGGACATGAAATGGTAACGGAATTATCGAATCTGATTAAGCAGCAAGTCATTTTAACGGATCGAAGAGGCTTCATTCAATCGAGTACAGAACCCGATCGAATCAACCAGTTCCATGAAGGAGCACTGTTGAGTATGCGTCAGAAAACGATGCTCCGTATGGGGGATGAGGAAGCGCAGCATCTGCAGGGGGTTCGTAGGGGTATCGTCTTGCCAATCATCATTGGAGGCGAACCGATCGCTGTACTTGGTGTGACGGGTGATCCAGACGAGATTCATCCGCAGGCTCAGCTGATCTTACGCGTAGCGGAACTGTTCATCCAGGACTCCCTGAAAAGAAAGCAGAAGGATGAAAAAGTACGTGATGTGGAGTTCTTCGTCTTTGACTGGCTGACAGGATCAAAGAAAGATGAACGATTTATGGAACGGGGGACACTGCTCGGAATCGACGTCACTCTTTACCGTCAAGTGGTGGTATTGGAAGTGCTGGATTTACTGGAACAGTTCACGATCGAGGAAATGGAGACATTCGCATCGATTCAAAATATCCACCCTTCTATGAAGATGATTCGCTGGGCGCAAAATAAAATCTTACTATTATTACCTGAAATGAATCAACAAACAGTAAAAAATGAATTAGAATTCCTGTTGCTTCATATAAAACGGCGCAAGAAAGTACAAGTCGTCGCAGGTATAGGTGCATCCACACGGTATTTCGAATTAGCTAAATCATTCGCGCAGGCAGAACGTGCTGTCAATGCTGCAAAGGGATCCGGCGATATTGTCTTTGAGCATGAACTGCGGCTTGAAATTATTTTGCAGAGCGTTCCAGATATGGTGAAGCAAGAATTCCTTAAGCGTACAGTTGCGACGCTGGAAGATCATAAAGACCTGCTAAATAATTTGACAGTATGGTTCGAAGAGAATCAATCGATGCAAAATACTGCACAGCGTCTGCATATCCATAAAAACACATGGTCTTACCGGCTGCAAAAGATCGAGCAATTAACGGGATTATCTGTTTCTAGTACACATGATGTCTTTTTGTTGTACTTGGCATTGCGTTTAATGGAGGAGTAGTCATGAATAAGTGATCAATTTTCTTCGCTTCCTATATGGGAAGCGGAGCTTTTCTTACTGGATGGAGAAACAGATGATTTTTTTTTTCAAACCTACGTCTTATTCATGGTAGGATTAATCTGTGTCTCATCCTAAGAGTGCCAGGAGGATTGTCTTGAATAGAATTAGAAACGTCACAACATGGCAGTGGATCTTGTTTTTGATCTTAGCACTTTGCTGTATCAGTTCCATTGTTTTTGTAAATCAAAATTATTCATTTTATGACCGACCGATCGCTAAGGTAATCCATACAACGATAGAGGAAAAAACTGAAGTAACAGATACGCATGGCAATGAAGATACCCTATTTGTTCAGCACATAGTAGCTAGGATCATGAATGGGGAAGAAATGGGTCGTGAAGTCCAGTTGGTAAATGAGTATTCATCTTCGGGGGCGTACGATCAACAGTACCATATAGGAAATGAACTATTTGTCTCGATTGATTCGAAGGTAGGAGAAGAACTGACAGGTAGTATCACAGACGTGAAACGTGATAAATACGTATTGATCGTTGCATGGATCTTCGTCTTTACGCTATTGATTGTAGGGCATAAGCAAGGGCTATTGGCGATAGTGGGCTTTGTGATGAACGTCATGGTACTATCAGTCGCTTTAGATATTTATGTGAAATATTATGAGGTCAGTTTACTTGTGGTTTGCGGGATATGTATCCTGTTATTCACAACCATTTCGCTCCTGTTAGTTAGCGGACGCAATGAAAAAACGTATGCCGCCATTGTGGCTACGTTAGTCGCAACGGTAGTATCTCTTTCCATCACGTCTCTTGTCATCTGGATCACTTCTGGGAATGGGCTGCGTTATGAAGAAATGCAGTTTTTGACGCGTCCTTATCACACGATCTTCATGGCGGGGTTATTTATTGGATCTCTTGGAGCTATCATGGATGTGGCCATTACCATGTCGTCTTCGATGTTTGCATTATATGAAAGAGATAGTACTATATCCGTTAAAGCGCTGAAAGCATCTGGCATAGATATCGGCAAAGATATTATGGGAACTATTACAAGCATTCTATTTTTCGCTTATATAAGTGGATCCATCCCCATGCTGATCCTCTATTTAAAAAACTCTTCACCTGTAGGATTTGCACTTTCGATGAATCTATCGCTGGAATTAGCACGTGCATTAGCTGGTGGAATTGGGATCGTCTTGACTATCCCGATTGGACTCTATACAGCGATTTTCTTTATTGAACGAAAGAGGGCGAGAATATGAATGTGATAGTATGGCTCGCGGTTATTTTACTCGTATTGATGATTGGGGTAGGTGGAAAAAGTGGAGTGCGATCATTCATTTCACTGTTTTTTAACTTTGGTGTCGTCTTCTTCACCATGTTTTTTATGTTGGATCCGAACGCTAATCCTATACTGATTACATTTATCGCCTGCATAGTGATTGGATGCGTCAGTTTATTTTACATTAATGAAGTGAATAGCAAAACGGTAATAGCATTCATCTCGACGATGATTACCATTAGTATATTATTGTTTTTCATAGTAGTAGTATCCCAAAAGCTCATGATTCAAGGGTTTGGTGAAGAGGAAGAAGAGGCAATCGCAGGTATGTCACTCTATATTGGCGTGGATTTCGTAAAAATAGGTGCTTCCGTCATTATCATGAGTACAATTGGAGCCATCATGGACGTCGCTATATCGATCGCTTCCACTATGCATGAAGTATTTAAGCATAGTAGAAGCTTAAGTAAGAAGGAGTTATTTACGTCTGGTGTCAGTGTTGGACGAGATATTTTAGGAACCGATACCAATACCTTGTTCTTCGCTTTCTTTGGAGGCTATTTGGCACTGCTCATTTGGTTCAAGGATTTACACTACTCTATAGGAGATATTGTCAATTCAAAGATATTCAGTTCAGAAATGATTTTGATCCTTTGTGCGGGGCTTGGCATCGCGCTAGTCATACCGATTGCTTCTTGGATCAATGCATTTTACTTAGTAAGAGCTAGGAAAAAGTTAAATAACGTATAAAAAGAGGGGCACTGAATGGCTCCTCTTTTTGTGTTTTATTATTTTAATATGATGGCAGAGCTGAAAAAAGAAGCTTTACTATGGAAACTAGACGTTGACACAAAAATAGAAGTGTTTTTCTATATATCATTGTACTAAAGTCTATATGAATTAAACTGTCAGACTATTAGAATTATATATACTAACAAAATGTTTTGAATAGATACTCTTTAGATGTAATAAGTATCTGGATGACTTTTGAAAAAAACTGGGGGGAACAACAAATGAAAATGAAGAAAAAGAGTGTTTTAGGCGCAATTAGTTTATCTGCCATGCTGATGTTGGCAGCTTGTTCGTCAGACAAAGAAGAAACAACAGACGGTGCGGGTGAGTCTGAAGGAAAATCATACGATCTGAAAATGTCTGTCACGGTTAATGATTCATCTACTTGGTATCAGGCCGCAGACAAGTTAGCGCAGGACTTGAATGAACAAACGGATGGTCGTATCAATATTGAAGTGTTTCCGAATGAACAACTATCAAATGGTGATCAAGGGAAAGGTGTAGAGCTTCTGACAAAAGGGCAGACCGACTTGAGCCTTCACTCCACTATTATTTACTCAATCTTAGATGATCGCTTTGGTGTGGCGAGTGCGCCATTTCTATTTAAAGATAAAGATGGGGTAGACAAAGTATTTGATGGTGCAGGTGGAGAAGCACTTGCAGAAATACTCAATGAAAAGAACGTAGAATTACTCGGATTCGGAGAGAATGGTTTCCGTCAAATCACAAACAGTAAAAAGGAAATCAAATCACCAGAAGATATGAAAGGTCTGAAAGTACGTATTCCTGGGATCACCATGTACACAGACTTGTACCGTGCACTAGGTGCGGATCCAACGACAATGGCATTCTCTGAAGTATTTACATCTCTTCAGCAAGGTACGATTGATGGTCAAGAAAATCCGATTGATGTTATTCACTCTTCTAAATTGAATGAAGTACAAGACTACTTGACGACTTGGAACTATTCCTATGATCCACTAGTATTGGGCATCAATAAGAAGTTGTTTGATTCGATGAGTGAAGAAGATCAGGAGCTTGTGAAGAAGTTAGGTAAAGAAGCGGCAGAATATCAAGTGGAAATGGCACGTGAAAAAGAAGAGAAACAAATTAGTGAGCTGAAGGAAGCAGGCATGCAGTTCTATGCACCAACAGACGAAGAACTAGCCAAGTTTACAGAAGCGGTGCAACCGGTTTATAAAAAGTATGAAGATATTTGGGGCAAGGATTTATTAGACAAGTTCCAAGACCAATAAGAACTGGGGGGTGGATGTATGGGGAAAATATTCAATAGATTAGAAGAATGGATTGTCGTGATTGTACTGTCCATTATGTCCACCATTGCATTCGTTAATATTTTATCCAGAGGATTTGCCAATTATTCATTTTCTTTTACAGAAGAAATTACAGTTAACTTGTTCGTATTGTTAACATTTGTCGGAACGGCCATTGGTGTGCGTAAGTACGCGCACCTTGGCTTTACTCTGATTTATGACAAGGGCAGTCTGTTGCTAAAGAATATTATTACGATTTTGGTTGGATTGATGATGATGCTATTATTTTTTATTCTGCTATATTTTGGTTTGAAGATGGTGCAGTACCAGATGGATATGGGACAGAAAACACCTTCTCTTGGTTGGCCACAATGGTGGTTCTCGATGTCAATGCCAATCGGTGCGCTGTTTTGTTTAATCCGCTCTATCCAAGTAACTATTGTTGAATTCCGACAGCAAAACGAGAAGGGAGAGCAGCCATTATGACAGCGATCATTTTATTCGGCGTCTTTTTTATTTTAGTCATGCTTCGAATGCCCATTGCTGTGGCCTTAGCAATCTCGTCCATTGTTGTGCTATTTACAGGCAGTGGATTGTTTGGTTTGGAATTGGTTGCAGATATCATGTATACAAGTGTAGCGAAATTTACGTTGCTCGCAATCCCGTTTTTCATCTTGGCGGGAGTCATTATGGAGCACGCGGGAATTTCAAAAAGATTGATTGATTTTGCGCAAGCTTTAGTTGGTCATCGTAAAAGCGGAATTATTTTTGTTACCGTTATGACAGCGATTTTCTTCGCAGCCATTTCAGGTTCAGGCCCTGCAACGGTTGCTGCAATTGGGGGTATTTTAATCCCAGGTATGGTGAAGAACGGGTATAAAACGGAAACTGCAGCAGGTTTGGTGGCCAGTTCCGGAGCAATCGGTATCATCATTCCTCCTAGTATTGCTTTTATCGTCTTCGCTGTAGTGGCGGGCGATCAAATTCCGGTATCGATCGGAAGAATGTTCATGGCAGGGGTCATTCCTGGCCTGCTATTGGGCGTTGGATTTATTATAGCCGCCATGTTCGTTAGGTATCGACAGGAAAAACGCGAGGGACCGATATCGCAACAGTACATAATAGAACCTGCAACAAGTGCGGAACGCTTTAAAGCTTTCGGAAATGCGATCTGGGGCCTATTAATTCCCGTTATAATTTTAGGTGGTATTTATGGTGGATACTTTACACCGACAGAAGCAGCGGTAGTGGCGGTATTTTATAGTTTGTTCATCGGATTTTTCATTTACCGTGAACTGACACTGAAAAAGCTGTATGACATCTTAGTGGCAGCGGGTATTCAGACGGCGGTCGTCATGTTTATCGTCAGTGCGGCGAGTGTCTATGCATACATCATCACAACAGAGCAAATCGCAACGCAGATTTCGAACGTCATGTTAAGTATTTCAGATAATAAAATTATCATCTTATTGCTAATTAATATCATTCTCCTAATTGCTGGGATGTTTATCGATGCAATTTCTGCCTACTATATTTTCATTCCGATTTTATTGCCGATTGTGCTATTGTTCGACGTCGATCCAACAGTATTCGGTGTCTTCATGACAGTCAACTTAGCGATTGGACTTTTCACTCCGCCAGTCGGTCTCAATTTATTCGTAGCCGCGGGTATATCGAATACTTCAATAGGGCAAATATCGAAAGGAGTTTTGCCTTTCGTTGTCTCTTCCATCATTATTTTGTTACTCATTACGTATATTCCGCAGATCTCTACATTTTTACCAGATTTACTAGACATTAAGTAGATGGAGGAGGGTTGCTTATGAAGTTGAAAGGACAGACGGCGATTGTCACAGGGGCTTCCAATGGTATTGGTGCCCAGACGGCCCTCCTTCTTTCACAACAAGGGGCCAATGTTGTTCTGGTGGATTCAGTGAGTTGTGAGGCGACATTGCAGGCAATTCAATCATTCAGTGGCAAAGCAGTTTATTTAGAATGCTTAGGCGAAGTTCGGGATAAGGAATTTGTGAATGCGGCAATGGCTAGAGCATCGGATACCTTTGGAGAGCTACATATCTTAGTAAATAATATGTGCATATGTAGTACTCACAATGAAAATCAGTCATCTGTTGATGAATGGGAACTCGAAGCAGATACGAATGCACAAGCAACTTCTTTATTCATTCGAGGTGTCTCACCATATATGATGGAGCAGAAGTATGGTCGTATTATCAACATTAGTTCGATATCAAGTTTTGGCGGTGAACGAACGTTTACAGCTTCTAAGGATTCAATTAGTAAGTTGACGATGCAGACTGCTAAGAAGCTTAGTGAGTATGGAATTACATGTAATTCGGTTGCACCTATATCTATGACAAAATTGGACGAGGCGACAATCCATCAAACTGGCACAGCGACAAGTATCGCAGAAGCTGTACTGTATTTTGCTTCATCCGAATCTAATTATACGACAGGACAAATACTGAAAGTAGATGGAGGGTTTTGTATTGAATCACCCAATTGAAGCGGTGTATGACAAAAAAACGAATCGAATTATCGGTCGTTTGAAGAAAGATACCGATCTATTTGAAGGGATTCTTGCAGTGTGTAAGCAACATCACGTTGAAGCAGCTCAATTTCAATGTATAGGTTCTCTTGCGTATGCAACCATTGTACAACCTCAGCAAAATCTTGATAAAAGTTTACAGTATTCCGAACGGATTGTTACAGACACTCCCGTCGAACTGCTTTCAGGTACAGGGTTTGTTGGCTACGATGAACAAGGACAGCTGGATATCCACTTCCATGGTTTATATGTAGACTGTAATAAACAGGTGAATGGTGGTCACTTTCTTAAAGGAGAAAATCCTGTGGCAATTACAGTGGAATTCATTATATTGCCGGTATCCAATACACATGTTCATAGAAAACCAGATGAATATTCAGGTATTCCATTATTTCATTTTGCGCAAAGGAGTGAGTGATGGTGGAGACAATTGGTAAACTAGCAATGAAATCGGCAGCAGCCTATCCGAATAAAATAGCCGTGAAAGATGAAAGACGCTCAATTACATTTCATGAACTGATGGAAAGGGCACTTGCGCTTACAGCATACTTCAAGAAAGTGGGTCTTCAAAAAGGGGATCGCTTTGCCGTTCTGTCATCGAATCGTCTAGAACATATCGAGCTAGACGTGGCAGCAGCGATCTCAGGTGTCATCAAAGTACCGTTAAACTATCGACTTCATCCGAAAGAACATGAATATATGCTAGACGATGCAGATGTTCGGTTGATTATTGGTGAATCACAGTTAATAGGACCGATCACTACAGCAATTCCGGTGTTAACGATCGGCAAGCCGTACGAACAGGCAATTGAACAACATGCTGGTGCTACATGTACAACAGAAGTTATGGAAGAAGATACTTTCGCGATTATGTATACATCCGGAACGACAGGAAATCCAAAAGGTGTGATGCTGAGTCATCGCAACATCATTTCGGGAGCATTGTCACTAGCGCTTGCTTGTGAAACCGATTATGACGATGTGATAGGACATGTCGCACCATTGACACACGGCAGTAACTTCCTGTCGCATGTAGCGTGGTTGTATGGATTAACGCAAGTTGTATTTAACAAGTTTGAGCCCGAAGAATTCGTGCATAATCTAACGAAAGAAAAAGTCACTGTTATTTTTCTAGTTCCGACGATGGTCAATTTGATGATCCAGCATCCGAAATTCAATCCGAAGAATTTATCTACAATCAAAACGATTAATATGGCAGGTTCTTCGATTGCGGCAAGTAAACTCGAGCAAGCACTCGCTTTAACAGGGCCGATATTTGCACAGACATTCGGTCAAGTTGAAGCGCCGATGTGTATTACGATGATGCCTAAACGCGAACTTGGCGATCATCTGGAATCCTGTGGCCGTGTTGGACCATTTGTCGATGTGAAAATTGTCGATGCAAAAGGGATTGAACTGCCGGCAGGTGAAGTCGGAGAAATCGTTTGTAAAGGCTCCCTAGTCATGAAAGGGTACTGGAATAATGAGAAGGCGACGAATGAAACATTACGTAACGGCTGGTTGCAAACAGGCGATCTCGGGTGGAAAAGTGAAGCGGGCTATGTGCATATCGTGGACCGCAAAAAAGACGTTATCATTTCAGGTGGGGTCAATATTTACCCGAGGGAAGTAGAAGAAGTCCTCAATAAGCATGACGGGGTAAAAGAGACATGCGTTATCGGCGTACCTGACGATAAATGGGGCGAAAACGTCATTGCGTATGTCGTTCCGAACGGTACTAAGCCCGTGATGAAAGAAGAATTACTTCAATTATGTCTTGACCATATGGCAAATTTCAAAAAACCAAAAGAGATGTATATCGTGGATGAACTTCCGAAAAGCTCGTACGGTAAAATCTTAAAAAGAGAATTACGAAATCAGCATGTGGAGGTGCAATCTTGACGAATGTCTATATCGAAGGAATTGGCATGACGAAGTTCGGAAAATTTGTCGACAAATCTATGAAGCAGTTGTTAGTTGAAGCGTCGATAGAAGCACTTGAAGATGCAGGAAATCCGAAAGTTGATGCGGTGTTTGTCGGAAACTTTATGGGTGGCTCAATCGGTAATCAAGAAATCCTTAGCGCCTTAGTTGCCAATGAACTCGGACTCGGCTATATCCCAACGGCCAAAGTAGAAGGCGCTTGTGCATCAGGGGGAATTGCGCTTCGTCAAGGAATCATAGGGATTCTAAGTGGCGAATACGATACAGTCTTAATAGCGGGTGTGGAGAAGATGAAACATGCTTCGACTGCTGATGTTACACAGGCGATCAATGCCGCAATGGATAACGATTCTAATGAAAAGCAGGCAGGTCTCACATTCCCAGGATTCTTTGGCGTACTCGCGAATCGGTACTTTTATGAAACAGAAGCTACGAAAGAGCATTTGGCGATGATTGCGTTGAAGAATCGTGAAAATGCGTTAAATAATCCACTAGCACAATTCCAGAAACCAACGACGATGGAAGAGATTATGGAGGCACGTATTATTACTTCTCCACTCGGCCTATTTGATTGTTCTCCAACTACAGATGGGGCGGCAGCGTTAGTGATCACGCGAAAAAAAGGTGCTATCCATATCCGTTCGTCTGCACAAAGTTCAGGACCTACACAAATGCAAGACGCAGATGACTTGCTTTCATTGCCGGCAGTACGAGAGTCGGGTCGCTTGGCATATGAAAAGGCAGGCGTGGGTCCGGAAGACATCGACGTCGTGGAAATTCATGATTGTTTCTCCATGACGGAAATGCTTGCGATTGAGGAGTTAGGTTTTTTCAATAAACGTGAAGGCTGGCTTGCAGTAGAGCAAGGTCGAACGAAAGCGACTGGCGATAAACCAGTGAACACGAGCGGGGGATTATTGTCACGCGGCCACCCAATCGGTGCAACCGGTGTCGCACAAATGTATCAGCTCGTCCAACAACTGCGCGGTACTGCACCGAATCAAGTAGAACATGCCCGACTCGCTTTGGCACAAAACTTAGGTGGAACAGGTTCGTACTCCACAGTTCATATTCTAGAAAGGTTGTGAAAAGATGAAAGTCTATCAATGCGATCAGTGTGAATATGCCAGTGTCTCGAATAAATACCGTTGTCCGAGTTGCAGAACAGGCCAGCTACAAGAGCAAGACGTATCTTCGAAGGGTTCGGTTTACAGCTATACCAATATCCATATTGCACCTGCAGAATTTGCCCATCTCGCTCCTTATACCGTGGCACTTATTCAATTGGATGAATCCAAAGCGAAAGTTACGGCAAGAACGGATGGAACCGTTGAGATTGGGGATGTGGCGGAATTGGATTATGTAGAGGATGGGGCGTATATTTATCGGAAATGCTGAGTGAGGAGCGATGTTTTTAAGGTGAGCGCTCAAAGATTCGTGAAAGGCGCTCATAGTTACGACATGAGTGCTCTATCAAATGCTTTAACCGCTCATACATGGTCTTTGACGGATCATAGTGTTTGGAAAAGCGCTCATAGCTACGGTCTAACCGCTCATAGCAAAAAAAACATAGACCGACTTCCTCGCAAGGAGGAGAACTACATGAAAACCATACAAACTATATCTAAAATCATTTCGAAGTATTTACCAATTTGGATCGTACTCTTATCCATCATTGCCTACGCTATTCCGGATGCGTTCATTTCAATCCGGCAACTCACGGGCTTTGGATTAGGGACGATCTTCTTTCTGATGGGCTTATCGCTTTCGTCGGAGAAGCTGCTTGAGGTCATCAAAAACCCAAAATATGCTTTACTTGGCATCTTGCTGAAATGGACGATCATGGTCGGAGTATCAATAGGAATTGCCTATATATTTTTCGGCAATCAAGCAGAGATCGCGACCGGCATTATATTGGCGGGTACCGTACCAAGCGGAACATCTGCAAACATTTACACATTCATTGCAGGAGGAGAAGTCGCGCTCAGTATTACGATGGCAACGCTGGATACATTCATTTCTCCTGTGTTAACACCTGTCTTGCTGCAGACGTTTGCAGGACGTTTTATACCTATTGAATTCTGGCCTTTATTTCTTAACATTATGTACATCGTGTTCTTTCCTTTGATTAGCGGTTTACTAATCCAGTGGAAATTTCAACGACAAGTAGAGAAGTTTACATCGTATACCAGTGTCTTGTCCCAACTTGCACTATTTCTAGTCATTCTATCGGTTATATCCAATGCCCAGCAAGCACTGTCTGAGAACTTGTCCGTGCTGCCGCTTGTATTCGTAGCGGTCACATTACAAGTTAGCATACCAATGGGCGCTGGCTACGTTATCTCCAGATGGCTAGGCGCACCCGAGCGCAACGCCCGCGCGATTTTATTCCATACAGGTATTTGCAACACCGCTCTCGCCGCAACACTCGCAATGGAGCACTTCGGATCACTCGCAGCCGTACCAGCTGTTGCCAATATGGTCATGAACTTAACGATTGGCGCATTAATGGCGAGTCTATTCGAGAATAAGTTCCGACTTGTTGCGGATGGTAACAGCTAATGAAATATAGAACTCAAGATATTTTTTCCGTAAAGCGATAGAACCTTTATCGCTTTTTATATTAGGTATTATTTACAAAAGATATGATTTTAAAAATGGTAATGATATACTATTGGTATAAATATGGCTAATTGAAGTGAAGTCAGTGTTCAACAAACGGGCTAGATAAAAGAAGACCTCAAAGAAATTTTGAGGTCTTCTTTTATTCGACTTCCTTTAACATTTTTTCAATGGCGATTAATCGCTCGTTTAATTCATCTATACGTTTTTGCAGATTTATCGTGTTTTGTTTTTCGAGTTGCAATTTTTCATCTGCACGTTTTTCTGCACGTTTGAAGTACTTGAACAATACATAAATTAAGGCAACTGGAATAATCAAAAACAAAATTAGGTTAATAAGTCCAAAAAAACTGGTCATCATCATGGTATAAAGCCACCTTTACGTTAATTCTTTTTCTTCACCGTTAAAGACGGTGCTAATAGTTGGATTAGCTTATCATCAATTACAAAATGAAAAGAGTTTAGCATATAAAATTTTAATGCTTTCCCACTTTCTGATACTTCACTAACGCTTGAAACAAGATTCGCCTCCTCTAGTTTTTGTAAATGTAAATAAAGTAATGGTCTACTAATACCAAGTTCTCTTGCCAGCTGACTAACATACTGTTTTCCATTGGTAAGTACGCTAATAATCTTTAAACGATGGGGGTTAGATAAAGCTTCCAAGGTTAGGAGCAATTCGTCTCCGTTATCAAAATGTATCATATGTAAGAATTTTATTACACCTGGAATGAAAAGTCAAGTGTATCCAACAATCGGGCGCGATTGTGTAACAACTTCTTTGTAATTGCTTAGTTGATCGGAGTGGAAGCCGGCGACTCCGGGAGGATCAGCGGGACAGGTGAAACACCCAGCGAGCGAAGCGAGGGGTGTGGTTCACCGCACGCCCTCCGGAACGCGTCCGGCTGCAACGCAGATCAACGGCTTCAAACTACTACTCCTTTATCATGAACGGTCTGCTGTAAAGGATCTTCACTCATGCAATCAAAGAAACAGGTTGTTAAGTTAAAAGTTACTAAAAAGGAGCAAACGCAATGGATGTATGGTTTATAATGAAAGAGCGTTATATGCTTCTTTCTATTTTTTTAATCATTATAGTAGTGAGCTTGTTTTTACTTATCGCGATTTGGAAAACTCGTTCTGATATGCCGAAAAGCCTAACCCTAATCATTACGATAATCTGTTCAATCATCATTGCCTTATCAATATTCGCATTGGTATTTGCGGTTTTGTTTGGATATAATTCTTAAAACCACTTCAATGACCTCTACGTTAAGTATAAATACAATACAATACAATACGACATAAAAAACCGGTTAGAGAATAGTTTCTAACCGGTTGAGTTTCATCAAAATACTTTATCACCGTTGAAGATCGAGTTCTTTACAATCACGTAATCGACAGTGCGAATTGAACTGAGTGTCTTGCCGCCTGAATAGGAAATAGCAGACTGAAGATCTTGTTCCATTTCAATCAACGTATCTTTCAAAGGACCTTTATATTCCACGAACATTTTCTTGCCTTCCACATTCTTCTTTTCACCTTTTTGGAATTCAGAAGCTGAACCGAAGTATTCTTTATACAATTGACCATCTTGTTCTACAGTCTGTCCTGGCGATTCTTCATGACCGGCGAATAGTGAGCCGACCATGACCATGCTTGCCCCGAAACGTACGGATTTTGCGATATCGCCATGCGTACGGATTCCGCCATCCGCTATGATTGGTTTGGAAGCAGCTTTCGCACATAAGCGAACAGCTGCAAGTTGCCAGCCGCCTGTGCCGAAACCAGTTTTGATTTTCGTGATACAGACTTTTCCTGGTCCGATACCAACTTTTGTAGCGTCAGCGCCAGCGTTTTCGAGTTCACGAACAGCTTCTGGTGTGCCTACATTACCGGCAATGACGAAGCTCATCGGCAAATGCTTTTTAATGTGCTGGATCATGCGAATCACTTGATTGGAATGACCGTGCGCAATATCAATCGTGATGAATTCAGGAACCTGCGCGTCAATTGCAAGTTGCTCAACGAATCCATATTCTTCTTCTTTGACACCCACACTGATCGACGCAATCAAACCGCGTGCATGCATATCTTTAATGAAATCTACACGTGTTTCAGGATTGAATCGGTGCATAATATAGAAATAGCCTTCTTCTGCTAATTGAATCGCAATCTTTTCATCAATGATTGTCTGCATATTGGCAGGCACGACAGGTAAACGGAACGTATGACCACCTAACATAACGGATGTATCACATTCTGAGCGGCTTTCTACCACACATTTTGCTGGAACTAGCTGAATATCTTCATAATCAAATACAGTTTCCATTACAATCACCTCTATAAACGAATGTTTTCATAAAAATTCATTGGATTGTTCGTCCTTTTGTAATTTACATGATTTTTAATTCGATGTCAACGCTTTCAAAGCAACTTTCTCTTGAATTGTGACATAGTTAGTAGAATGAATAGAAGCGCCGCGACTAGTGTAATAGTATATGGAATCCATAAGTCACTTGGCATGAGTTCCCCAGTTAGCAAGGGGATAGCTGCCGCCAAAAGTTCAAGTGGATTCCAAGAGGCGGACTTTGGAAATATAGCAGCAATAAATAAGATGACTACTCCAATTAAAGTAACGAGTATTCCCCCGTAAGAAGTAGCAAAAAGTGTGTTTCCCCATAATGTAACGGCTAGTAATAGTACCCCAAATACATAAAGACAACTAGCGGCAAACAATAAATGTTGCAGTTGGCTTTGATCCCAGTAATAAGCAGTGTAAGCGTAGGTGATGGTGAATGACAGTACAATAGCCAGAGTCCAATAGCAAAGTGCCATAAAGAATTTAGCTGTGATTACGGTATTGCGATGTAAGCCTTTTGTCAGTAAAATCACAAGCGTACCTTTTTCCAATTCCTTCGACATCATCGTACTGAATAATAGTATGAACACAACCAATCCCATCTGCGGAACATTTTTATAGAATTGTATCCATGAATCCAGTGCAGTGGGTTCAGGTAGATTGACGAATGCACCATCAGGCATGAATTGTTCTAATAGAGCTGGAGTGATTTTCGCTGTAAACGGATTTAATATGCCTAGAATTGAAAAAATCACGATAACGAGCAGTAACTTATACGTCTTCACACTCTCAAACCATTCCTTCTTCAAAAAGCCAAACCATTGATTCATCCAAGCACCTCCAATACGAGTTGCTCAAGCAAACGAGTTTTGGGTTGCATCGACTGTATCAAGATTTTCTCGGTAGTGAGTACTTGCATGAAAGCCAATTGAGTACTTTCATCAGGTAAACTTACAACTAATTGCTCGTTGTCCATCTTCATGTTGAATGGGGTATGTCGCAATCGTTCATGTACTTCTGCGACGGGTATAGTAAATGTAAAAATAAATTGTCCTGTGATTTGCTGTTTTAGATTGGTCAGTTCATCTTGAAATATAATAGTTCCTTCATGCAACATCGCGACGTGATCACAGATTTGTTCCGCATCCGATACAATATGTGTTGAAAAGAATACAGTCGTCTCTGCTTTTGCCTGCTGTAAAATGGAAAGAATCTGTGCACGACCCGCTGGATCCAAAGCGGAAGTAGGCTCATCGCAAATAAGTAGTTTCGGACGATTTAATAGTGCCTGGGCAATTCCCAAGCGCTGTTTCATTCCCCTAGAATACGTACTAATGAATGAGGTCGTGTCAGCTAATCCGACCAGTTTCAATAGTTCCTGGATCCGTCCTCGTCGGTCTGTTTTCGTCATATTCGTAATAACGGCGCAGAGCTCCAAGTATTGCGTTGCGGTGTAGAAGGGATAATATTCGGGAACGTCAGGCAAGTATCCGACATGTTGATTGGACTTTGTCTCGCCAAATGTTACGGGTTCACCTGCAATTGTAATGGATCCTCCATTGAGTGGTAATAATCCCAGCATGCATTTCATCAGAGTTGTTTTGCCCGAACCATTTGCACCGACGAACCCAAAAACTGTATGTTCAGGAATATCAAGATGAATATCTTTCAGCACTTCACGATCGCCAAAACGCTTCGTCACGCCATTAATTTGTACGACTATTGTAATCACCTCTTCCAAAAACGAAATAGATTAATGGACCGATAAATTGAATTAATAAAACAATCAGCAACCACATAACTTGATTGCCGAAGCGATAGTGAGGATGGCGAATAACATGTATCGCTGAGAAAATCGCTAACCCTAATTGCAAAATGATAAGAGGAATTAAAAATGGTAGATACTCCATAAGTAAATCTGTGTCGTTATTCATGAACGTCCCTCCAATCCAAAGCGTAATCGTTGTCGTAACTCTTGCATTTCATCTTCTTGCCTAAATGGTTCAAAGTAATCGGCATCCATCGATTCTATGATCGATCGCTTAATAATCTCTGTGTTGCGAAGTGCATTCGTTCCTAAATCTAATTGTTCTAACCAATCATCTAATAAATCGAAGTATTCATCCCCGCGTAATGAAAAGGGGAGTAGATCATGAATACATACATCCACGTACTTTTTAAGATACGGATAAAGTAGCTCATGGTTACCGGAGAGTGCAGCACATTGCGCAACGCTGAAATAAAATTGTAGACACATATTCGGATGAAGTGTACGCAAAGCATATAGCTCAATCAATCCATTGATTCGATGTATGGTTTCGTTAAAAGTTTGTGGATTGGACGTGGAAAGTCGTAAGTAAAGCGGGCTACTGCCAACAAGTTGAATAACGTTTTGATACATCATGACTTGAATGACACGCTTCGCTTCCTCTTGATTGCCAAGTTGTTCGTAAGCAGTGGATAGTAAAATCTCATCCCCTATACTAGGCTTAATCACTCCGTCTAATAATTCCAATGTAGTTTCAGGATTGGACTGCATGAGGGAAACAGTAGCCTGTAAGGAATTTGCTTGGCGCAAGACCCATACATCTTCACTTACTTGTCGAATTCGCTCCAACCAGCGATTGGCTTTCTGCAAAATAGAGGAGCTATCACTACTTAACATATGGTGGTTGAGCAGTAATATACTCATCTGTAGTAAGAACGCAGGATCATGGTAGTACAATTTAACTTGTTCTTCTACGTCAATAAAAACTGATTCAAAAGATTCCTTACCGAAACGAGACGCGAATTCATAATAGTGGTGTTGGATGGATTCTTTAGAAAGCTGTCGTTCAAAGCCAAGCAGTTCATCAACAGTTAGTTCAAAATACGAAGCGATTTTCGGCAACAGCGTAATATCGGGATAGCTTAATCCTTTTTCCCATTTCGACACGGAAGCTTTCGATACTTGGCAATAAGAAGCTAGTGTTTCCTGGGTAATTTGAAGTCGCCTTCGTTCTTGTAGAATCACAGCGCCTATTTGAAGCATATCCTCACACCTTTCTCTTTTATTCAGTGTAAGGTTAAACGTTTGTTGATTCAATCAACTGTTAGGAGATTATTTAGATGAGAAGTCAACTAACAAGATATTATGTATCAGTATACAAAAAAAGTCGGTCTATGAAAGACCGACATTTCCTCACACACTCACTGTTGTGAAAGGTTCTAGAATATTCTTTTTTGGTTTCGTTTGATAGTGTAGAACTTTGTCAGTAGAATCGTATGAATCTCCATAGAAGTCTTGGTCTTTGTAGGTGTGAATTTCTTCGTAGGTTGTCTTCATCGCGTTGAATACATCTTGTTCATCCGCTTGTGATGACTGCGGGGGTGCCCAGTATAGAATTTCGAGGATGGTTTGTTCGCCAGTAGCTAATGAACGACGGTTATAGCCGATTTTCTGTGCGTGCGTGAATTTTTCACGTGCATAGAACTTCAGTCGTTTTTCAGTATCTGGTTCGGATTCATCTACTGGTTCAACTTCCAGTAAGATCGGTTTTTTCTTGGTTTTCAACGAATCCAGCAGTTTTTTTCCTAACCCTTCACCACGTGCGGCTGAAGATACGAATAGATAGTCTACGAAAACGAAGTCCTCCGTTTCCACGTACATCAATACGTGTTTTGGTCCTTCTTCCTTGTAGTAGACATTCCCTTTATCATTCAGTAATGTCTCCATATGTTCCTGTGACTTCATCTCTTCGATTGGAAAATACTCTTTCAATTTGTTGTACCAATGCATGTGTTAAATTCTCCTCCATAGGTAATGAATGTACCCGGAGCTTTTTGTTTGGGGATCAAACAATGTGAGGAAAAAAGAGGTCAGAAAAAAATCCTCATACGTAGTATACTCTTTTTTTAGTAATAAATAAACCTTTTTTATAAAATAAGTTTTACTTTTTCATTATAATAAATCAACCCCTATGTCAGATGACTATATGACATGGGGGTTGATTACGTATTACCTACGGCTTTTAGAGCCTGAATAAGCTTCTTTTTTCTTCTTCTCATTCATCACAGTTTTAACGACAGGATATAACACCATTCCCCATTTTACTAACTTTTTTATTACTCTTATCATATATGCTTCTTCCTCTCGATTTTGGAGTTGTTATAAGTAACTTCCCCCTTTCACTTGCTTATTAAACTTTTATTCAAGAGGTTTAGGGACAGAAGTGGGGTTTTCTATTTCTGTGAATAGGTTGGAATTCTCAATGATAGGTGTAGTCTTGAATGTGGAGGGAATAGTAAGTTCCAGTTGTTTGCTCATATCTTCCAACATCAGTTGAAGTCTTGCAATGTCTTCTTTTGTGGCATATTTCTTGCGATCAATTAAGACATAACCAAGCTGTCCACTCATTTCTATAGTCGCCCATTTTACATCATCAATTCTTTCAATCCCACTTTGTCGCAAATGCATTTCCAATTCATCCACAGTGAGGCGGAGTTTTTTCATAGTAGATATTTTGAGGATCCCATTTTCAATCACTACTTTAGATCTTCCACGTAAAATTCCTTCGAAAAAATTCCACTTCAATGCCAATAATTCAAATATAAATAGTGTCAGCACTAAAATAAGTGAAAGGAATAACGTTTGCCACAAATTTTTACTTGCTACAGGCTGAATTAGTAATGTACCGACCGCAATCATTAATACAGTTTGACCAATTGTCATTTGTGAAATCGATTTGCGGCCGGAAATATGCAACAAAACAATTCCTGCCACAATAATGAGTACCGCTTTCCAAATTGAATCAAATTCCATTAGGCTCACGTCTTTTCATGCGTTTAGCTTTAATATGGAATAAATTTTGAATAGTATGCATGAAGATTATGAATCCTTCCTTAATACATCATCGTATAGTAGGAAAGGAGTGATTAACATGCGGCAAGATATTCAAAAACAACAAAATACTCTACAGGAAAAACGAGTGAATCAGCGACGTTTGATGAAACGTTTAGAGCAGACGAACGAAAAACTACTCACTATGAAACAAAAACGTAATCAACTTCACCGTCAGTTAACGAAAGAACAGCGAGATATTGTGAAGCTTGGTAAGTTTTCATTTACGAACAAAATTAGTGAATGGACAGGTAAATGGGACGAAAAGATGAAAAAGGAGATAGAAGAAGCAGCAGGAATAGAATTGAAATATAATGAGGCAGAAAAAAACGTATTAGATCTGACTGCAGAAGTGAAAGATCTGCGTAATGAACTGGATAAACCAGATTTCATGCATATTGCTGAAGACTGGGAAGACTTTTTGAAGGAAAAAGAATCATGGATTCGAATGAATGATTCTGTTGCTACTCAAACACTTCAGAAGATTTCCGACGATCGCGTACGTGTCTATTCTATGTTGCGTGAAATAGGGGAAGCGTTTGAAGCGGGGGAAAAGGCGGAACGAGCTTTGGCGGGCGCAATGAAGAAACTAGATTCAGCGGAAGGGATATCGATGTGGGATACATTTTTGGGAGGAGGAATTTTTGTTTCCGCATTAAAGTACTCCGAAATCAACAGTTCGGATGATCATGTCCATCAAGCACAACGAGCACTACGTCATTACGAGACAGAATTGATGGATGTGCAAGACGCTGCGACAGATTCTTACCAAGTAAATAAAAATGATATCTTTACATTCACAGACGTGTTTTTCGATAATATATTCTCCGACTGGATGGTCCATACACGAATAACGGACAGCAAAAAGAAGCTACACGCAGTCATGCAAGATGTCCGTCGCATACAGGACCGACTTGCAAGAAAACGTGCAGCTTTAGACGAAGAAATTCGACGACTTGATCAGCAGCAAGATGATATTATCATGTCGTAACTAGCGTTAAATACGGGTCAGCGTCTTCCCCAAATAGCCGAATAATACAGTTAAAATCGGGCTCAATAAACAGAAGAACGCAAAAGGTAAATAAGCAATCGTTGGAACATCAAGCACAGTCGTGATGAAAATTCCTGCCACACTCCATGGGACAAGGGGATTAATGACGGTTCCGGCATCTTCCATTACACGGCTCAAGTTTTTATTGGCTAGGCCAACCTTTTCGTAGCTAGATTGGAAGGCCTGGCCGGTCAATAAGATAGATAAATACTGCTCGCCAATCAATACGTTGATGCCAATTGCGGTAAGTGCAGATGTCAAAATAACTGACGACACTTTACGTAATGCACTGTCTATTTTTGTAAGTAAGCACTGGACGATACCTAATGTGAACAGCATGCCACCCATACTAAGTGCGAGCAGCACAAGCGAAATTGTAAACATCATGCCTTCCATTCCATCACTGCGAGACAGTAATTCATCTACAACTGCTACGCCTGTAGATCCTTCATAACCACTAAATAAAATACTCAATACTTCGGAAACTCCATAAAACGTATGAATATATGCAATGACAATTGCGGACAATGCACTAACAGCCAGTGTTAAAATAGCTGGTACTTTAACGAATGTCAAAATGATCAGTACTACGACAGGGATCAATGTATACCAATGTATCAAGTTTGTACCGATGAGTGCATCACTGTATTTCTCAATTGTCGTAAAATCACTAGACGTCACGTTGGGTGATAATATGCCAAATAAGATAAGTGAGATGAAGAACGCAGGAAATGTCGTCCATCCCATATTTCGTATATGTTCGAATAAGTCTACACCAACAATTGAAGAGGCTAAATTGGTCGTATCAGACAATGGTGACATCTTATCGCCAAAGAATGCCCCAGAGACAATCGCGCCTGCCGCAATTGGCAAAGATAGCTCCAAAATATGCGCCATACTAATGAACGCCACGCCAATCGTGGCAACGGTTGTCAACGAACTGCCGACAGATAAGCCGATAACGGCCGTGACGATGAATACGATGGCATAGAAAAACGTTGGAGTAATGATTTGGAGTCCGGCATAGATCAGGGTAGGAATCGTTCCACCCATCATCCAGCTACTCACGAGAACTCCAATGAAGAAGAACAAGAACACCGCGCTCATTCCAGAACTTGCACCTTCTACCAATCCGCGTTCTAACTCTTTGTACGAGATCTTTTTCCATAATCCATAGCCGAATAATAAAAGAATAGCAAATAAAATGGGTACATGTGGTACAGATTCGAATACTACGATACTGGTACTAATCATTGCCACAATCAGCACAGTTAGTATGACAGACGCTTTAACGGTTGGCGTATGAATCGCCTTAATTGGAAACATGCTTATGACCTCCTGTAAATGTAGAAATACTCCTATCATCCCCTTAAAGGACGAAGGAGTATTCCGCTCTATCTCTCTGCTATTGCGAATGAAAACATGGAAGATATTGATTCATTATATAATAGATCGCTCTTTACATATATAGATAGTTATCGTTTTGAATTTTATCACGTCAGCAAGATAAGTCAATAGAGGAATAGACCGATTATCTGCATGTTTCAAAAGGGGAATGCAATAGAAAGTATGCAAAATAGAAGTGACAGTTCATGTAAGAAAGCAGACTGATACCAAAATTAGAAGGGGACTATCCGACGCTCCTCAAGGTGAAGCGTCGGATGCCTATCAATGCGATTGTAATCTAATTAGTTAAACACGAACCTTCTAAAACGCATCCTCTTACAATGATGTCCTAACGTTTTCCTAGCATAATCATTTTCAAGCTATTTTCCGAGCAGAGTTATTTGTAAAAAATAGGGTATTACTAAAATATAACTATATAGAAGGGAATGAATACTTGTGACAATGCATTTTTTACTGTCTTGAATTATCAAATTAAATGAGTAAACAATACAGCGCTAGGTATAATCATTTCAATCATGTTATATCATTGTAAGAAAGGACCGCCACAAGCAATGTAGATTTGTGACAGCCCTCTTATTCAGTATGCTACGTACGCGTGGCATTTGGAATTGGTAGATCTGTGTCTGGTTTTGCGGGCGCCGTATCCATTACTTCTGACTCGATGGATTTACCTAATACGTAATACTCGGTTTCTTCTTGTGTCAGACTGTTATAACGTTTGCGAATGACCATGTAGAAGATTACGCCGACGATTGTCCAAGCGAATAATAGTAAGTAAGAAGGTGTAGTGAGTGTTGCTGGAGAATTTGGCACAAGTAATAATGCCAAGAACGATCCACTTGCCACCATACCTAGTAATGCCAAAAACTTTTTTAATGGTGCAATTTCGCGTCCAATTCCTTCTTTGCCCCAAGCCAGTACTTTAAATGCTGCAAGACAAGTGAAGAAGTAGGCTACGGATACGCCTGTTGAAGACATATCAACGATCCATGTCAATGCTTGGCGGCCAAACCATGGTGTCGGCAATGTAATGAATGCTACGAACCAGATCCCCCATTTAGGTGTTTGGTTTGCCGTCATCTCACGGAAGAAGTTAGGTAATGCACGTGCGCGCGCCATAGAAAATAATAGACGACTTGACGACATGAAGAATCCATTCAAACCAGTGAAGATTCCCATGACAATCGCTACTGCCATCACAGCTAATCCACCGATTCCTAGTGCGGATCGAACCACATCACCTGTTATCCATAAATCCCCGCCTCCGATATTTGCCGATGCAGGGTATGTCCAGCTAGTTAAACCAATCATGATTGCATAGATTATGAAAGAAGTGAATAGTGATGCTACGATCAGCATAGTTGCTTTACGGGGAGAAAAGTTAAATTCTTCAGCAGCTTGTGGCACATTATCGAATCCGACGTATGCCCATGGTGCAATTGCCAATACTACAAGTATAGAAGTAATAATGGACTGATTACCTTTGAACAAAGGTTGCATATTCGCAAGCGGTTGTTCGGCCCCAGCGAATGTGAAAATACCAAGTGCGATGACACCAACAACAAGCAAAACGCTGAAATAAAATTGAATCCGTCCTGAAATACTTGTTCCCGTAGTGTTAATGAATGCGAATGCTAAAATCAGCAAACTGGCAATGATAATTTCGGGTATGTAGACGTCCCAACCTGCAACGCTATAGAGAAATCCTTGTTTCATAAATCCAGGGGCTAAAAATTTCAGTAATAAAGTGAGTGCAGAAGCATTTAAAGCAACGATGGATATATATCCAAGTGATAAGAACCAACCGCAAATAAATGCCCATACTTTCCCTGCGGCAACAAAAGCATATGTAAATCCCCCTCCGGAAACCGGAAATTTCTTGATCATTACACCATAGCTGGAGGCGATGATCATCATCACGAGTGCACCAATTCCTAATCCAATGATTGCGCCTAGTGGTCCGGAAGATTGGATCCAATCTCCTGGCAAGATGAACGCGCCCCAACCTACAGATGAACCGAGTGCGATTGCAAAAACCCAGGATGGCTTTAATGTTTTATTTAATTTCCTTCTTGCGTTCTCAGATCCTTGATCCATGTGATCCAACCCCTAAGTTAGTAGTATAGCGATTGTATGCCCCTTCTGTAGGCAATCAAAACGTGTTAGGCACAATATTACTATTTTAATATCTTAAGACAGAAGTATTTAATTTTGACTAACAATTCTGTATAGTGTAATAACATATGATGCAAGCTTTACATGTTGACAGAGTCTACTCAATCTTTTATGATTCTAAACAACAAATACTTATAAGAATAGTGGGGTTTTATAAATGAAGAAAGTTCTCATACCATTTATGATCGTTTTATTGGCTGCTTTTTTGGTAGCATGTGGTGGTAAAGAAGAAAGTAAGCCCAATGACTCCGCTGAAAAACCAGCAGAGCAAGACGGTCTGCTAGAAGATGTACTCGCAACCGGAGTACTCAATGTAGGAACAGAAGGAACATACGCGCCTTTCTCATTTCATGATGAATCAGGAAAGCTTACAGGGTACGATGTAGAAGTTACACAAGAAGTAGCTAAACGTTTAGGCGTGGAAGCAAAGTTTTTTGAAACACAATGGGATGCAGTTTTCGCGGGATTAGATGCAAAACGATTTGATATGATTGCTAACCAAGTCGGTGTTAATGAAGAACGTAAAGCGAAATATGAATTCTCTCAAGCTTATACGCATTCGAACTCTGTCTTAATCGTTCGTGAAGACGCTGATATTGCGTTTGATGGAATGAAAGGAAAGAAAGCTGCACAGACATTGACAAGTAACTATGGCGAACTAGCGAAGGCGAATGGTGCGGAAATTATAAAAATTGATGGATTCAACCAAGGCGTCGACCTAGTCATTTCAAAACGAGTAGATGGTACGTATAATGATAAACTTTCTGCACTCGACTACTTGAAGCAAAAACCTGATGCTCCTATTAAAGTTGTTGAGGAAGAAGAAATCTCTAAAGAAAATCAATCAGAGAGCGCCTTTTTATTCAGACAAGGCAATGAAGACTTAATAGAAGAAGTAAACAAAGCGTTGGATGCGATGCGTGAAGATGGTACATTGAAGACGATCTCCGAAAAATGGTTCGGCGAAGATGTATCTTAATACGATTGCACTCAGTCCCGAACGGATACAAAGATTCCAGGAAATCGCATCAACATCCATCGGGCCATTGATTGAGGGGGCTATTAAGTATACGATCCCCTTGGCAATCATCGCATTTAGTATTGGATTGATCATTGCAATCTTTACTGCATTGGCAAGAATTTCTTCTAACAAATTGTTACGAGCAATAGCGCGGATTTATGTATCCATCATCCGTGGAACACCTTTGCTTGTACAATTATTTATCATATTCTACGGGTTGCCAACAATTGGTATCACCATTGATCCTTTCCCGTCTGCGATCATAGGATTTTCATTGAATGTCGGTGCTTATGCCTCAGAAATCATTCGAGCAGCCATACTGTCCATTCCTAAAGGGCAGTGGGAAGCAGCCTATTCTATTGGGATGAATTATTCGCAAGCATTGCGGAAGATTGTTTTACCACAAGCTGCTAGAGTATCCGTACCACCGCTTTCGAATTCCTTTATTGGATTGGTAAAAGATACTTCTCTCGCAGCTACGATTTTAGTAGCTGAGACATTTAGGCGGGCGCAAGAAATTGCCTCTATGAACTATGAGTTTTTATTCGTTTATATCATGGCGGCTCTTGTTTATTGGGTGATTTGTTTCATCTTGTCGATTGTTCAAGGCAGAATTGAAATACGCCTGGATCGTGTAGTCGGTAAGTCAGGGGGATTAACATGATTTCTATACAGGGACTGAAAAAGTCTTTCGGATCGCAAGAAGTGATAAAAAATGTAGATTTAGAAATCGAGCAGGGAAAAGTGGTCGTTATAATCGGTCCATCGGGTTCTGGTAAATCTACGTTGTTACGTTGTTTGAATGTGCTTGAAACACCAAATGGCGGTGTACTGTCTATAGATGGACAGAAGTTAGACTTTAATTCATCGGTCTCGAAAAAGTCAATCAGTGCTTTTCGTAGGTTGACAGGAATGGTATTTCAGAGCTATAACCTGTTTCCACACCTCACAACGACAGGTAATGTGACAGAAGGACTCACTACAGTCAAAGGTCTATCACATAAGGAAGCCGTAAAGAAGGCAGAACTATTACTAGATAAAGTAGGACTAGCTGATCATAAAGACAAGTATCCTTTTCAACTTTCAGGCGGTCAGCAGCAGCGTGTTGCGATTGCGCGAGCGCTTGCGATGGATCCAAAAGTCATGTTGTTCGATGAACCGACATCCGCTCTGGATCCTGAACTTGTCGGTGAAGTACTTCGAGTCATGAAAGATTTAGCGCATGAAGGTATGACGATGGCTGTCGTAACACATGAAATGAGGTTCGCCAAGGAAGTGGCCGATGAAGTAATCTTTATTGATGATGGCGTCATTGTAGAACGCGGTGCACCAGCTGAGATTTTCAACCATCCAAGGCATGAACGAACGAAGAAGTTTTTGAGTTTATTACAAGTATAGATATAGATAACGCTTGGCATATTTGATGCCAAGCGATTTTTTTGTGTTGAAATTTGCTTTTGCGCGCATTAGTGCTATGAATGATCATAGTTCATCGCTAACCGCTCTATCAGCATGGCCGAGCGCTCATATCGCCGCGTTAACCGCTCAATACAGTTGGACGACCGCTCTATCAGCATGGCCGAGCGCTCATATTGCCGCGTTAACCGCTCAATACAGTTGGACGACCGCTCTATCAACATGGCCGAGCGCTCATATTGCCGCGTTAACCGCTCAATACACAGTTGGACGACCGCTCTACCAGCTTGCCCAAGCGCTCATATCGACCTCATAACCTACTTCCATTCAGTCGGGATGCCAGCGATACGTATCGAGGGAGACACGACCGTTTGCGTTGAATTGAACACCTTCCGCGAGCAATCGTTCCCGCTGCGTCTCGCCTTTACCTTCAGCATTTTCCGGGGTAGAGATTCCACCTTGTGCGTTAATAATGCGATGCCAAGGTAATTCATATTTAGCACTCATGGAATGTAAAATACGTGAGATTTGTCTTGCGCTACGAGGGTTGCCTGCTTCTGCGGCCACTTGTCCATAGGTCATCACACGACCTGGAGGAATTGCTTGGATAATTGCTATGGCCTGTTCTGTAAATGTTTCCATAGTGAAAACCTCCTTTTCAATAAAGTCTAGCATAGAATATCATGGGCAGTCATGCCAATATTCAGACGACATCGAATGCTATTATGGTATTCTTTATGTAAAGAAAGGAGAATATATATGAACTCCAATACACTTGAGTATGCAAAAATACTAGATCAACAAGATTTACTTGCACCTTACAGAGAGGAATTTTATTTGCCGCTAGAGAAAATCTATATGGATGGTAATTCACTTGGATTATTATCAAAACGTGCAGAGAAGAAGTTATTCGAACTGTTAGATACTTGGAAAACACTTGCCATTGATGGCTGGACGGAGGGAATGCATCCGTGGTATTACCTGGCAGAACAAATAGGCGGAAGAATGGCACCACTAGTTGGAGGGGAAAAGTCCGAAGTGATTGCGACAGGTTCCACTACGACAAATTTACATCAAATGATTTCCACGTTTTATCGGCCTTCAGGGAAACGAACGAAAATAGTAGCGGATGAATTGAATTTCCCCTCAGATATCTATGCATTACAAAGTCAGCTTCGTGTACGAGGCCTTGATCCGGAAGAGCATCTGATTCGTGTGGAAAGTGAAGATGGTCTGACGTTGGATGAAAACCGAATTATTGATGCAATGACGGAGGACGTCGCGTTGATTGTACTTCCATCCGTTTTATATCGTAGTGGTCAGGTGCTGGATATGGAAATGCTTACGCAAGCGGCAAGAGAAAGAGGTATCCCCATTGGATTCGATTTATCGCATTCGGTTGGATCTGTGATGCATGCACTCCATGAATGGGACGTAGATTTCGCTTTTTGGTGTACATATAAACACTTGAATGGCGGACCTGGATCTGTTGGCGGTTTATTCGTCAACGAACGACATTTTGGTATAGAAGCAAGGCTTGCAGGATGGTTCGGCTCTGATAAGACAAGGCAATTTGATATGAATCATACGATGATGCCTGCAACAGATGCAGGTGCATACCAAATCGGCACACCGCATATATTGAGCCTGGCTCCGCTACTCGGTTCACTCGAAATGTTCGAGGAGCTTGGAATGGAGGGGATCCGTGAAAAGTCATTGAAACTGACCAGCTTTATGTTGAGTTGTATAGAGAATGAACTCGGTGCGTATTCTTTTAGTATCGGGAATCCACTAGACGATTCGCGTGGAGGCCACATATTACTTCAGCACAAGGAAGCCGCAAGAATATGTCAAGCATTGAAAGCACAAGGTGTCGTTCCAGACTTCCGTGCACCTGATGGTATTCGACTAGCACCTGTTGCATTGTATAATTCATTTGAAGACGTTTGGCAAACGATACAAATTCTCAAAAAGATCATGCAAGAAGATGTATATAAACAGTTTCCGAATGAACGCGGGGTGGTTGCATGACGAATCAGTGGATCGACATTACACAGCCTTTGAATCAACGTATTGCGGAGTGGCCTGGTGACACACCGTTTAGCTATGAAGTGACCGTGACGAAAGAGCAATCCGGCTCTGTTAATATTGGTAAATTAACAATGAGTACACATATCGGCACGCATACGGATGCACCTTTTCATTATGACGATGATGGGCTGAAGATTTTGGAATTACCGGTGGATTTGTATATAGGTACAGCTTTTTTAGTAGATGTAACAGGAGTTAGTTGTGTGACAAGGGCAGACTTGGAGTTGTTTGATTTCGGCGGTGCTGAACGATTATTATTGAAAACTGGGAGTCACCCAACACCAACGAAGTTTCCTGAGAACTTCACGGTCATTGGAGAGGATGTCGGACCGTTATTGAAAGAGCGGGGTATACGTCTAATCGGTGTAGATACGCCTTCTGTTGATTCGGAGACTAGCAAAGATCTACTTGGTCATCATTCATTATATCGTAATAATGTAATCATCATCGAGAATCTAGTATTGCATTCATTGGAAGAAGGGAGTTATGAGTTAATTGCATTGCCATTAGCATTAGAAGATGCGGATGGAAGTCCTGTCCGTGCAGTTGTCAGGAGGTTACAGTCATGAAGGAAAAGGGGATCCATACCGACTTTCGGGAATCGATGACGTATGGTGAATATTTGCATTTAGATAAGGTACTATCGAGCCAAGAGCGTGTATCTGGACATCATGATGAAATGCTTTTCATCGTGATTCATCAAGTAAATGAATTGTGGATGAAGCTGATTTTGCATGAGTTGGAAACAGCAATCAAATCGATTCAGCATGACGAGTTGCCGGAAGCGTTCAAAATGCTTGCTCGCATCTCTAAAGTTCAGACTCAGATTATTCAGGCGTGGGATGTATTGGCTACGCTGACGCCTGCCGAATACATGGAATTTCGGGACGGTTTAGGTAAGGCCTCAGGATTCCAATCCTATCAAAATAGGCTAATAGAGTTTGCTTTAGGTTATAAACAATCACATATTATTAAAATCTATCAAAAGGATTCCGAGCTGTCAGAGAGATTGGCAAAAGCGTATCAAGCACCAGGAATTTATGATGTAACCATTCAAGCTTTGGCACGTGCAGGCTTTGCTATCAATAAGAATTTACTAACACGTGATTTTTCAATTACTTATGAAGGAGATCCGAGTGTAGCAGCTGCATGGCTTGAAGTCTATCGGGATGTAGATCAATATTGGGATTTGTATCAATTGGCAGAAAAGCTAGTGGATATCGAAGACAGCCATCAGCAATGGCGCTTTAGGCATATGAAAACAGTGGAGCGCATCATTGGCTTTAAGCAAGGTACAGGTGGCTCATCGGGCGTACATTATTTAAAATCTGTACTTGATCATCGCTTTTTTCCAGAACTGTGGGACGTTCGAACTGAAATTTGACAAACTGGCAAGCTAGCGACTATCATTAATTTTATAATAATCTGAAAATGGGAAGGTGGTATGTATAATGACCAAAAAGTCGATTAGCTATATTGTGATGGCATTTGCCTTAGTTTTACAAATAGCCGTTATGCCGTTACAAGCGTCTGCTGCAGATCCTGAAAAAGCCCCTACTTGGATTTCTCCTATTAATTATTTAGCATTAGGGGATTCATTAGCAGCGGGTGTCACACCGAATAACGAATTGGGTAAAGGCTATACGGACTTTTTAGCAGAGGAATTGGCTACGAGTGAAGTATTGCAAGCAAGTAATAAAGGATTTTCGTACCCGGGCTATAAAACAGATGATGTCTTAAAAGATTTTGAGATGGACGTCACGAAACCAATTATAGGTATTGGACATTCCGAAAAAACTGCTACTCTTCGTCAATCGGTGAAAGAAGCCAATCTCATTACGTTAACAATTGGTGCAAATGATGTGTTGCCAAAGTTTACGTTTGACGACAAAGGTACCCCGCAATTCAACGCGGAGGAATTACAGGCAGCTATAATGAAAGTCGGGATGAATACGCAAAAAATCTTGGCGGAAATTTATCAACTGAATCCGAGTGCACAAGTATATGTGATGGGCTATTACAATCCATTCCCTTACTTGAGTCCACAGAATCAACCGATAGTGAATCAGCTTGTCATGACGTTAAATGATGCAATTAAAAAAGGTATGACAGGCACTACAGCGCAGTTTGTTGACACATCAAAGAAAATCGCTGAAGATCCTTATACGTACCTGCCTAATCCTGAAAATATTCATTTAAGTCAAGCGGGCTACAAAGTAGTAAAGGAGGCTTTCCACAAATCATTGATGGAGAACTATTCATGGTTTGCTAAAGATGCACTTACTGTCTCAGCTAAAAATGCCACAACAGTAGAGCTAAACTGGAAACCGGTTATTGATACGGGAATGATTTCGACGTATCAAGTCTTTATTGGCGATAAAATGGTAGGCGAAGTGATGTCACCTGTATTATCTTATGAAATGACAGATCTTGAGCCGAATAAAGAGTATCACTTCTCTGTTCAAGCTGTTGATCAGAACGGTAAAAAGAGCAAGCAACACTTGCATACTAAATACACATTAGAGAAAGAGCCGGCAGAACCAACAGTGATGTTTACAGATATCACAGATCACTGGGCTAAAGATGTAATTGAAATGGCGGCAATGAAAGGTATTGTGAGTGGTTATGCGGATCATACGTTCCGGCCGGAAAAATCACTAACACGTGCACAAGCTACGTCAATTATTGTTCGTGCACTGGATTTAAAGCCTAAAAGCAAAAAATGGGCATTTAATGATTTAGCAGACTACGCAGATAGCACAAAAATGGATATTCAAGCGGCCTTTGATCATGGCTTAGTAAGTGGATTAAATGGACACTTCATGCCAAATAAGCCCATCACTCGTGCGCAGTTAGCATTAGTACTTAGCCGAACGTATGAAGTAGCAACTGGAAAGCCGTTTGCGCCAACAATCGCTGCACCGTTTACGGATATTAAGAAGTTCTCAAAAGACACGCAGTGGGCAATAGCAGGTCTTTACCAAATGAACATAGCAACAGGAGACAATGGCAAGTTCATGCCAAACCATGCAACAACGCGAGCGCATGCTGCAAAGATGATCGTTCATTCTATGGAAGCATTTGGACAATAATTAATAATGCAAAAGTCAAAAGGCAAACCTCGCATTGAGGTTTGCCTTTTGATTTTGTTCTATTTTAGAAAACGACATTAGTTAACCGTCGATCAACGGTGCGGTTTATGCAAATTTCTTACGCGGTGTTTTCTTATCCACAACAGCGGCACCGACGATATCCCCCATGACGTTAGAAGCGGTACCTGCCATACCAATCAATGCATCGACTCCGGCAATCAGAGCGACGATCTCAAGCGGTAATCCGAACATAGTGAGTACTGCAGATAGAGTAACCAATCCGGCAGCGGGTACGCCAGCTGTTCCAATAGAAAGTAAGGTTCCAATCGCGATAATAACGATAAAATCTACAGCAGAAAGATTCAAGTTCGTAATATTTGCTGCGAAAACGAGGGAAATCCCCATGCGCAATGCGCCGCCGTCGGAATTGAAGACTGCACCGAGCGGTAAAGCAAAGTTTGCTGTATTCTCGGAGACACCCGCTTTTTTAGCAGATTCAATCGCTATTGGCAACGTAGCAATACTACTAGAAGTAAAGAATGCCGTTGTATAGGCATCTCTCGTATTACGATAAAAAGGCAATACTGGATTTCCAAAAAGTTTTAGAAATCCACTGTAGACAAATAACCAGAGAATCAAAACGCCAAGATAGAATACACCTACGAATGACAATAGTCCAAGTAAGGTTTCCCATCCTTGTTCACCAAAAGCGGTGGCACTGATCGCGAAAACACCAATTGGTGCATATAACAAAACACCTTCAAGAATTTTATAGAACATCGTATTAAGTGCGTTAAAGAAACGGTCGAGAAAACTTCCCATTTCAACGAGCTTCGTATCTTTGGAAAACTTCATGGAAGACATGGCCATACCGATGATGATGGCAATGAACAAAATGGCCATCAAATCTCCAGAAGTAAAAGCTTCAAATATATTACTTGGCACAATTTGTAACAGGATTTCTGAAAATCCAGGTGCATGTGGAGGTTCCACTACTGCGTCAGTAGGTAAAGTCAAATGTCTACCCGGCTTGATCCACATCGCCAGTGAAAGTCCGATTAATACAGCGGCGGCGGTAGTCGCCATATAATAGAGAAGTAACTTACCGCCCATTTTGCCAAGTTGGGCTAAATTCATTTGATTAACAGCTAATACAACCGTCAAGAAGATTACAGGAATGGCAACCAAGCTGAGTAAATTTAATAACAAGGTTCCAAACGGTTTAAGGAAAGTAGTGTAGTCATTAAAAAAGATTCCAAGGATGGTGCCCGCAATAAATCCAATCGTGATTTTAGCGACAAAAGGTGTGTTCTTATACGTATTCCAAATGGGTACCACTCTCCTGTTCGTGACGTATTCCCTCCGTTAGTGAATAAATGGATGAGAATATTATTTTATCATATCATATCCGCATAAATAGGTTACGTTATGTATCTTGGTATTGCTTTACTTTCCATTAGAAAAGATTTAGAATAATGCCAATGATTAACTAGACTAACTAAAAATAAGAGGTGTAAATGTTTGAAGCAATCACAACAGTTTTTTGCAGAATATGTTCAACTCTATCGTCCATTGTTGAATCGACTAAATAATTTGCTAGCACCATATCAATTATTTCACTCACAATGGGGAATACTGAAGCTATTGTGGATAGAAGGTGAAATGACGTCAGCAGAAATTGCAGTACGTAGACAAGTTGAAAAGCCAAGTGTTACTAAAATTGTTCAGCGTCTATTGGAAATGGGTTTAGTAAGTGTCCGTCCCGGAACAGACCGCAGGGAGAAATGGATTGGTCTGACTGAACAAGGACAAGCTACAGTATCAAATATTATAGCGGGCTTGGAAGAGTTTTATGAGAATTTACTTGAGGGTGCCACAGAAGAGGATTTAGAAGCGGGCATTCATATATTAAAACAAGCAAATAAAAATCTTCATAAATGAGAGAGTGGTTAAATGGATAATAAAACGATTTGGACAAAGGACTTTATCGTTACATCAATCATCAACTTCTTTTTAATGTTAGTAATGTATTTACTTATAGTTACGATTGCGCCTTATTCAGTGAAAGAGTATGGCGTATCAACCAGTGTTGCAGGTCTCGTGTCAGGTATTTTCATCATTGGAACACTAATTGCACGCCTTGCTGTAGGTGGTTTAATAGAAAAGGTCGGCAGCCGGAATATTTTATTGATAGGATTATTAGTCACTGTATTAGCATCCGCCTTTTATTTCGGAGCAGTAAACTTACCGTTATTGATGGCGAATCGATTCTTCCATGGAGTTGGACTAGGCATTTCTTCTACCGCAACAGGTACGATGGTAGCTCAGATGCTTCCACCTTCACGTAGAGGTGAAGGAATTGGGTATTTCAGTTTAAGCACGGTTCTTGCTACAGCTGTTGGACCATTTTTCGGTATTTTCTTAAGTCAGCACTATCATTTCAACGTACTCTTTACGTTTTGCCTGATACTCAGTATCGGTTGTGCGGCCATGTTCATGTTTGTTAAGAAAACACCCACAGTCATGCCTAAAAAGAATGTACAGGCGACAGCAAAGAAATTAGGAATTCGCGGATTATTTGAAGTGCGGGCATTACCGATCGCGTTCGTAACATTGTTAGCTGCTATTGCTTATTCTGGTGTACTGTCATTCATTTCGTTCTACGCAGAGGAAATCAACTTAGTGAGTGCAGCCAGCTTCTTCTTTTTAGTATACGCCATCGCTGTACTGCTCTCGAGACCATACACCGGTAAACTATTGGATGTGAAGGGTAATAAGTTTGTTGTCTATCCTTCGTTGTTAATATTTGCTGGTGGATTGTTATTATTAAGTGAGGTGAGTGCAGGTTGGATGCTATTGCTTGCGGGTGGTGTGCTTGGGCTTGGATTTGGGAACTTCCAATCATGTGCACAAGCGATTGCATTGCAAGGTGTTAAACCAGAGCGTTTGGGTGTTGCTACATCCACGTTCTTCATTTTCTTAGACTTTGGTTTTGGCTTTGGTCCATATGTACTCGGGTTACTTGTACCAATCATCGGCTACCAACAACTGTATTTGGTTCTCATGGTTGTAGTACTTATCGCGCTTGGCTTATTCATGCTATTCAGTCGGATGCACCAACGTGCTAGCGTGAAATGAAATTGATAAACTACACAAAAGACACTACATAATATTAGTAGTGTCTTTTCATATGTGTGTTAATCGATTTCGACCATTACGTTTAGAAGTATACTGTGCATCATCAGCTCTGCCATAAATATACTTTGATTGGTCGCCTTTTTGGAAACTCGTAATTCCCATACTGACGGTTATCGAGATGCTACCCAATTCGGAGTTCTCAATATAGCATCGAAGCTCTTCCGCTCTTTCACAGTTCTTTTGGTGATCAGGATCATCAAATAATATTGCGAATTCTTCGCCGCCAATTCGAGCTACTATGTCGGGAAAATAAACTTTGTGCTCCAACTTGCGTGCTAATTCCCTCAGTACATCATCTCCGACCTGATGACCATATGTATCATTGACAGTTTTGAAATGGTCGATATCAAACAACAATAAAGAGAACGAACGTATCGTATAGAGTTCAGCACGCTCGATCGCAGCGTCTAGACTTCTTCGAAATACACGACGATTATAGAGTCCTGTTAATTCGTCTCGTGTAGCTAGTTCTTGAAGTTCTCCATTCAATTCGAGAAGTTGCTGTTGCTTGGACTCTACTTCCTCAAGCAATCCAAGTAATTTATTGTACGCTTCATCCGTCTGTTGTTGAATTTTTTCTACTTCTCTTTTTGATTTTAATAACTGATTTTCATATTCATCCCGTACTTTAATCTGGACAACTATGCCTTCATACAATCCATTACGTTTAGTGACATTCATCAATACAGGAAGGGGGCATTTATCCACTTTAAAGTTTAAATACATTTCCCGTATTTCATGGTGCACAGAAATGGACGGCACGAAGTAAGTTTGGAAATAGACTTTAGATGGAACTGTTAGCACGTCATGCATATGTCGCGGCATGTTGTCTAGGCATAATATATCTCGCATCGTCTTATTCATTTCAACAAACTCCCAATCATTTGTTAAGACGAAATATCCGCAAGGCAATAAGTCTAACCGCTCGTCCATAATTTATACGCTCCTATCCTCTTCGAGAAAACGTTTAATCTCTTCAATTGTTTCATTAGGGTGACTAATATGTGGGTTATGTCCTTTTGCTTTCATGATGACTAGTTCACTGTCCGGAAGGCGCTCATGAATATAGTGTCCTACTTCAACCGGTACAATAGAGTCTTCGGTCGGCTGTAAAATAAGCGTTCTTGTGGAAACCTTATATAGTTCCTCACGAACATCTGACATGAATGTTGCTTCTGCAAAGTGACGTGCGATACCAGGATCATTCGTACATAGCATAGACTCGAACTCTTCGGAGAGATGTGGTCGATCTTCATTTTTCATCGAAATGGGTGCTAAATATTTGGTGAACTCTTTATAGTTCATCTCCATCATATCGAGCAATTCATCAATATCTTCACGTTCAAATCCGCCATAGTAGTCAGGTTCATTCAAGTAATGGGGGGAAGGGCCGATCATGATCAGCTTTTCCATCAAGTCAGGTCTTTGAATAGAAGCGAGCACACCAATCATTCCGCTTACTGAGTGACCCACATAGATAATATCTTTTAGTTCTAGTGCGTCACATACTTCGATTACGTCTTGTGCGTAGCCGTGTAATGATGCATAGCGCTCTACTGAGTAAGCTGTCTTATCGCTTTTACCAGAGCCGACGTAATCAAACGTCACAATCCGATACTGTTTTTCAAATGCAGCAATGACCTGATTCCATACCGTTTGATCACAGCCAAAACCGTGTGCAAAGACTATCGTTTGTTCGCCGGAACCTGTTATATGTACAGCGTTTCTTCTTTTAATATCTATTGTCATAAACTCAAATCCCTTCTTCTGAACTTCAAGTAAATTATTACCATTGTAGCATAGAAAGATTCTTTTATAATACTTGTGCGATAAAATAAAAAACACCTGTGAGAATTCTCACAGGTGTAATTTCTTAGTTTGTGAAGTTATCGAAGTATCCTTGAATAAAGACAATAGGTGTGCCTTTGTCTCCACTACCTGAAGTCAAGTCGGATAACGATCCGATTAAATCTGTTAGCTTACGAGGAGTTGTTCCTTGTGAAGCCATTGATCCCATTAGATTAGTGTCTTTGTTCTCGATGAAATCGGACACGGCTTTCTTTAATTCATCTCCGCGTAACTCAGAGAAATCATTATCAGCTAAGTATTTTAGTTTCACTTCATTGGGAATACCGTCAAGCCCATCTGTATAAGCAGGGGATACGACTGGATCAGCAAGTTCCCAAATCTTACCTACTGGGTCTTTGAATGCGCCATCTCCGTAAATCATCACTTCAATATGCTTGCCTGTTTCTTTTTTTAACATGTTCTGAATGTTATCCACTATCGGCTGACAGCTATGAGGGAACAATTTGATACTGTCCTCTTGAGCTTTGTTTGCGCCAAGTAAGCCGAACTCTTCATTGTAGCCACTGCCGTCGACAGAAGTTGCCAAGATATCATCCAAACCATAAATCTTCTCGGCGCCGTTTGCTTCCAAAATACGCTTTGTTCTGAAACGTGTATGGATATCGCAAGTCAATACAGTTTTCGTATAATCTAAAATCGTTCTCGCGTTATTGGAGAAGATGACTTCATGTTCTACACCGAACTCGTCCATCAATGATTTATAGTATTCAATATAGTCAACGCCCGTAAATGGGTGTTTGTTATCGCCAAAATGTTCGCGGAACTCAGCTTCAGTCAATACATCAGTCCAAGGGTTAACTCCCTTTTCATCTAGACGATCAAGCTCAACTAAGTGGTTTCCGACTTCATCGGAAGGATAGCTAAGCATTAAAATGATTTTCTTTGCACCTTTTGCAACACCGCGTAAGCAGTTTCCAAAACGGTTACGACTTAGAATAGGGAAAATGACACCAATAGTATCATCGCCGAATTTTGCTTCGATATCTTTTGCGATATGATCGATTGTTGCATAGTTTCCTTGCGCACGCGCTACAATTGACTCCGTGATAGATACAATATCTTTATCTTGAAACGTGATATTTTCTTTTTTAGAAGCTTCTAATACACTATCCACTACGATCTGATCAATATTGTCACCTTCATTAATAATCGGACAACGTAATCCTCTAACAACCGTTCCTACAACTCTTCCCAAAACAATCGCTCCTTAGTGAAACTCAATTTGATCACTCTTCTTTGTATTATAACGTCCATTTGTGGTATAAGTAAAATTAATATACTTAATAGGGGATATAAGGAGGGTTTATATGTCAATCAACTTAGAGTGGTATAAAGTCTTCCGTACAGTTGTGCATAATGAAAGCTTCTCGAAAGCCGCCCGAAGTTTATTTATGACACAACCTGCTGTCAGTCAAATTATATCGCAACTAGAAGGGGCATTGGATACACGTCTATTCAACCGTACATCCAAAGGAGTGACATTGACCGACGAAGGCTCCTTGCTATACGAGTATGTCAATTCAGCACTAAATTTAATCGTGGCAGGCAATGAAAAGTTGCTGGAGTTGAAGAATCTATCATCTGGTGAATTAAAAATAGGGGTAGGGGATACGATATCTCGTTATTATCTGCTACCTTATCTGGAAGCTTTTCATACGAGTTTTCCGGGTATCCGATTCAAAATTATTAATGGCACTACGTTAGAGCTAATCGCCGCGTTGAAATCAGGCGAAGTGGATATAGCAATTTGCAACTTTCCAATTGAAGACGATTCGTTGGAGAAGCGCGCTTGTTTCGATGTGCAAGATACCTTCGTTTATGGCGAACGGTTTAAGAAGTTGTTTCTGAAGCCTGTACCTTTGCACGAACTTTCGAAGTTGCCGTTAATATTACTGGAGTCGAAATCCAATTCGCGTCAGTATGTAGAAGATTTTCTGTTGAGAGAGGGTGTAAAAATTCACCCTGAATTTGAATTGGGTTCGCATGAGCTATTGCTGGAATTTGCCCAAATCAATTTGGGCATTGCCTGTGTAGTGAAAGAGTTCTCAGAAGAATACTTGGAACGCGGCATGCTTCAGGAAGTAGAATTTCTGAAGCCCATACCTAAGCGGAGCATCGGTGTATGCTACTTAAAGGAAGTATCGTTATCACCAGCTGCTTCGAAGTTTATTGGCATATTGGAGAAGAATTAAATAAGTTACACGTGACGAATTAATAACTGAAAACAATACATATAAAGCTGCCGCAAGAAGTGGATCTTCTTGCGGCAGCTTTGGTTTGATTATGCGTAAATATTACGATCCCAGAAGCGGTGGTGTGCAACAGCCTCTACCCATTGCTCGCCTTTACCTGAAACTTTCAAGTCTGTCAGAATGCCAGGACCTGGTTTTACTTTCGTCTTCTCCATTAACTCTTTAGCTGCTGAAGCAGAGCCGATCGGTTTGAAGTGCATATACGCTTCATTAACGAAATCAGCGACATCCGCCTCGAATTTCTGTTGTTGCTTCGCCTGTCCGCCAACGACATATAACGCGTCATATAAGACGGAGTGAACTGTCAACAACGTTTCATCTACATCAACTGTAGCTCCATTTTTGCCAGTTAGCTTACCGAACTTCTCGCTCACAATATCGATTGTCATACCTGCATCCAATGAGGCCTTTAAAAATGGCTCAAGTGCTTCATCGTCAAACTGGTCCGTGATCAATACCGCCACTGAACGAGTATCGGGTACCTTCGCCGTGTTTTCCTGACTAAGGGCTGGGGATGACTTGGATTCAGTGGACTGCGTCACATCTGTTGGTGCATCGACACCCACTGCATCTGCAACTTGAGTGGCCATATCGATATCAACATTAGCAAACATATCTACCGCTTGTTTTCTCACATTCATATCATTCACTTTTCCAATTTCAAAGCTGAATGCTGCGATAATATGCTCTTTTTCTGCGTTAGACATACTGTTCCAAAATAGTCGGGCTTGTGAAAAGTGGTCCTTAAATGAATCACTTCGAGCTTGTACTTTACGGCCTTCCACCTTCTCTTGATAATGTACGTATCCGCCATTTTCCTCGGGAGTCGTATCCGGTTTATTGTTGGATAAAGAATTATTATGATAGTGAGTTTGTCCCACGTTGATTGTCTGTCTGCCATATCCGTCACGCTGGTTATTGTGGAACGGACAGACTGGTCGGTTGATAGGTAACTCATGGAAGTTAGGTCCGCCTAGACGGATTAACTGTGTGTCTGTATAAGAGAACAATCTACCTTGTAGCAATGGATCGTTGGAGAAATCAATTCCCGGTACAACGTTACCTGGGTGGAACGCAACTTGTTCCATTTCTGCAAATACATTGTCTACATTGCGGTTTAATGTCATCTTCCCAATAATTTTTACTGGAATATCTTCTTCAGGCCATAGCTTGGTAGGATCTAGAATATCAAAATCAAATTTGAATTCATCTTTTTCTTCTAGTATCTGTATGCCCAGTTCAAATTCTACGAAGTTTCCATTTTCAATCGATTCCCATAAGTCCCGGCGGTGGAAGTCAGGGTCTTTTCCGTTAATCTTCTGCGCTTCATCCCAAACTAATGAGTGGGCACCGAGCTTTGGTTTCCAGTGGAATTTTACAAAATGCGCTTCACCTTGGTCATTTATCAATCGATAGGTGTGTACACCAAAACCTTCCATCATACGGAAACTTCGTGGAATCGCACGGTCGGACATTTGCCACATGACCATATGTGCAGATTCCTGATTGTTCGCAACGAAATCCCAGAATGTATCATGTGCAGATGCGGCCTGCGGCATTTCATTATGTGGCTCAGGCTTCACAGCGTGAACTAAGTCAGGAAATTTAATAGCATCTTGAATAAAGAATACCGGTATATTATTTCCGACTAGATCATAGTTTCCTTCTTGCGTATAAAACTTCACAGCAAAACCTCGTGCGTCACGCACAGTTTCAGCAGACCCTTTACTTCCCGCTACAGTAGAAAATCTGGTGAATACAGGAGTTTTGATACCGGGTTCTTGTAAAAATCCTGCTTTCGTATATTTCTTCATAGACTCATATACTTCGAATTCGCCATGCGCCGCAAAGCCTCGTGCGTGAACTACCCGCTCTGGGATCCGTTCGTGATCAAAGTGCGTCATTTTCTCTCGGAAATGGAAATCCTCCATCAACGTTGGACCACGTGTCCCTACTTTTAGTGAATGTTCATCTTCTGAAATGTTCAAACCTTGATTTGTTGTCATAGAATGTTCGTTGTCATAGGAACGGAACGTTTCCAATTGTTTGTTTTTACTTTCTTCGTTTAGTTGATGATCTTTCTTCACATAAAATCCTCCCATCGTAAATAGTAACCTGCTTTTCTTATTCCCCAATTGCGTGGGGATAAACAGAGGACTATATTCTTCCGGAACGTATGATAGAAAATAGCAGATAAATAAACATTAACGATGCAATGACCGCGCCGACTTCAATAAGAGGTAATTTTAAGAAGAGCGCGGTTTGACCAGAAATGGCAGAACCGATAATCAGACCGACCATAAGAATACTGAATGCCAACAACACAATACTTAATGAAAGACGGTTGGCAATTTTGTCGAGTCGGCGAAAAATGATATTTGTTTGCTTCAAGCCTACATCCAATTCCACTTTACCTTTTTGTATAGTTTTGACGGCTTTTTTCATCTCGTTAGGCAATTCAGACAAAATTTCCGCATTCTTGATAAAAGAGTGCCAACCATTTTCTAGTAAGTAGCGTGGGTCAAATTGTTTGAATACCATCTTTTTACCGTACGGCTCAATAGCTTTCATAATACTGAATGACGGATCCAGCTTTCCTAGTACACCTTCAAGTGTAAGAATCACTTTTACTAGAATAGCGATTTCATTCGGTAAACGTATGCGGTGTCGATATGCAATGGAGAAAATTTCCATAAATACATCGCCTAGCCTTAAATCTGTAAGTGACGTTTCATAATACTTTCGCTGAATAATCTGCAAGTCACGATATAATGCATCCGTATTAGTATTTTCATGCAAAATATTCATAGTATCAAAGACATCAATTATTCTAGTAATATTTCCTTTTTGCAATGCAATAAGTAATGAAATGAAATGGTAAGTCATTTCCTTACTTAGTTGACCGACCATACCAAAATCTAAATAATGGATAACGTTTCCAGGGGCAATAAAGATATTACCGGGATGAGGATCACCGTGGAAAAATCCATTCTCCATTACCTGGGAAAGCATAGAATTCGCAATTCTTTCTGCAATAACTTGGCGATTATATCCTTCGCGGTCCAGTTGTTCGACGTTGCTCACTTTAATGCCGGTGACTAGTCCTGTTGTTAAGACAACACGCGTAGTGTATTCATCGTAAACAAATGGAACTTCAATAGTGGGGTCTTTCGCAAATTGTTGTGAGATTCTTTCTGCGTTACGGCTTTCCAGTTGATAGTCCAGTTCTTCCCGTAGAGAATGAGAGAACTCATAGATTAAATCCTTAATATGATATGCTTTCGCCCAGTCCATATTCTTTTCGAGAAATCCTGCCAGGTCGTGCAAGATGGCTAGGTCTGTATTTACTTGTTGTTGAATATTAGGTCGCTGTATTTTCACCGCTACATGTTCTCCACTAGGCAAGCGAGCGGTATGCACCTGGCCTATGGAAGCCGAGGCAAGCGGTTTTTCATTGAATTCCAAGAAGAGTTCTTCAATCGTTCCACCTAATTGATACTCGATTATTTCTCTTACGACTTCAAATGGAAATGACTCTACATGGTCTTGAAGTTTTTCAAGCTCTGAAGCGATTTCCTCTGGTACTAAATCACGGCGGCCGCTGGCAATTTGTCCAAGCTTAACGAAAGTTGGTCCGAGTTGTTCTAATGCCGTTCTTAATTTTTTGCCGACATGGTATAAATTCAAATCTACTTGTTCATCTGCAGAAGTAAACTTTCGATCTGTCAGTCCAAGCCGGAATAAGATATGACTGAATCCATTTCTCAAAAAGACATTTAGGATTTCTTGTGAACGCTGTGCATTTTTCATTCTTCTTTTTAACAAAAAGAACACCTCCGTATCTACCCTCTCTACAAAAGATACCATTGAATACCTGAAATTAAACACTAAAAAGGTCTCCTTCTCTTTATTGAAAAAAGAAAAGAAGACCCTTTCATATTAAAAGATTTTTTTCCTGTCACGTTCTTCTTTCAGGACTTCGACCGCTTCTCGAAAACGCAGCGAATGCACGTTTTCTCTCTCTCTTAGAAATTTAAGAGAATCATTAATCCATGCATCATCTGAGATATCGATGATCCATTGATACGTAGCGCGCGCTTTTTCTTCTGCTGCGATATCTTCATACAGATCAGCTATTGGATCTCCTTTAGCCTGAATATACGTAGTCGTGAAAGGCACACCGCCTGCATTTTCATAAAACAACGCATGGCCGTGATTGACGTAATGTGCACCAAGCCCGGCTTCTTCAAGTTGTTCAGGTGTCGCATCTTTCGTTAGTTTATACATCATGGTGGCAAGCATTTCCAAGTGGGAAAACTCTTCAGTCGCAATGTCATTCAGTACACCGATAACTTTATCGGGAACGGTATACCGTTGATTCATATAGCGTAATGCAGCAGCCAGCTCGCCATCTGCGCCACCATATTGCTCTGCAATGTATCTCGCAAGTTTTGGGTTACACTCTTTGACTTCTACCGGATACAATAACTTTTTTTCATAGACCCACATCAATATTCCCTCCAGTAACCTAGTGCATATTTGAGACTACATTTGCCACGGCCAAGGTGCTTGGTTCCAACGCCAGCCTGTATCCAGTGCTTGTTCTGACGGTACAGAATGTAAGGAAAGCGGTCCAAAACGCTTTTCGTACATTTTTCTCAGACTTGCCACTTCTTTAATCGCAAGTCGCCATTGCGTAAGTGCTTCCTCATCGTCAGGATGCGTGTTGGTGTAGAGTGTTAGTTCGACTACCACAAAATCGGCTTGCTGCACACTCTTCAACATATCTCTTCGTTCAGTTGCATCCATCAGGAGATCCCCTCCCTTTTTGAATAGCCGTCGACTAGTGCTGGCCACAGTGACCCGTATTGTAAAGCTTCAGCTGGTGAAAATTGTGGAAGTGAAGGAGGTTGGAAATTCATGAAAAGCTGAGGCGGTAAAGAAAACGTTTTGACTTTGACAGGTGGACACGGATCCCATGGAGATATATACGGTTCATAACTTCCTCTGAACGTATAATCCATTCATTATCAACTCCTCTACGCAAGATATGCAGCTATCTCTCGGTGTATGAATGGACCCACTCTCTCTAGCACACAAATAATTTGCAGTAACAATAGGCTCTTAGACTAGAACGGTTACAACTAATTAATATATTTATTAATAACTTGCATTCTAGTACAATGGAAGGAGACATATATGAACATGTTGAATTAATAATGGGGATATGCAACTTCAGTAGTTCTCTAGGATGAATATATACAATGAAGGAGACGTTCAAATGAAACGCAGAGATGGACTAGATGAATGATTACTCCATATTTATCGGAAGGCAGCCGATCCTAAGCCGATCTGGTGAGATTTATGCATATGAACTACTGTACCGAAATAGCGAAGAAAACTTCTTTCCAGATATAAATCCTGAACAGGCTACAATCGGTCTATTAATCAATACTTTTCTCTCTATTGGAATAGATCAGGTAACGAGTGGTGTGCGTTCGTTCATAAACTTTTCAGGAGAACTGCTGGCGCAGGATATATTTATGAGTTTGAATCCCGATCAAGTAGTGATTGAGATTCTAGAAGATGTGGAAATAACGCCTGCTTTGTTGCATCGGCTGCGCATGTTTAAGGAAGCGGGATTCACGCTGGTGCTGGATGATTTTATTTTACAGGACCAATATATAGTATATACCCAGTTATTTGAACTCGTGGACATTATTAAAGTGGATTTCATACAAACGAGTATAGAGGAGAAACATCACATTACCACGTTTTTAAAAAGGTATCCATCGATTATTTTATTGGCAGAAAAAGTTGAGACAGAGGCTGATTATCAGCTTGCATTAAAGAGTGGCTATGACTTGTTTCAAGGCTATTTTTTCGCGAAACCTGACATTATTAAAAGTGCCGAAATTCCATCCAATACATTAGTCCATCTGCGAATTATTGATTATTTCCAAAAGGATTCCCAATCCATCAATCAGCTATCGGATTTAATTATGCAAGATGTATCGATTTCTTATAAATTATTGCGCTTTATAAACTCATTAGCCTTCGATATACCACGTCAAATCAGCTCCATCAAACAAGCGATAATGATGATTGGACTAAATGAAACGAAGAAATGGTTACAAGTCTTAATGCTATATGATTTAGGCCAAGATCTACAAGATGGTCGTGTGAAAGCACTTATTGAATTATCGCTTCGTCGTGCACGAGCATGTGAACTGCTAGCGAAGTATAATAGAAAACCAAATAAAGACGAATATTTTCTCACAGGCATGTTTTCATTGATTGATGCAGTGATGAAGCGTAAATGGGAAGATATTTTGCCGTTACTTTCTTTGTCTGATGTCATTATGGATACGTTAAATGGAAAGCAAACGGAAATGAGCCCATACATGGAACTAATAGAATCGGTAGAACGTTTTGAATGGAAAACAGTAGAGCGACTTTCACGTGAATTGGAAATCCCTAAAAAAGAGTTAAGCGATATCTTTCTACAAGCCTTGCACTGGTCGCATGGAATAGAGGATGAAATACACTGAATACATATGGAAAAAGACATTTTCTCTTGAAGATGTCTTTTTTGATGTGTAATATAGACAGTTATAATCTATTTGGTAATTTCTTGTTCTGTAATTTATATAGGCAGAAGTACGTTATATCTCTTGAAATCGGGGTAAAGAGTGTAGTAAGAAAGTTACCAAATGAACACTAGGAGTCGATAAGTTTGGACAAAAAGTTCTGGAAAAATCCCGTGTTCTCTATTTCTGCCGTATTTATTCTTATACTCGTCATATTAGGAGCGACTATACCTGTACCGTTTGGTGTGGTTGCCGAAAGGCTTTATCATTTCACGACAGATAACTTTGGATGGTTCTATTTACTTGCTGTATTTATTGTCATTATATTTTTAGTTGGGTTGGCAATTAGTAAATTTGGGGCCATTCGTTTAGGTGGAGATACAGAACGCCCAGAATATCCGTTTTTCACGTGGATTGGTATGCTCTTTTCTGCTGGTTTCGGTGTAGGGCTAGTGTTCTGGGGTGTGGCGGAACCGATGAGTCACTATTTCAAGTCACCTATTGCAGGTATTGACTCACATACAGAAGATGCAGCACGTGTTGCGATGGGGTATTCTTTCTTCCACTGGGGCATTTCACAATGGGCCATTTTTGGTATAGTAGGGCTAGTTATTGGGTTTCTCCAGTTCCGAAAGAAGAAAGACGGTTTGATTTCAACAGCGCTTGAGCCTTTGATCGGAAGCAATCGTCACGTGAAGACAGGCATCGATTCATTTGCGGTTATAGCAACTGTCATGGGTATTGCTACTTCGTTAGGTATGGGTGTCCTACAGATGAGTGGTGGCCTAGAGTATGTCTTTAATATTAAGAGTACGTTTACGATTCAACTGCTGATCATTGCCGTTGTGTTCGTTGCCTATATGACGTCTGCTGCTTCAGGTCTAAGTAAAGGTATTGCATATCTAGGTAACTTTAACTTGGGTATGGCGATTGCATTATTACTATTCTTCTTTTTAGTAGGACCGAAAGTATTTATATTGGAAACCTTTACGCTGGCCATTGGAGATTATATTAATAACTTCATTACGTACAGTTTACGTCTTCAGCCTTATCAAGGCGGTACTTGGGTGAAAGATTGGACTATTTTCTACTGGGCTTGGACGATCGCTTGGTCTCCTTTCGTTGGTGCATTCGTTGCACGTGTATCGAAGGGACGAACAATCAGAGAGTTTATCATGGGTGTTATGGTCATTCCACCAGCATTTTCTTGTATGTGGATTGCAACGCTCGGTGGAACTGCACTATACAGTGATTTACGTAATGGTACACAAATCGCACAAGAAGTAGACAAGGATGTTACGTCAGCTATTTTCGCGACGCTTCAACATATGCCGATGACAGGGATCGTATCGTTCCTGGCCATTGTCTTAATCTTTACATTCTTAATTACGTCTGCTGACTCAGCTACGTATATTCTAGCGAGTATGACAACGCGAGGTAGTTTGTTCCCTCCATTAATTGTGAAATTCGTCTGGGGATTCTTGATGACTGCAATCGCGGCTGTATTATTATATGCAGGCGGATTAGAGGCTTTGCAATCCGCGTCACTCGTGTCTGCCTTACCGTTTACCTTACTTCTACTATTACTAATCTTTTCGTTGGCCAAACTACTGGCCAGAGAACCGATTACAGTCAGACCGACAGATATTCGTCAATTTGAACACGTAGAAGGTGAAGTCAAGAAGAAACGTAAACGGAAAGAAAGTGAAAAAGAAAAGAGAATGCGCAGAGAAGCGGAAAAGGCAAGAAAAATAAAAGAGAAAAACGATAGAAAGTATCAAGAACTTGAAAAGAAAAAGTATCGTGAAGTAGAGAAAGAAAAGAACGAATAGAAGAAAAGGCCGGTTCGTAGCATCATAGCGCGAACCGGTCTTTTATTAGAGAGAGGAGAATTTATGTGGCGATTGTAAAAGTTGAAGACGTTCAGTTTAAAAGGGGAGATAACCAAATCTTGCAAAATATCACTTGGGAGATTGAGCAAGGACAGCAGTGGGGGATGCTTGGCTTAAATGGTTCTGGCAAGACTTCGTTATTATCGATTATTTCTACTTATGAAATTCCTTCCAGTGGTGAAGTAGAGGTGCTAGGTAAACAATTTGGGAGTGCCTATTTGCCTGAATTACGTAAAAAAATTGGCTTTGTGAGCAGTTCTTTAGAAAAATTCTCAGACTACTTCTGGAATGAATCGATTGAACGGATCATCATTAGTGGTAAATTTGCGAGCTTCGGCATTTACGATGAAATAATAACTGAAGACTGGATACGTGCGGATTATTTAGTGAAGGAATTTCGATTGGAGCCCGTCAAAGGAAAGAAGTTCAAACTACTCTCTGAAGGCGAAAAACGCCGTGTGCTGATCGCACGAGCTATGATGGCTGATCCAGATTTATTGATTTTGGATGAGCCGTGTTCGGGGTTGGATATTTTGGCAAGAGAACAATTTCTTGAAGCAATTGAAACAGCTACAAAAAATAATGTGCATCTCGTTTATGTTACACATCATATAGAGGAACTCGTTCCCGAAATCACTCACGCGCTATTATTAAAAGAAGGAAGAATCGTAGCGAGTGGTTCTAAAAAAGAAGTGTTGACGGATGAACTGCTATCCGAAACGTATCAGGTTCCTGTAACTATTGAGTGGCATGCTGAACGACCCTATCTCTCGATGAAATAACGAAGACCTATACAGTTTATTACAAGATAGAAAGGGAATATCATAATATCTTAGACGAAGTGTTCGTGAACTGGTATTCCAAATAAGTGAGTGAAAGAGGAGAGAGCTTGTGACGAAAGAGAAACGTAAAATGACTAAAAAACGTATAGCCTCCTATGTGCTGCTTTTCGTTGCATTGCTTTATATGGGTGTCATGCTTTGGCAAACGTATAAGCCATTGCCACCCGGTATTTCCTATAAAGGGGATCTCCATCAAGTAGAGGATGTGGAGTTCATCTATGATTTAACGTACTCTAAGACGAAGTCGAAAGATCACTACAAATCAGAACTTCGTATATTCAATGAAGTATTTCAAATGATTGAAGATGCACAAGAGTTTGTCGTACTCGATTTCTTTTTAATGGATGATTACTACGATGAAAAAGAAGATTTTCCTCAAATTGCGGATCAACTAACAGATGTCCTTGTCAAGAAAAAGGAAGAGTTCCCTGACATGCCAATCGTCTACATAACGGATCCAGTGAATACCGGCTATGAATCCTATGAGTCAGAATGGTTTAAAGCATTGGAAAAAGCAGGTGTACAAGTAGTGTATACAGACTTGGAGCCTTTGCGTGATTCGATGCCTCTATACTCTGGGATATACCGCATCTTCCTTCAGTGGTTTGATTTTAATGGGGAAAACCGTTTCCCGAACTTCTTGGCGAGTGATGCGCCTGACGTGAAGTTTTCATCTTATCTGAAGTTGTTGAACGTTAAAGCAAATCACCGAAAAACTCTCGTGACAGAACAAGCGGCATTAGTTACCTCATCCAATCCTCACGCAGCTAGTGGTCGTCACGGAAATGTAGCATTCAAAGTGAAAGGTCCGATCCAAAATGATATATTGGAATCGGAAGAAGCAGTGCTTCAGTATTCTTCAGGCGGAAAGTTACCGCGTATCGAAACAGGAGAACAAAAAGGGCCCTATCAAGTTCAGTACTTGACTGAGAGCAAGGTAATGGATGCTTTAGTGAGCGATATTAAGAAAGCGAAAAAAGATGATATTATCCGTATGGGCATGTTTTATCTTTCTGAGCAACAAGTAATCCAGCCTTTAGAAGAAGCGGCTAATCGGGGGGTACATGTAGAGATTGTCCTGGATCCGAACGAAAACTCATTCGGTAGTAAAAAATCAGGTTTACCTAATCGTCCAGTCGTTCAAGAAATAAGAGAAAATACAGACGATAAAATCAAAGTGCGTTGGTACAATACCGTAATCGGTCAATATCACACCAAGTTAGTAACGGTACAGACCGCAGACAAAACATATATTACAAACGGATCTTCCAATATAACGGAGCGCACGTTACGTGATTATAACTTGGAGGCGAATCTGCGCATTATAGCACCAACCGACAGTGAGCTGACGGATGAAATCAACGCGTATTTCGATAGGATATGGAATAACGAAGATGCATTATACACTCTGGATGTAGAAGAATACCAAAATAGCCTGACATTCTTCCAACGAGGAATTTACGCATTGCAACGCTGGGCTAAGCTTACATCCTATTAACATTCGATAAGCACCGTATATTGTTAACGATGTATTAATCATATTTGATACAAAGCACGAACATAAAACATGCACAGTTTCTAAAACGAAGAAAAAGATTGGAGAGGTAGTAGATGAAGATTGTACTATTTGGAGCAACAGGTCGTACAGGTAGTGAGATCGTTCGTCATGCATTAACTGACGGTCATGAAGTAACAGCTTTGGTTCGATCACCTGAGAAGTGCAAACCTCAAGAAAAGCTGACGATTATTGCAGGAGACGTACGGGACGCCGATACAGTAAAAAAAGCAATGGCGGGTGCTGACGCAGTCGTAAGTGCGCTTGGCACTGACAAAACAACCACATTGACAGAAGCAATGCCAGCCATTATTGAAGCGATGAAAGAATACGGAATGAAAAGGATTGTAACGATTGGAACGGCAGGTATATTGAATAGTAGAACAGAACCGACCAAATTACGTTATCAATCGAATGAATCCCATCGTAAATTGACATTTGCGGCAGAGGAGCATCATAAAGTATATACTATGTTGAAAGATTCTGGCTTAGACTGGACGATAGTTTGCCCAACCTATTTACCAGATGGGGAAGCGGTCGGCAATTATCGAATCGAAAGAGAGTACTTGCCAATTGATGGTGCGCAAATATCTACCGGCGATACTGCTGCGTTTGCTTATAATGAACTATCTAAACAAGAGCATAAGGGATATAGGGTAGGAATTTCATATTAATAAATATATATATCTATGTGAGATTGTGTTCTAAGTATTGGTAGTTTTTGTATTGAAAATTAAAAAGGCTCATAAATAGTCCCTTACCGTATGATATAATAGGAGGATAGCACCACAGGGAAAAGGGGATTGGGAAACAGATGAGATGGTCCTTGAAAAATTTAATTCAAGTCGTGGCGTTACTAGCAATTGTCTTGACCTTTCTAACGAGTACAACGATAGGGTATCGTGTGAATAAGCAAGCGATAATAGATTCTACATTAGAAACCAATTATGCTTATGCCGAGAAATTGTCTTCCACAACAGATATTTATCTACGTGAAACACTAAAAATTCTTGAAGCGAATACTGATGAAATACTACCATTTATTGATCAAGAAAATGCCCAGGCGCAGTTGGGTAATATTGCGGAGCGTGTCAGATCACAGACGAGTACGTTTAATTCTGTTGTAATTTCTTCAGCAGAAGGCATTGTGCTCGGAGTTTCCCCACCCAATCTGGAAGTGCTAGGGGAAAAACTGACATCTGTTGGAGCCCAGCAAGCTGTTAGAGAAAGAAAACCCATGATATCTCAACCCTATATAGGACTCACAGGAGAACTGATTATTTTTATTAGTGTGCCGATCATTAAAGAGGACGAATATAAAGGGTTTATAGGTGGCGCAATTTATCTTAACAAACCAAACATTTTAGAGACTCTTCTAGGTGAACATTTTTATAAGAATGATTCATATGTATATGTTGTTGATGCGCAAGGAAGATTAATCTATCATCAAGAAGACGGTCGTTTGAAGGATGATGTCTCTAGTAATATAGTGGTCCAGACAGTCGTTACAGGAGAAAGTGGTTACAAAGAGTTGATCAATACAAAAGGTGTACCTATGTTAGCAGGATATGCATATGTACCCATTGCCAAATGGGGAATCGTAGCACAAAGACAACTAGATGTATCTGTTGCCCCTGCAAAAGAAATGGTGTTGGAGATGGCATTAAAGTCTTTGCCGTTATTACTCCTATCATTCTTCTTGGTTAGGTATCTATCTAGAAAGATTGCGTTGCCACTCCAAAGATTAGCTTACTATACCGAAAACAGTACAGAATCTGATCAAAAAGTAAAGATGGTAGGAATCTCTGACTGGTATTATGAAGCAAAACAATTAAAAGGAGCTATGTTACATAGTTTGGATTACTTCAAAAACGAGATGAACTACTTCATTCATCAATCCACAACAGATCCTTTGACGAAGTTAACGAATCGCCGAATGATGGATAGCTACATGAAGCAATGGGTAGACGAAGGGACACCATTCGCTTTAATTATTTTTGATATAGACAAGTTTAAACGTGTCAATGATCGTTACGGTCATGCAGTTGGCGATAAAGTACTGATCTACTTGGCAGACTTGATGCTACGAACGGTTCGCGAGCAAGATGTATGTTGCCGCTACGGTGGAGAAGAATTCGTCATCTTATTACCGAAGTCGGATAAAGTTACTGCTTATCTGACTGCAGAACGCCTGCGTGAAAAATTGGAAGACACAGTCAGTCCTTGCGGTGAAGTCATTACAATTTCAGCTGGAGTAGCTGCTTATCCACTTCACGCAAACCATCCAGCGCGACTTACGGAGTTGGCTGATCAAAGTCTGTATGAAGCCAAACGTACCGGACGTAATAAGACCATCGTCGTTTCCGATGAACCTCGGCATGAGTAATATGCCGAGGTTTTCTTTACTAGTAGATCAATAGGAAGGTGATAGAACAATGCCGGAGCACTTTATGGATAAACGCTTACACATCAAAACATTTGGTATTAGAGAATGGATTCATCAGTCATCTCATTATAATCGTTATGAAGCAACACCTTACGAGATGCTAGATTATTTATTTGCCGAACATGACCTTCTAAAAGAAGGGAGCTTGATCGACTTTGGCTGTGGAAAAGGAAGAGTACCTTTTTATGTGAATCATCTATTTTGTTTGGATACGATAGGTATTGAAATGAATAGTGTGTTACACCAAAATGCAATGAACAACTTGATGGATTATCGGCAAGCCTTTCCTAAGAGACCTGGATCTATTTCATTTGAATGCTGTATAGCGGAGAGTTACATCATTCCGGCAGATGCCGTGACGTTCTACTTTTTTAATCCGTTTTCTTTGGAAATTTTTCGAACTGTAGTTCAACGGATTCTAAAGTCAGCCGAAAACTCCCCTCGTGCATTGGAAATCATTCTATATTATCCGACCGACGAGTATGTTTATTTCTTGCATCGTCACCCATTATTCGAAAAGATAGCGGAGATACCGATTACACATTTGCAAATTCACGACAAAGCAGAGCGTTTCTTAGTCTATACGTACAAACAGCCCTGATCATTTAGATCAGGACTGAATTATTTTCATGTAGAAAGACTGAACCGCTGACCAATCCAGAAAATTAATTCCATCAAGAGTGCAGCTAAGATTCCTACTAGCAACCCGCTTGATAAGAGAGGTTGAACGAGCTCAGGAAGTGAAGAAAACACAGTAGCTGGCAATGTCATAATAGATAACCCGAGAAGTGCAGGCAATGCAACTCGATATATGGTTTTAGGTTCGAAAGTTAATCCTTCCACGCTGCGCAGAGCAGATCGAAATAATTGTAAATATGCTACGAATAATACCGTGTTTCCAACGCTTTGAGGAATAGTGGAAAAAAAAGCACTTAAAGGCGGTACGAGTCCAAGGATAATAAACAGAATGGAGCCGATAAAGAAAGGGGCTCTGTCCTTTATCCCACTGGACTGTAGAAAACCGATGGATGAAGCATAAGGTGCATACGGAACGAGACCCAGTGCACCCGCTCCAATATTCATGCCTCCTGTAATGAGAAATGAAGTTTTATACTGACTTTTAGTAGTTTCTTTTTCATATATATCTTCCGCACCTTTTAGGGTAGCGATGGTATTCGTCGTATTCAATAAACCTGTAATGACCACTGTAATCACGATACCGATTTCAAGTGTCGGCTCACCCCAAGGAAACCATTGGATAAACGGCGTAGTTTTTATCGTTTCAGTAGCTACTTGCGGAAAAATCAGCACAGCACTAACCCAACCAACGGTCATACCGATGAGCAGATTCAAACTGCTGATGATCCCTTTTCCTTTCACATGAATCAGAATCGTCAAACCTGCTAGAGCGAATGAAAATATAGTCTTCGACAAACTGATGAATTCACCGTCATTGAGACCAATCATTCCTTTTAAGAAGATGGTAATCAACTGATTAGCCAACAATAGCAAAAACACGAACATTACAGCAGGTGTAAACCACTTCTTCAGAATATCACCCATGCCGAGCATACCCAGTGTAGCTACCAGAACACCGGAAATCATGGCGCCTACTGCAATACTGCCACCAACTGTAGTTAGACTTAAGCCCATCGCACTCGCAGTTCCGGCCAAGCTGAGTACCACACCCCACCATAAACCTGATTGACCTTCCATCAATGCCAATCGATGTCCAAATGCTCCTTGTAGTAAACAAGCCATTCCTGTGAAAATAAATGAGCGCTGTATAGCAGAAACGATTTCTATCTGCTCAAGCTCAAAAGCAGTACCGACCGAAATGGGGATTACCACTGTATTAGCGAACATAAAGAACAACCATTGAAATCCAGCTAACGCAGTAATTGAATACCGCATTTGAGTAGTACCCATTCTCATCTCTCCTTGTAGTTATTTATCTATGTATGTCAAAAAAATTGAAATATAAAGAAAACTATAGCACAAAATCAATAGGAAGAATAATATTTCTAGTACTACCTTGATGAAAAAGTAATTTATCGTTGATCACATATAAAAGTAGTGAGGCTGGGACAAAACCCAAAAATGCATGAAGGATCATTCTTCTCCTTCATGCATTTTTCTTTTTGACTACGTATTTATAAAAGTAACTTTTGAGATACAGGAGCGTACCTTTTATAGCGTAGGAGAGAGGACTATTTTCTAGTGAGATCCCAGCCTCATATTTCAAGACTTTATATTATTAAGTAACTGTAGAAGTTCGTTAGGCGGCACGGGTCTAGAATACAAGAATCCTTGTGCTTCATCACATTCTAGTTTCTTGAGGAATTCGGCCTGTTCGTATGTTTCGACCCCTTCAGCAATCACCCGTAAATGTAAGTTCTTAGCCAAATCAATAATAGCTTTGACAATCACCGAATTTGAATGCAATTCTCTGACGAAAGATTGATCAATTTTAAGATGAGTCAGAGGAAACTTAGTTAAATAACTTAATGAGGAATAGCCTGTTCCAAAATCATCGATGCTAATTTTAATACCGATATCACGTAGCTCTTGTAAAATACTTTGGCAATAATCCACGTCAGATGTCATACTCTCTGTAATTTCAATATTCAAGTATTGTGGCTGAAGGCCCGTTTTATGAAGTGTGTTCTTAACATCTGCCACGAAACTACTACTTTTAAACTGGCGTAAGGAAACATTCACGCTCATCAATAGTGAAGTGTAGCCTAAGTCTTGCCACTCTTTCGCCTGTCTACAAGCAGTCTCTAGCACCCATAAACCAATAGCAAGAATCATCCCGGTTTCTTCAGCTATAGGTATAAATTGCCCGGGAGGTATCACTCCTCGAGAAGGGTGTTGCCAGCGTACTAATGCTTCTATACCAATCATATTTCCTGTGTTGAATTCATATTGCGGCTGGTAATGTAATGACAATTCCTTTTTTTGAAGTACTTGACGTAATTCCATCTCTATTAACGTTCTTTCCATCAAGTCTTTATAAAGTTCTTCTGTGAAAAATTGATAGGTGCTTTTACCAGATTGTTTTGCTAAATACATAGCAGAGTCTGCATTACGAATAAGCGTATCGTATTGTGCTCCATCGTCTGGAAACATGCTGATTCCGATACTTGGAGCAATAAAGACTTCTAAGTAATCGATAAGGAAAGATTTTGATATTTCATTGACGATTCGCTGAGCCACCATTTGTGCACCTTGTTTCGTCGTAGAAGAACACAGAATAAGAAACTCGTCTCCACTAAGTCGACCGACCAAGTCATTTTGTCTGACGAGTGTTTGTAATCTTGCACCAACCGCTTTAAGCAGTTGATCACCTACAAAGTGCCCCATGGAGTCATTGATATTCTTAAAACGATCCAAGTCCATATAAAGCAGGGCAAAAGGTTGTTGGTTGTTTAAACGGGTCTCAATTAAGTCTTCCACTGTCTGTTTCAGTAACCTTCTATTTGGCAATCCAGTTAGATGGTCGTGAAATGCCATATGTTCTACTAAACGTTCAACTTCTTTACGATCGGTAATATCACTGGCGGTACCGACAACTTCGACTACATTCTCACCTTCAAAAATAGGAGAGAGATAAACTAGAAAAGTTCTTGAGTGATAGTCAATTTCAAACTGTCCAACTCGGCCCAGTAAAGCTCCAAGAAGCTGTCGCTTAAATGTAGACGACATGAACGCTTTATTCGTTGTGAGCTGGTTAAGTGTATTCGCAGTGATACCCAGTTGTTCGGCTACTTTTCCTTCTAGTAATGTAATATTGATTTGATTATTTTCATCAAAAGAATATTTAAAAATAGCATTTTGAAGATTTTTCACGGTCATAGTAAAATCATTTTTTAATGCCAATTCCAGTGATTTTTCCGCTTCCATCTGAGAGGTCACATCTTGGCGTATGGAAATATATTGAAATGGTTTACCGTCTTGGCCGATAAACGGAACAATAGTAGTATGGACCCAATAAAAGTTTCCAGACTTAGACTTATTACGGATTACGCCTCTCCATACTTGTCCGGACTGAATCGTTTCCCACATATTCACAAAGAAGCTTTTAGGATGTGTACCTGAGTTGACTACCCGATGTGTTTTGCCGATCAGTTCCTTACGTGAATACTCCGAAAGGATACAGAAGCGATTATTGACATAGGTAATTACGCCTTGAGGATTAGTAATAACGACTACTGCTGATTCATCCAGTGCATATTTAAAGTTTTGCAAGTCGGTACGGGTTTTGTCATACTCGTTTGATACCAGTTTGGATCGGGTGACATCAATATCGAGAGAGAGATAACCCGTTAAGTTTTTGGCAGAATCATAAATGGGAACAATATTGATATCCAACCAGTGCACTGTACCTGACTTAGAATAAATTTGTATAGACTCTTGATAGACGGTAGCATGGAGAAAATGCTTTGTAAGCGTATAAAGCATCTCTTCAACAGAGAGATTTTTATTTAACTTTTTCCACGTCCTACCTATCAATTCATCTTCGCTATAGCCTGTCAGCTCACAAAAGTTCTGATTTACATAGGTGAGATGACCATTTACATCGATGAGTGAAATACAGAACTTTTCATCAAGTAGTGTGGACAGATGTGAAGAAATACTAGGAGTATATAACGCCATAAAGGCACATCCTTTCTTTAAGTAAAGTTAGGGGATAGAATAGTCCTTGATTTGGAAGCTAAGAGTTGTGAAATTATATAAAAATACCTAATAGGTAGAAGTAAATATATCAACTGTCTGATTATAGCATGAATAAGAGAGTTTTGAACTAGTTATTGAAGTAAATAAATGTAGGTTATTAGGGGTATTAGAAATATTAAAGCATTGCATAGGAAAAAGATCATGGAAGCTTTGTAGGGCCTCCATGATCTTTTATCTCTTCGGTTCGTATTGAAGTGTTTTGAATAACTTATCACGCTCTGTATCTGTTAGTTCTCGCCATTCACCAATCGGGAGATCACCCAGTTCAATAGTAAGTATCCGCACACGTTGCAAGCGGCGTATATGATAGCCGAGAGCTGCGCACATTCTACGGATTTGACGATTTAAACCTTGCGTCAATATAATAGAAAAAGTTTTAGGACCGAGTTTTTTCACCGTACAAGGTTTCGTTACAGTATCGAGAATCTTCACTCCGTTTTCCATTTGTGAAATAAATGAGGCGGTTAGGGGACTATCCACGGTCACGATGTATTCCTTTTCATGACCGTGTTCTTCTCTCAGGATTTCATTGACGATATCACCATCGTTTGTTAATAGTAATAAACCGTCGGAATCTTTGTCCAAACGTCCGATGTGGAAAATTCGTAATGGGTGGTTAACAAAATCTACAACATTACCTTCAATATGACGTTCTGTTGTACTAGTGATACCTACTGGTTTATTCAGTGCAATATACACTAACTGCTCTTCTTGTTCGACTAGTTTTCCGTCGACCTCTACTTGATCGCCTGCCTCGACTTTACTTCCAAGCTCTGCCAATTGTCCATTGATTTTCACACGACCGTCGGCAATCCACTGATCTGCACCTCGTCTGGATACAATACCTGCACCACTTAGAAATTTATTGATCCGCATAAAGATTCTCCTTCCGCACTTTTTACCATAAGCTAATTATAGCATTTTTCCCGTAAGAAATTGTTGACATTAAAGATTCAGCATATTAAGATAAGTATAATAACTAGATGGACAGAAGGTTTCGATAGCGGAATCGTCCCGGCAGATGAGATGAGTTAGCAGAGAAGAGAATAGCGAAAAGATATGAATAAGAAGAGTAGCGATTGCATGTGCTTCCTAGAGAATCAGTGGTTGGTGAAAACTGATACACATCATTCGTGAATGGACTTATGGCAGCTGTTTTGATGAAAAACAGACGTTTGCCCGCGTTAAGGGCAGTGTGAAAACACATAAAGTGGGAGTGCTTCGGTGCTTCAATTTGAGGTGGCAACGCGGTTACATAATCGTCCTCTGCAACAGGCTAACTGGCTCTGTTTGCAGAGGGCTTTTTCTATTTAATTATAAGAACTATACAGCAGTCCATAGAGAAGAGGAGAATGATTATGATGACAGTGCAGAAGAACTTACGGGTAACGACGCGAAAGATTGAAGGAGATTCCTTAACTCCTATTTTGATATTTAGAAGATTGAAAGGAAACCATAAGTTCCTATTGGAGAGTTCTTCGCAAGCAGATGGGTCAGGGCGCTATTCATTCATTGGACTGAATCCGCAAAAAGCCTATCGTGGTCGGGATGGTGTAGTAGAAGAGATCGTCTACTCAACGAATAGAACCTATACGCATGAAGGAGATCTGTATACTTTATTGAAGCGTCTCATGCCTCGTATTACGGAAGATGCAGGATTTCCGTTTACAGGCGGTGCGGTTGGTTATGTAGGATACGGTGCAGCTAGGAATGGTGAACAACGAACAGCTGATGATCTTCAAATGCCGGATGTCTACTTTAATATTTACGATACGATTGTGATCTATGACCATCAATTGCACGAAGTGACATTACTGCATACAGAAATCAATCCGGTATACGAAGCACCCGACTTGGACGCCATCGAAGACATGATTGTTAATGGCTCCGTCGATAAAGAGGATAGTGTTTCTCTATCTGATTATCGTTGTGCTATTTCCAAGGAAGAATTTGAGCGTCGTGTTCAGATTGTTATTGATGCAATTAAAGAAGGACAGGCGGAACAAGTCGTTCTGTCACGTCGCTTTGAAGCAGATATTACAGGTGATCCATTTGCGTTGTATCGTAAACTGCGTCGCCGCAATCCATCTCCGTATATGTATTACATGGAGTTTGAAGATCATACAGTAATCGGAACGTCGCCCGAAAGTCTTGTGCGTGTCACTGGAGATAAAGTATTAACAAATCCGATTGCGGGCACACGCAGAAGAGGGCGAGATCAAGCGGAAGATGAAGCGCTCGAAATCGAATTACGCCATGATCCGAAAGAGCTGTCCGAACACGATATGCTAGTGGAAGTAAGCAAGAAAGAATTGCAACAAATCTGTCGTCCCGAAACGATTGAAGTCTCAAATTACTTGGAAACAGTTCGTTATGAACATGTTATGCACTTAGTTTCCGAAGTGATGGGTGACCTGGCTCCAGGATTAAATGCACTGGATGCGTTAAAAGCGACAATGCCAGCGGGTACTGTAACCGGTTCTCCTAAAACGGTCGCCATGGATATGATTGATGAACTGGAAGATCAGCATCGTGGAATTTATGGAGGCGCTATCGGCTACATTGGTCTAAACGGTAATATTGACTTCGCATTAACGATCCGTACAATGCTCGTAAAAGAAGGCAAAGCGTATGTCCAGGCAGGTGCCGGCATAGTAGGGGCTTCTGTCCCTTCACTAGAATATAAAGAAACGTCCAATAAAGCTCGTTCTTTACTAGAAGCAACACAAATGACAAAGTGATTACCAAGACACAGGCATTACTGAAAGATCACGTAAACATCTAGACGAGAAGGGAAGAGATGAGTATGGAGAGGTTTTTAAGCATAGTAGAGAAGCAACGTCACCTTATGTATGAAGAGATGAGAGAAGCCGCTGAGCTGATGTTTAATGAAGCAACAGATGAAGATCAAATTGCACAGTTTTTGATCGCGTTATCAAAAAAAGGTGAAACATCACATGAAGTAGCGGCATTGGCAGCCGTTATGAAGTCATATGCAAATGATCTAACACCTAAAGAGGCACGTTATCTAGATAACTGCGGAACGGGTGGAGACGGAGTCAATACATTCAATATTAGTACGACGGCTGCATTTGTGTTGGCGGGTGCTGGGGTCCAGGTTGCGAAACACGGTAACCGTAAAATTTCCAGCGCATCAGGAAGCCAAGATGTCCTGGACGCACTTGGCATTCATTCCGACTTCCAGATAACTGATATGCAGAATCTGCTGGAACAACAAGGAATTGCATTCTTATTCGCACCAGCTGTTCATCCAAAAATGAAACGAATTGGTGCTATACGAAACAAAATTGGTAAAACAACGATCTTCAACTTAGTTGGACCTTTGACGAATCCTGTATCACTTGAAACGCAATTTACCGGTATTAACCGTCCGGATTTCATCATGGAATATGCCTCAGTACTCAGGATGCTAGGACGGGAACGAGCAATTGTGGTTAGTGGGGCAGGCGGAATGGATGAAGCATCTCTCGCCGGCCAAAATGAATTCGTACTTCTTGATCATGGGGATTTAATTCCATTTTCATTGACGGCGGATGACGTAGGGCTGGAATATGCGCCGTTGTCAGCGATAAAAGGTGGAGACGCAGTAGAAAATGCCGCAACTACTCGGTCAATCTTAAGTGGAGAACGTGGACCAAAGTTTGATACAGTGGTGTTGAATGCGGGAATCGGTTTATTTGCAAATGGCCGAGTTTCCACCATTCAAGAAGGTGTGAAAGTAGCTACTGAAAGTATCTTATCAGGCAAAGCGTTAGAAAAATTAGATGCGGTCGTCGCATTCAGCGAAATGATTCGGCAAAAGGCGGTTATCCAATGACGATTTTAGATAAGATTATTGCACAGAAGAAAATAGAAGTAGATCAATTGCTAGCAAGCAACACAATATTTCCAGAACGAGAGATTTCACGTCCGTCACTCTATCAGACATTGATAAAAGCGAAAAAACTGCAAGTCATTTCTGAGATGAAACGTGCATCTCCTTCTAAAGGTTTGATCGCAGAAGGTGCAAATCCGGTTGAACAAGCGACTGCTTATTATGAAGCAGGTGCTGCGTGTATTTCAGTATTGACTGATCGGGAATTCTTCAAAGGATCATTTGAAGACTTGTCTGCAGTAGCGGATGCCGTGCCAATCGCATTGTTATGTAAAGACTTTATGATCCATAAAATTCAGATTGACCAAGCGAAAAGCGCAGGTGCATCCGTGATTTTATTGATTGTGGCTGCACTTGATGACGAAACACTCGGAAGTCTGTATACGTATGCCAATGAAGAAGGCTTGGATGTGCTAGTGGAAGTGCATAACACTGAAGAGTTGCACCGCGCACTGTCAATCGATGCGAGAATCATTGGTGTCAACAACCGGGATTTGCATACATTCGAAGTAGACCTAGCGCAAACAGAACTAATCGCGTCACAGTTCCCGTTCGATGAAGAGCGTGTGTTCATCAGTGAAAGCGGGATCTGGGGACCTGAGGATGCAGAACGTGCGGCAAAAGCTGGAGCGAGTGCAGTACTTGTCGGAGAATCGTTAATGCGCAGTGATTCAGTAAAAGAAGCTCTACAAGCATTGCAAGTAGAAAAACACGTGATTCGTCCATGACAAAAGTAAAGATTTGCGGATTGATGAAACCGGAACATGTACAAGCAGCTGTAGATGCAGGCGCGGATGCTATAGGTTTTGTATTTGCACCAAGCCGCAGAGAAGTGACGGTAGAGCAGGCGCAGAAACTGGCAAAACTCATTCCACCATCTGTTTTAAAAATTGGAGTCTTTGTTGATGAAACGAAAGAGCAACTAGTAAAGATATTTAATGAAGTACCATTGGATTACATCCAGTACCATGGCGATGAGACTCCTGCTTTTATTCAACAAGTAGGGTTACCTTCTATTAAAGCACTTGCTATCGAAAATGAAGACGATGTGAAACTCGCTGCTACCTATGACGTGGATTATTATTTATTCGATACACCAGGTGTTGAATACAAAGGTGGTAGTGGTAAGACGTTCAACTGGTCACTACTTGAAAATGCAGGAGTATCAAATGAACAGATTATTTTAGCCGGTGGTCTGCATGCAGCAAATGTGCAGGAAGCGTTGAGACAAGTGAACCCATATATGGTTGACGTATCAAGTGGAGTGGAGATAGAGAAGCAAAAAGACACGGAACGTATTCAGACGTTCATTCATACAGCGAAGGGTAGGAGAAATCGTCATGACAACAGAAACTAAAGGACGCTACGGTAAATTCGGAGGGCAGTTCGTGCCGGAAACATTGATGACCGCCTTGCAGGAGTTAGAAACTGCTTACGATGAAGCACAGCAAGATCCTGCCTTTTCAAAAGAACTGGATTATTATCTAAAAGAGTTTGTAGGTCGTGAAACGCCTTTGTTTTTTGCAGAGCGTTTAACGAAGCATGCGGGTGGCGCGAAAATTTATTTGAAGCGAGAAGATTTGAATCATACAGGTGCTCATAAGATTAATAACTCTCTAGGCCAGGCCTTACTTGCGATTCGTATGGGCAAGAAGAAAATTGTAGCAGAAACAGGAGCGGGTCAACATGGTGTGGCAACTGCTACTGCTTGTGCGTTACTCGGTCTTGAATGTGTTGTATTCATGGGCAAAGAAGATATCCGTCGTCAAGAACTGAATGTTTTTCGTATGGAACTACTCGGTACGCAAGTAGTTTCCGTTGATAAAGGTTCAGGTACATTGAAGGATGCGGTCAATGAAGCATTGCGCTATTGGGTTTCGAATGTAGAGGATACACATTATATTCTTGGATCGGCTTTAGGGCCGCATCCATTCCCGCAAATCGTCCGTGATTTTCAGCGAGTAATCGGTGATGAAACACGTAAGCAAATTGTGGAACACGAAGGACGTTTACCTAATGCGGTCGTAGCTTGCATTGGTGGGGGGAGTAACGCGATCGGTATGTTCCACCCATTCGTCGAAGATCAAGATGTAAAGTTATACGGAGTAGAGGCGGCTGGTAGTGGTATTTCAACAGGCAAACATGCGGCCGCTATTGCGGGTAAACAAGAAGGCGTTTTGCACGGTGCATACATGTACGTGTTGCAAGATGCTGATGGATTTATTCAAGAAGCGCACTCCATCTCTGCAGGTCTCGATTATCCTGCAGTAGGACCTGAGCATTGCCATTTAGCTGATATCCAGCGTGTACAATATGATTCCGTTACGGATCAACAAGCACTTGAAGCGGTGCAATTGCTTTCGCGTGTAGAAGGAATTATTCCGGCCCTTGAAAGTGCGCACGCCGTGTATTATGCAGTGCAGTTAGCGAAAGAAATGCAAGAAGATGAGCTACTCGTTATCTGTTTATCAGGGCGCGGTGACAAAGACATGCAAACAGTACGTGATGCGCTAGGAGGTCAATCTACATGACAAAAAAGTTAGTGACACAAGCGATTATGCAGTGTAATGAACAGGGAGACAAGGCGTTTGTACCTTATATCATGGCGGGTGATGGTGGATTACAGACGTTGAAGAAAACTATATTATTCTTGCAAGAAGCAGGTGCAACAGCGATTGAAGTAGGGATACCATTTTCCGATCCGGTAGCAGATGGCGATGTGATTCAGCAAGCTGGTGAGCGAGCGTTAGCTGAAGGCATTACATTACGAAAGATTATGAAAGAACTTGCTTCATTCAAAGAAGAAGTGAAGATTCCACTAGTCATCATGACGTATTTGAATCCGGTGCTTAGCTATGGTTTGCAGTCAATAGCAGCGGATTGTGAAGCAAGTGGTGTCTATGGTTTAATCGTTCCGGATCTGCCGCTTGAAGAAAGTGGCTTACTGAAAGAAGCGCTGAAGAATAGCGATGTAGCGTTAATTCAATTAGTTTCTCTAACGAGTCCAGCTGAACGAATTGAAGCCATTGCGAAAGCAGCAGAAGGTTTCATTTACGCAGTGACAGTCAACGGTATCACAGGTGTCCGTTCATCATTTACAGAAGGACTCGAAGGTCACTTGAAGCGTTTAAAGGCAGCAAGTTCCGTGCCTATTCTCGCTGGGTTTGGTATATCTACTCCGGAACATGTTCGCACACTTGGCGGACTTGCTGACGGCGTTATCGTTGGAAGTGCGATCGTGACGGCCCTTCATGAAGGAGATTATGAAAAGGTTCGGACATTAATTAACGCATCGAAAAATCAACTCACCAATAGCCAATAATGTTGCGGACAACTGATACATTTCAGTTGTCCGTTTTTTCATGTTATAAAACTATCCACAAAAGAGAAATTGTGAATAACTTTTTCTGTTAGTTAAGTAATTTTATATGAAGTATACACAATACTTGGGAATTAGCTGTTCATAAAGGGGATAACTTTAAAATTACCCACAGTCTATTTCAATTGTCTTAGAAATCTCGTGATGACGATGGTGTTTCTTGAATATGATAAAGTAGGACGTAGAAAGGGTGATGAGTAGAATGATTCGTCCAGCACATTTAGTAAAAGGTGATGTAATTGGGATTGTGGCACCTGCCAGTCCTGTAGAGCGTGAAGTATTGGAACGTTCATTTCAATTTTTGGAGCAATTGGGTCTACGCTATAAAGTGGGCCAGTCTGTGTATAAGAAAAATGGTTATTTGGCAGGGACTGATGAGGACCGGCTTGCTGACTTGCATGAGATGTTTAAAGATCCTGAAGTGAAGGGGATTCTTTGTGCAGGTGGCGGTTACGGCTCGGCGCGTTACGCAGAACAACTAGATCTCGATTTGATCCATGACCATCCGAAGGTATTTTGGGGATTCAGTGACATTACGTATCTACATACCGCGATTCGTCAAGGAGCAGGACTTGTTACATTCCATGGACCGATGCTCGCATCATGTGTCGCACAAGATGGGTTTCATGAAATGTCTGGCAAAATGTTTGGACAATTATTTACGCCAGTTGAAATTCATTACTCGGAAGCCATCTCGCCACTCGAAACACTTGTAGGCGGTGTTGCAGAAGGCGAAGTGGTCGGTGGTAATTTGACACAACTAGTCAACAGTCTAGGTAGTGAGTTTGAGATTAAGACAAATAATCGATTGCTTGTAATGGAAGATGTCGGTGAAGAGCCTTATAAAGTAGATCGGCTGCTTAATCAATTACGACTAGCAGGTAAGCTTCGTGAAGCAGCAGGTATCGTGATTGGTGATTTCGCCAAAGCGACACCGAGCAAGCCAAATGCTTCCCTCACGATGGATGAAGTGTTTGAACAGTATTTCGGCAAACTAAATCAGCCTGTCGTAAAAGGATTCCGTATCGGCCATTGTGAACCGAATATCGCAATCCCATTTGGCGTGAAAGGACGTTTGGATGCAAATAGCAAGACGCTGACTATCTTACCGGGAGTGGAGTAATTGCAAATTCGCACGGTGGAAACATTCCTCGTGTCATCTTTATTACGTAAACCATTTATCACGGCATTGCGAACTGTTCATACGGTACAATCGGTCATTATAAAAATAACAACTGATGACGGCCGGATTGGCTGGGGAGAAGCGGTGCCAACGCATGTCATAACAGGCGATTGCATCGTTGGTATTCGTTATGTCATTGATACTATTCTTGCGCCCCTATTGATTGGCCAAGATATCATACAGCGAGAAGTAATGATGGAAAGAATGCGACAGGCCATTATAGGAAATACGAGTGCAAAGGCCGCGGTTGACATGGCGGTACATGATTTATTCGGACAGCTTTGCGGGTTACCTTTAGTACAAGTGTTAGGTGGCTACCAGCAAAGCCTAAAAACGGATTTGACGGTCAGTGTCGGGGAACCTATTGAGATGGCCAAGGAGGCGGCAGAACATGTTGCCAAAGGTTTTGATACGCTAAAAGTGAAAGTCGGTACAGGTAGTTTTCAACAGGAAAGAGAAAGGATTCATGCTATTCGTCGAACCGTCGGCCAAGATATTACGATTCGTCTTGATGCCAATCAAGGGTGGAAACCAAAAGAAGCCATTCGCCTCATTCGCCAGTTGGAAGATGACGGAATTGATTTGGAATTAATAGAACAGCCAGTTGCCGCATATGATGTAGAAGGCTTGAGAGACGTGACAAGACAGACAAGCACGCTAATCATGGCAGATGAATCATTATTTTCAGCAAGAGATGCAAAGAAGTTGCTGGAGATGCGCGCAGTGGATGTACTGAATATCAAATTGATGAAGTCGGGAGGGATCCGAGAAGCTTTGAAAATCAATGCAATGGCTGAAGCAAATGGCGTAGAGTGTATGATCGGAAGTATGATGGAGACAGCAATTGGGGTAACGGCAGCTGCCCATATAGCAGCGAGTCACCCCAATATAACACGAGTAGATTTAGACGCGCCCCTGTTATTATCAGAGGGGTTTTCTGCTGGCGGCGTGTTCTATCAAGGATCGCATATGGAGTTTAGCAAAGAGTCAGGACTAGGTTTTGATTCAAAACGGATGATTCAATGGGTAAAGGAGCATGCGTGTGAATGAGAAATGGATGTGTGCGGTCAGCGTTGCGACGGTATGGACTGACCCTGATTCTCCCCGTGTGGCCGATCTTCCTGCCTTGGACCATCCCGTGCAAATCGATAGATGGCTTTCCCAGTTATCCTATGAAGAACGTCTAGCGCTGAGTGACAAAAACCGAATTCAGACGCAATTATTATATGGTGAATCTGTGATTGTCGAAGAAGTAGTTGGTGACTGGGCGCGCATCATTGCGATCTCCCAGCCAACTAGCAAGAATTCACGAGGCTATCCGGGGTGGGTACCACTTGTTCAGCTTTCCATGAAGAAACGAATACAGACAGAAGAGTTTGTCAGAGTGATGAATCCAAAAGCAGCACTATTTGATGAATCCGGCACATTCTTTTTACGTGTTTCTTTTAATACAATTTTTCCTTTTGTAGAAAGGCGCGGCAAGAAGATACGTGTCTGGACACCGCATGGTTGGAAACTGCTAAATGCATCTGATGTCGAGCGTGTGGGAGAAGAATCTATTCACCGTCCGCTTACTGTAGGAAGACGGTTCATTGGCTTGCCGTATTTATGGGGCGGCATGTCTGCCTGGGGTTTTGATTGCTCAGGATTCGTCCGTACTATATGGAAAGCGTGTGGCATTTGTTTGCCACGTGATGCAGTAGATCAGGCGGAAGAGGGTAGGCCGATCTCGCTCGACTCTGCGGATTGGCAAAAAGGTGATTTAATCTTTTTTAAGAATGAAAAGAAGTATATTCATCATGTAGCCATGTACGTAGGTAACGGAAAGATACTTCATGCACCTTCAACTGGGAAATTAATTGAACAAATTGAGCTGAGAAATTCCGTTTATGCCGATCATGTGTGTAGTGTACGTAGAATTATCTAATCGAATAGGCAATACATTTAGCGAATATTGGCGTCAACTCCCTTCTTTTATGTATACTTAAATGAACGTACTAAAAAGGGAGTTGTCGTAATGTCTGAACGAAAACCTATGAGCGAGTCAAGAACGATCCAAAGTAAGCTAGTCTTACCACCGGACACGAACCATATTGAATCCATCTTTGGAGGGAAAGTCCTCTCATATATCGATGAGATTGCAGCTATTTCAGCTATGAAACATGCGGGGACTAGAGCTGCGATTACCGCTTCGATCGACTCTGTCGATTTTGTTTCTCCAGCCCTGCTTGGCGATGTCATCGAACTTGAAGCGGTAGTCACTTCTGTTGGTCGAACATCTATGGAAGTCTTTATTTCAGTTCATTCCAAAAACTTGGTAACAGGTGAAGTGAAGTTGACGACGGAATCATTCTGTACAATGGTTGCGGTAGATGACACAAATCGTCCGATACCGGTGGTGGGAGTGTATCCCGAAACAGAAATGGAAAAACGTCTTTTTGATACTGCCCCTGCACGACGTGAACTTCGTAAACAGCGTAGATTGATGAAACATTAATAGTAGCGCAAGGAGAGACGGGTTTCTCGTTTCTGCCTTGCGCTTTTTATGTAAAGTAATCCTCTATCATTCTTTAAAGGATTGGATACGACGATGAGTGAAAATATATCAGAAAATCTTATTCGTTTCACGAAAAGTGTGAACTGGATGCGAGCACATAGATGATTTCTTAATTTCGTCAGTGACTTTAGTGTAAATAAAAACAGCAGTGGATGAATAGGCTATAGCCCCTCATTCACTGCTGTTATGTTGTATTAGTTATTACTGCTAAACGTACGGACTAGTCCAAGTACTGTTCCACCAAGAATAAATGCAAACAATGCATACATGATATAGACGAACCACATGAATATCCACTCCTTTGATCAGTATCCTGCCTATCATTGTAACACCTTGTCAGGCGCGTTGCAATGGACTTTACATGACAACTGTGTCAGCTGTCGGATCAAATGAATAACTAGCAATTATTTTGTCGTTCGCTTTTCAATAAATCGCGGATCTCAGTCAGTAATTCCTCTTTTGCATCCAGTGATTTCTCTTGAGGTTTTTCCTCAACAGGGTCTTCTCTTTTAATCTTTAGCTTAATAAGCAGACGAAGAAAGAGGAATAAAGAGCCTGCTACAATTAAGAAATTAATGACAGCTTCGATGAATTTCCCATACATAATTTCAGCGTCACGATATTCAAAACTTAAATTTGAGAAATTTAAGCCGCCCGATAATATCCCAATAATCGGAGATATAATATGTTCTACCAGCGAAGAAACAATAGTACTGAATGCTGCGCCGATGACTACTCCGATAGCCAAATCAAAAATATTTCCTTTAAAAGCAAATTCCTTAAACTCTTTCCACATAGATAGTCATTCCTTTTTACAAACATTACATTTCATTCATCAAATTTATTTACCCTTTTTTCTCTGGAATCTCTGATATATCGCAATTGATGTGAACAACCATACTGAACTAGCCAGTATTCCCCCCACTATATCGCTTGGGAAATGAACCCCTAAATAAATTCTACTGACCGCAATCATCACAATCATAAAAATCGCGACAATTACGATTGAAATTCGGCTTCCTGTAGTTTTTAAATTTCTCCATATGATATAAGCGAGTACCGTATAGAGGCTGAATGCCATCATCGTGTGTCCGCTAGGGAAGCTATAGCCGCCAATGTCGATCAGACGATTAAAATCAGGACGTGCCCGTTTGAAGATGAGTTTGAGTACTTGGTTTAGAATGCCTGTCCCAATCAGTACTATAGTGAATAATACTGCTTGAGCACGATATTTCTTCCATAACAACACTCCAAGTGTCAGTATGCCCAGCAGAGTAACGGATGTAGTAGAACCGATGGTAGTAAAAAATTTCATAATAGACGTCAGCCCCGGGGCTTCTGCGCTTTGCACAAAGTCGATTATAGGTTCATCAAAACTAGAGATCGTTTGCAAGTGAATAGATCGAGCAATATAGGCAAAAAATCCGGTAAATAAAATACAAATAATCCAAACGGATAATAAACGAATTGATAATTCACGCACAGTATACATTCCTTTCTATAGTTGTATATTCTGAACGATTATAAAAAAAATGTACAGCGAAAGGTAGAAGTATTTGAGGATAAATATCGGTATGTTATGCGGGGAGTAAGAAGCTGATACTTCTCAACTGAAGTTTACACTACTAAGTTATGCAACAACCTAACACATGTATCGTGTATTATTATGTCAGTCTCAAAACATATGACAATTGTCATCTCAAAGTCATGACATCTATGTCTACCTCTCCTGCTGTAAACAAGTTATTCTTAATGTACTAGCAAACCCAATAGGAGGGAAAGTCAAACATGAGTAAAGAGCAAACAAAGCAACTGCATAAAGACGTCGCACCTTTCGCGAAGTCTGATTTGAAAAAGAGTATCGTTCAAATGATCAATACAATTCCACCAATATTTATCTTATGGTTCTTGGCATACCAAAGTCTAAGTATATCTGTCATATTAACGGTTGCGTTGTCAATCGTTGCAGCGTTTTTTGTAGTTCGCACATTCATCATCTTCCATGACTGCACGCACGGTTCATTCTTCCGCAATAAAAAAGCGAATAGCATTGTAGGAACAATCACTGGCGTGTTGACATTATTCCCATATGAAAAATGGAAAAGAGAACATTCGATTCACCACGCAACTAGTTCCAATCTAGATAAACGCGGTGTTGGAGATATCTGGGTCATGACTGTTGAAGAGTACAAAAATGCTTCTAAGTTTGAGCGTTTCAGCTACCGTGTCTACCGTAACCCTATTGTCTTATTTGGATTTGGACCTTTATATTTGGTGCTAATCTCAGGTCGTTTTAACCGTAAAGACGCGCGTAAGAAAGAGCGTATGAACACGTATTTGATCAACATCATTTTAGCTGCAGTATATACAGTATTAATTGTAGCTATTGGCTGGAAAGCATTCTTGCTAATTCAAGGTACTATGATGTTCACGGCTGGTGCTCTTGGTATTTGGTTGTTCTACATCCAACATACATTCGAAGATTCTTATTTTGAAGAGGAATCTGACTGGGATTACGTGAAAGCAGCAGTTGAGGGAAGTTCTTATTATCAATTGCCCCGTGCTCTTCAGTGGGCAACAGGCAATATCGGATTCCACCACGTACACCACTTGGCACCGCGAGTACCAAACTATAACTTGGAAATGGCGCATGAATTGACTCCGCCATTACAAAAAGCTACAACCATTACATTGAAGACTAGTTTTGAATCATTACGTTATCGCTTGTATGATCCAAACCATAAAAAATTCATTACATTCAAAGAAGCAAAACAATATTCACTAAAAGATAAGTTGTCGATTGATTTAAAACCAAAACGTACACGCTTATCATAAAATGGCGAGAGAAGGAGCAATCCTTCTTCGCCTTTTTATTTTGTCCTTATATCTTTAAGAAGCGAGTAGAGAAATTATTTGTTACAATGAAACGAAAAGGATGGCGATGAGAACTGATGTATAGCTGGTATAGTGTTTTCCCGAAAAGCCCATGGCTAAGTATTTATGCTTGGGTTGTATTTTGTATATTGCCTTTCTTTTTTATTTTACGAAGTGCATCTCCCTTTAATTTAACAATAGGTATTATATTACTAGTGTTATTTTTTCTATCATATTATTTTTCCGCCAAGTCAAAAAATGGTCTTATGTATATGTGGATCAGCTTTGAAATTGTCATTACGGTCGTAATGACATTGTTATTTGGCTACGTGTACCTGTCATTATTCATTGCTTTCTCAATTGGAAATATTAGACGACCAGTCGGCTTTTTTATTATTTATGGATTACATATTGCTATTTTAATAGGGGCAATCGTTGCAGGGTTCTTTCTGGAAATTGAATTATTTTTGCCACAAATACACTTTGTTATTATCACGGTTATCGGTGTAGTATTATTGCCATTCAATTTATACAACCGTCAAAAACGAGATTTACTCCAAGATCAGTTGGAGATTGCAAGGGAACGGATATCAGAATTGATGATCATTCAAGAGCGTGAGCGTATTGCTCGTGATCTCCATGATACGCTTGGACAAAAGTTATCCATGATTGGTTTAAAGAGTGACTTGGCATCTCGATTGATGGATCGAGATATCGAGTCAGCAAAAGCAGAGATTCAAGATATACGTCAAATTTCTAGTACAGCATTGAAAGAAGTACGAGTTCTTGTTAGTGGTATGCGGCGTGTGAAACTTAAAGATGAGCTAGTGCGCGTCCAACAAATGCTGAAAGCCGCTGAAATCGAAGTCGATATAGAAGGTAATCCAAATTTCCCCGACGTTTCACCCATTGTAGAAAACGTACTTGTAATGTGTTTGAAAGAAGCAATCAATAACGTAGTGAGACACAGCTATGCAAAGCGATGTTGTATTATATTTGAACAGACAGAAAAGGCATTCGTAATTAGAATAAACGACAATGGAATTAGTATTGCGCAAAACGGCGTGAATTTACCGGGGAATGGACTCGATGGCATGAAGGAACGATTAGAGTTCGTCAACGGTAAACTTTCGATCAAAAGTGACAATGGAACTCAACTGAAAATCATGGTACCTGCTGTCTTAAAGCAAATAAAGGAGGGGTAACGTATGATCCGCATTGTAATTGCAGAAGACCAAGGAATGCTGCTCGGTGCATTAGGGTCGTTGTTGAACCTGGAAGAAGATATGGAAGTAGTAGGTAAGGCTAAAAATGGTCAGGAAGCTGTAGATTTGGTGAAAAGTCTTCAGCCTGATATTTGTATAATGGATATTGAAATGCCGATTAAAACTGGCTTGGATGCAGCAGAAGAACTACAAGATATGGACTGTCAAATTATTATTCTGACGACATTTGCTAGAGCAGGTTATTTTGAACGAGCGCGGAACGCAGGAGTTCGTGGATATTTACTGAAAGACAATCCGATCGAAGAACTGGTGAAATCGATTCATTCTATTATTGAAGGACGCCGCATTTATGCACCAGAATTAATCGACATGGCATTTGATATGAAAGAAGAAGAGAAGAATCCGCTGACTGAGCGGGAAGTCCAAGTACTTAAGTTAGTGTCCGAAGGGAAGACAACGAAACAGATTGCGGCTGAACTGTTTTTATCACCCGGTACTGTTCGTAATTATGTCTCCACAATACTGGATAAACTCGGAGTGCGTAATCGTATTGAGGCGATTACGTTATTCAATGAAAAAGGCTGGTTCGAGTGAAATTTGTGTGGACATACATTTATAACCGAGGAGTGATTGGTAAGTGAATAAGAAGACGCAAAGTGAATGGCTTGAAAAGCTACCCTTATTACAAAGCGTAGTAGAGCAGAAGGAAGTGTTATGGTGTAACCCTTCTGTCGAATGGGTAGCGGCGGGCCTGTTGAAGACGCATTTATCAAAAGTTGATATAGTAGATGCTAGCGATCGCCTAGAACGATTTGCTCCCTATTTGGCGAAAGCCTTTCCCGATACGGATAAAGGTGTCATTGAATCTCCATTAACCCCAATTCCAAAGATGAAGCGAGAACTTGAAACAGCGTACGCTATCCAGATCCCGGGAAAGCTTTTATTAAAGCAGGATAATGCGTTGCCAATTTCAGGGTCAATCAAAGCGCGTGGTGGTATTTATGAAGTTTTGAAGCATGCAGAGACGCTTGCGATCAATAGTCAGTTGCTCGATTCTACAAAAGACTACAGCCAATTTGATACACCGGTATTCCGTGAGTTGTTTGCGAAGCACAAAATCGCAGTAGGCTCGACAGGGAATCTGGGATTGAGTATTGGTATTATGAGTGCAAAACTTGGCTTCCATGTAACGGTGCATATGTCAGCCGATGCCAAACAGTGGAAAAAGGATTTATTGCGCTCAAAAGGTGTTCATGTGGTTGAGTATATCGATGATTACAGTAAAGCGGTAGAAGAAGGCCGACGTCAGGCAGAGGCTGACCCGTCTTGTCACTTTGTGGACGATGAAAACTCGATCGATTTATTCATGGGGTATGCAGTGGCAGGAGAACGTGTTGCAGCACAATTGAAAGAGCAAAATATTATTGTCGATGAAGCACACCCGCTATTCGTCTATTTACCATGCGGTGTAGGCGGAGGACCAGGTGGCGTGGCATTCGGATTAAAATTGGCATTAGGCGATCATGTGCATTGCCTTTTTGCTGAACCAACACACTCGCCGTGTATGATGATTGGAATGATGACAGGAATGCACGACCAAGTCTCAGTTGCAGATTTTGGCCTGGACAATAAAACTGCAGCTGATGGTTTAGCAGTCGGTACAGCGTCCGCATTTGTCGGAAAAACGATGGAACCATTCCTCACAGGATGCTATACGGTAGAAGATCAGACATTGTTCACGCTCCTGAAAAAGCTGGCGGATAGTGAAGACATCTGGTTAGAACCTTCAGCACTTGCTGGTATGATAGGGCCTGTACAAGTTATACAGTCTAAATTACCGTCAGCAGACTTCAAAAACACAACGCACCTTGTATGGGGAACGGGCGGAAATATGGTGCCTGCAGACGAAATGAAGAGATATTATAATCATACGGGGAAATAACACACTCTATTTCCCGGGAAATCGACAAAAGATCCGCAGAGATTATTCTCTGCGGATCTTTTGTTTAGACTATTTGATTTGGTAGAGGGGAGATGTTGATCAACGTGCTGGAACGCAAATTGGATCTCATCACTGATCCCCACCATTTTGACTTACATCTTGGTGTTACTGCAAATCTTTAAAAATCTTCAATTTCAACAGTCGTGGAGCCAATAATAGGCCGATAATTGTACCACTCACTGTCGATACAAGAAAAGGGGGTAGAAAGAAGAAGGCAGTGACGGTAGTGCCCATCAAAATTTTGGCATAAGGCACCGCAAACAATGGTGCTATCAAACCGGTTCCAATAATTTCTCCAATACCCGCACTCCAATTTCTTTTGAAACGCTGATAGAGTACGCCAGCTAAAAGTGCACCGATCATTCCGCCTGGAAACGCGAGCAGTGAACCTGTCCCTGTCAATAAACGTACGAGTCCTGTCATAAACGCTACCATCACGGCAGCTCCAGGCCCCATTATAATCGCCACTACGACATTCACAGCATGCTGTATGGGATATGCTCTGGCGATACCAGCAGGGAATGAAACGAATGCAGAGCCGGCAACTGCGATGGCTACAAACATTGTCATGAAAATCATTCTACGTGTATTCATACGAACCCCATTCATTCCAACAAGGAGTGTATTGTTTTTGCTAAATCACTTGCTGCATACTGTGGATCTTTAGCCGATGCGATCGCAGAAACAACGGCTACACCATCTGCTCCGGCTTGGATAATAGAGCTGGTTGTAGCCAGCGTAATTCCGCCTATAGCGACTATCGGCATATCAGGGAAAGTAGTATGAATTTCTTCTACTAAAGTGGTACCGACAACTGCCGAAGCATCAAGTTTGGTTGACGTCGGATAGATAGGCCCCAGTCCTACATAATCCGCACCAATGGATTGTGCAATTTGTACTTCTTGTGCATTGTGAGTCGAAACCCCAAGCCATTTATCCGGACCAATTCGCTGACGCACGCTGTCTGCCCGTTCATCATCTTGTCCTACATGAACCCCGTCCGCATTAATTGCCAATGCAAGATCCACATCGTCATTGATGATGAAAGGAACGCGATACAATCTGCATAGCGCCTGACACTTTCTGGCAAAACCGAGCAAAGCTTCGCCTTCGAGGGCATGTAATCCTTTTTCACGCAACTGAAAACATGTGACACCCCCGCGAAGAGCTGCTTCCACTATTGCTAATGGATCTTGATTCCCTGAGTTTGGTGTGCCCATTACAAAATATAAACCTAATGCTTTCTTCAATCCTATATTTGACATCAGTGTATCTCCTTTTTTAGATCACCATATGCCCAATGATTTGTCGGTCCATGGCCTGAACCGATCTTCAAGCCATTTTCAATCGCGGCTTGTATGAATTGCTTCGCTTCGGCAACTGCATCCGTCATGGAATAGCCTTTAGCTAGAAAACTTGTCAACGCCGCTGCAAATGTGCATCCGGTTCCATGTGTGTCTTTAGTTTGGATCCAAGGTGTAGTTACAGTGAATGACTGACCTTCTTCGTCCGCGTAATAATCCTTTGCGTCCAACACATCATTACGGTGGCCGCCTTTCATAACGACGGCTTTCGCTCCCATTTGGATAAAAGCAGCTGCGGCTTGCTGAATGTCTTCATCTGTTCGTATTTTCATTCCGGTCAGTACTTCCGCTTCAGGAATATTCGGAGTCACAATGGTGGCCAGTGGCAACAAATGCTCTTTTAATGCTTGAATCGCCTGTTGTTGCAATAAAGTTTGTCCTCCCTTTGCAATCATGACAGGGTCAATGACTAATGGAAACGAAGGGTATTCTTTTAATAGCGTAGCTACTTCAGTAATAATTTCTGCAGAAAACAGCATCCCGGTTTTACATGCTTTTACATCAAAATCATCAAGTACTGCACGTATTTGTGCTATTACTCCTTCTGTTTGTATTGGATAAACACCGTGAACACCGTGTGTGTTCTGAGCAGTCACCGCGGTTATAGCAGAAGTGCCAAATACACCTAGTTCCTGGAACGTTTTTAAGTCGGCTTGAATTCCTGCGCCACCTCCGCTATCCGAACCGGCAATGGTCAATGCTACTTGTACTGTCAATTGAAAAACCTCCTGTCTATTAGGTTGAAAATGTTTTCGATTCGCTATCCAATGTATGTAATGTATTTAGGAAGTTCACAGCAAAGTCGCCAGGACCACGTGAAATTTTTGCTGTCTGTTCACCAGCCCGTTTATAAAATGAAAGTGCATCTGCTACGGCTTCCAAGGGATGCTCCATTCCTATAGAGAGAAAAGCACCCGTGATAGAACTAAGTAAACACCCCGTACCTGTAATGGTAGTCATCATGGGGTGACCGCCTGTAATGGATAATGTGGAATCACCATCCGTGACAATATCCACTTCGCCTGATACTGCAACCAGACAGTTATACTTGCGAGCAGTCATTGTCGCTATACCTTTGATGTCGGCAGAACCTTCACCTGCGTCAACACCCTTGGCGGCCCATGGAACATCTGCAATTGCAGCAAGTTCCCCTGCATTACAACGGATCAGTGTGACGTCTACTTCGTTCAGTACTTTCAGGACGCTAGCTTTACGAAAAGCTGTGGCGCCTGCACCCACAGGGTCTAGTACGACGGGTTTTCCTACTGCGCGGGCACTGTTTCCTGCCAAAATCATTGCATCTACTGTTTGTTGCTTCAATGTGCCAATATTTAAAATGCTGCAAGAGGCAATTCTAGCGATATCTTCTGCTTCTTCTACTGCATCCGCCATAACGGGAGAAGCGCCTATTGCAAGTAAACCATTTGCTTGGAAATTCGCGACTACAAAATTTGTAATGCAATGAACGAGCGGTTGCCTTTGACGAAGTTCTTGAATAAGCTGCATGTTTCTTTTCCTCCCTTTAAAGGTATATATACAAAAAACCCATGCGTAGATGGGCAATTGGGTATGAAAACTACCCACTTCCCTCCTCTAGTATGTGCTAGATCAGGTTCAAAGGGTTTGCGTAATCGCATCTCAGCCGAAAAGAAGGCACCCCTAGTGGTGGCTATGTATCAGACAGGCTAATTATATCATATACATGAAAAAGGTTGAAATAATACTGGGATTAGAAGGTCTAAGTATTTGGAAATGAGCGATTCCGCATAGACAAAGAGGTATAACGATATGCTGAATGTTACATAATTATCTGAAGGCGTATAACTGTTTCAGATGAAATAGATAAAAGGGAGCAGATCGCAAATGGAGAAATTATTTGAAATTCAACAGATGGTTCATTCATTGGATGATATATCATTCACATGGAGTGACACAGGTGGTTATTATCGTGTTTATAAAAATGACAGGCAAGTATATGAAGGAACGGCTCCAAAGTTTACGGATGGTGAATTAGACCCGTCACATCCTTTTCAATATACAGTGGAACGAGTGGAGGAAGGACGGGTTCAAGATGTGATTGTTATCCAGACGTCCGCCCTAACAGAAGTACAGGAAGATGAACATCCTTTACAACGCTTAGTCATTACAACGATTGTCGCCCCATCACAAATTGCACTGTCATGGGAGTGGATTAAGGACGTAGAGAAGTTTGATATTTACCGCAACGGACAATACATCGAGACAATTACTGATAATCGTTTTATTGATCGTGAGACAAGTCTTTCTGAGTCGGTAGTATATAGTGTCGCGGCAACGCGTCCATTGATTGACAGCAATCAGAAAATGAATGTCAGTAAATCGATCGCATCAAAAGTGTATGAAGTGATTATGCCTCGAAATCTTGAGAATAAACCGACAGAAGAAATCTACACTTTTTCTGTACGGGTAAAGCAGCGGAATCAATTACTAAAACCGGTAGCTGACAGGAAAAAGACAAAAGAAGTGGAACAGTGGAAGTTCCGTTATACGACATTTTTAAAGGAAGATATTATAAAGAATCCGAATCTCTTTTCACCGATACCATACTTTACAGGAGATGATCGGGACTTTAATCCAGAAGGGAAAAGCTTCCGTACCCGTGTGGATATAGAAGGAGAGTTTATCGGGGGAGACAGTACATTGCAATTTACGAAAGCCACGGGACCATCAATCGGCTTGAATACGATGAAACGGTATAAGCGTCATGACCATGCGTCTGTAGATGGTATAGACATTGATCGGTTGGAAGGGAAATCGACAGAAGTTCATTTTACAATCAATCATGACGTAGGCAATCCATTAACCACTTCACCGCCAATTCATTATGAAGTGAAAGCTCATGTGGATCAGGAAGGGAACATTGACCTGGTTGGCTATCATAATGATGCACCTCATCATGAAATTTATTTAGCGCTTGACGGAGAGGACTGGCGTTCCGTCCATCGTACTGAAAGTGAAGGATTAGCGTATTTGTCAGGTGTGTTGGGAGATAATTATTGGCGTTATACCACATGTAATTAATGCAGTTGAGAAAATAGTATCATCCATCCCCTCTATTCTATCGTCTAGTAAGTATAATTTTATCTATTATTGTCAAAGCTAAATGATATAAAAACGTTAGAGGGTTTTCGTATGAAAAAAACCGGTTCTATAAGTGTCTTGCATGTTATTTTCCTGTCGATGACAATAATTGGTTTGAAAAATCATGTGACTATTATCCCGTCATTGGTGAAAGGGGCGGGAAGGGATGGATGGATATCTATTCTAGTGGCAACTATTGCAATCTTTCCTTGGCTTTTTCTCGTACTTTACATCCATAAAAAATCAAATCAACAACCGTTAACAAAGTGGTTGGAGACGAACATCGGGAAAGTCGCTACAGCCATATTCCGGTACGTAACGGCTTTCTTTTTAATTATTATGGCCGCATTTACAATGGGTGAGACATTATTTTGGATGGTGTCAACTTTTCTGCCAGAAACGCCTATGCTGCCGTTGGTAATCGTTTACACCATTTTATGTATCCTACTTGTCACCACAAACTTACAAACGATTGCGATGGTTAATGTACTTATTTTATTTTGGATCGTTATTTTAGGTTTTTTTATTGCATTTACGAATATGCAAGTGAAAAATTATGAGTTGCTTCAACCTTTTTTGGAACATGGATTTCAACCTGTACTCACTACCGCGATGTTTGCAGCATCCGGATTTGTCGAGATTTTGTTGTTCTTGTTCATACAACAACGAGTCAAAGATCGGATGCGGTGGTATCATTTCGCTATTATGCTTTTCATTTTAATGGGTTTGACCATGGGTCCTACCATTGGAGCCATAACGGAGTTTGGTCCAACCGAAGCGACAAAACAAAGATTTCCCGCCTATGAAGAATGGGGACTGGGATCGGTTGGGCGGTTTATCGAGCATTTTGATTTTGCTTCAATTTATCAATGGTTGTCAGGTGCATTCATAAGAGTGGGGCTTCTTTTATTCATAGCAGCGGACTTGTTAAATATGACAGGAGACAAACAGCGTATTTGGAAAATACTTGCCCCCGCTTTTTTCTTTATGACGTTGTCGTTGTCTCTTTTGGATGATCGTCTTTTTCATACCATTAAAGGAGATTATGTATTGATCATCACTTTATTCTTCATGCTCTTTCTATCTTTCTTTTTAGTCGTTATTGCTTTGATTTCAAGAAAACCATCTAGAAAAGTCAGAACATAAAATCTATACAGAAAATGGTGAAGAACCATGAAGTCGGATGAAAAGGAAATAGATATAAATTCCATGAAACAATTGTTTCTAAAGTCCGCGGATGTTCAGTTTCAATCGTACACGTTCAATGAACGTCCAGTAGTATTCATTACATGTAATGCCATGATCGATCAGCAATTACTGAATGAAGTCATTGTTCAACGTGTTCAGCTTATGATGAATCATTTGAAGGATGTAACGACAGAAGAAGCCATTGTAGCACAATTACACATTCCGGATTTAAAAAGAGTGGAAGACATTAATGAAGCGGGTACACTCGTATACACCGGAAATTTGCTTCTATATTTTGAGGAGTTTGGTCTTCTCTTTTCAAGTAATATTGCAAAAAAACCAAACCGAAATCCCGAAGAGACAAAATTAGAAGCACCGGTTAAAGGGCCTAGGGATAATTTTATTGAAGATGTTTCGGTCAATATCGCGCTAATCCGGAAGCGTTTACCAACGAGTTCATTGAGTGTGGAAAAATTTGAATTGGGGAAGCGAACTAAAACGACAGTAGCTCTTCTATATTTTGACGATATCGCTAGTAAAGAGACGTTAAATAGTATAAAAAACCAGATAAAAAAAGTTGATATGGATATCGTATTCAGCCCGGACTTACTGATGGAGAGTATGGATATTAAGGGCGTACTCTTCCCAAGAACTAACTATACAGGTCGACCCGATAATGCGATTCAATCACTAGCAAGAGGTAGATTTCTCATTTTTGTTGATGGGGCGGCCTATGCTGTAATTTTGCCCATAAACCTGTTTTTACTTGTTAAAACAAGTGATGATAATGAGAATATAGCTATTTATAGTTCGTTGGAACGGATATTGCGTATTTTTGGTTTGTCGATAGGTATAACTTTACCGGCACTTTGGCTCGCATTAACAACATTTCATCAAGATCAATTGCCCCTTCTATTATTAGCGACAGTCGTGAAAGCTAATACGGGACTGCCGTTGCCTACAACACTTGAAATGCTACTCATGCTACTCATGTTTGAATTATTTCGTGAGGCAGGCTTACGTCTTCCAATTGCACTTGGAGGAACGATTGGCGTTGTGGGTGGGTTAATTATTGGAGATGCCGCCATTCGGGCAGGAATTACAAGTCCCGCTATGATTGTCGTTATAGCGGCTTCAACGATTTCGACATTTACGTTGGTTAACCAATCGTTGGTGGGATCCGTGAGTATACTACGTATATTTTTCATTATCTTAACGTCCTTTTTTGGACTGTTTGGATTATTTATGGCGCTCTATTTTACCGTTCTATACTTAGCTAGTATTCGAACATTCGGGGTGCCTTACATGAATATTGCGACGGATTTAAGCTGGGAGACCATACAGAAGTCGCTTTTGCGTTTATATCCCAAACAATATAAAAAGCGTCCGAATATGCTAAGTCCCAAGGATAAAACACGGAACAAAGAAGGTGGAAAATGACTGCACGTATACTTACGCTAGTTTTGGCAATCCTTTCAGCAGTCCTTTCTGGCTGTGTGGATTCTAATGAGCCCGAAAGAATGCTTTATATCAATGGAGTCGGTGTGGATTTTAAGGATGGAAAATACGAAGTGTATGTGCAACTTGTCAGTTTTGCTAATACAGCAAATAGCGAGCAACCCATTGATATCGGAGCCGTGCAAGCGGAAGTTGGACATGCCACAGGCAATACAATGGATGAAGCGCTTTTTGAATTATATCATTCAGTAGATCAAAAATTGTTTTGGGGTCATCTTTCTTATATTGTTGCATCAGAAGACGTGATGGTTAAAGGGAAATTAAGTCCGGTTATTGATAGTTTTATTCGCTATAAGGAAACAAGATATCAAATTTGGCTGTACACCACGAAAGATCCCGTGCAAGATGTTCTTTTATTAAGACCCGTTCTTAATAAATCAATCACATTGTCTAAGCTTGGTGATCCCAAGAACTCCTATGAACAAGAATCTTTCATTCAGCCACTAAATATTCGACAGTTACTAATCGGACTGGATGAGCCTGGCCATGAAGCGATGATTCCATTAATTTCAGTGGAGGAAAATTGGAAGTCTATGCAGGAGCCTATTAAAGCACCGGTTTTGTCAGGGGTGGGTGTAATCACCCCTACCAGCTTCAAGGGATTTATCTCAGGTGACAAAGCCCGAGGAATACAATGGATGTCAAATAATACGAAAAGGGGCCAAGTTACCTTTAAATTGGACGGAGGAAATTATTTTACGATGATCATTGATAAGGTGAAGGTGAAAATCAAGCCGATTACTGGAAAGGGAGAAGTGAAGTTTGATATTAATGTCGATTTGTCGGCAACTGTCAGTGAAATGGGAAAAGATATTACGACAGATCGAATTCGGAAAGAGATAGAAAAAGTGGTGGAAAGTGAAATTAAGGAAACGTATGAGGATGCTTTAACAATAGACGTTGATATTTATCATCTTTCAGAGAAACTATATAGAAAAAACGTTAAAGAGTGGAAGAAGCATCATAAGGAAGGTAAATTGGAGTTGACCGAGGATTCTATTCGAAACTTGAAGGTGCGTGTTACAAAGCTTTCCTCAGATAGAAAATCATATAAAGAGACGATTGAACGATAAAGAATGACAACACAACTAATGGAATAAGCGATTTCTATTTGTCTGACCTGCACTATGTGAGTGGATAGCGATTGAGCTTTATAAATCAATCTTGGCATCTATACTCTTTTCTTTCGAAAGTATAGAATGAAAATATTCTACATTGAATTTTTTTATCGCATAGTTGGATTATGAATAGTAAATAAGTTAGTTCCAGCCAGTGTAATTGGCGAAACTTCTACCGTATATTTAAAGTGAAAAGTATTTAGTTGAAAGAAATGGAATCTTCCGCTATTATAAAAGATACTACATGTAAGCGCATTCAATTTGCATAAAGTTCTATAGAGATTCGTATAGTAGCTCTGTGTGCAAAAATGATTGCACTAGACTAATAGAAAAATGAGAGAACAGGGAGTGTGACGCAGTATGGTACAAGCTTCAGAAAATCTAGTTTATGCAAATCCGAATACAGAAGGTTCAAAAGTTCAGTTCAAGGAACGCTATGATAATTTTATTGGTGGTAAGTGGACGGCACCAGTAAAAGGCCAGTATTTCGATAATCCAACACCAGTTACAGGTAAGGTATTTACCCAGGTGGCGAGATCTACGGAAGAAGACATTGAACTGGCTCTGGATGCTGCTCATGCGGCGAAAGATGCATGGGGAAAAACATCAGTCACTGAACGTTCGAATATATTACTGAAGATAGCAGATCGTATTGAAGAGAATTTGGAAATGCTGGCTGTAGCTGAAACATGGGATAACGGAAAAGCTGTCCGTGAAACGTTGAATGCCGATCTTCCACTTGCAGTAGATCATTTCAGATACTTTGCTTCTGCAATTCGTGCACAAGAAGGCGGAGTCAGTCAAATTGATAACGACACAGTAGCCTACCATTTCCATGAGCCATTAGGAGTCGTGGGTCAGATTATTCCTTGGAACTTCCCGATTCTAATGGCAGTATGGAAACTTGCCCCGGCATTGGCGGCAGGAAACTGTATCGTGTTAAAACCAGCTGAGCAAACACCAGCGTCTATTTTGGTATTGGTAGAATTAATCGAAGATTTACTACCAGCAGGTGTTTTAAACGTCGTCAACGGTTTTGGACTGGAAGCCGGAAAACCCCTAGCGTCCAATCCTAGAATTAATAAAATCGCTTTTACTGGCGAGACGACAACAGGTCGTCTGATCATGCAGTACGCTTCTCAAAACTTGATTCCGGTCACATTAGAACTGGGCGGGAAATCCCCGAACATTTTCTTTGAAGATGTAATGGCGAAAGATGATGCGTTCCTTGACAAAGCAGTCGAAGGTTTTGTTATGTTCGCCTTGAATCAAGGGGAGGTCTGTACATGTCCGTCCCGAGCGCTAATTCAGGAATCCATTTACGACAAGTTTATGGAACGTGCACTTGAGCGTGTTAAAGCGATCAAGACGGGTAATCCATTGGATCCAACAGTCATGATGGGTGCTCAGGCATCTACTGAACAACTGGAAAAAATTCTTTCCTACTTGGATATCGGAAAACAAGAAGGCGCAGAATGTCTGACGGGTGGAGAGCAGAACAAACTCGAAGGGGATCTTGCAGAGGGGTATTATGTGAAGCCGACTGTATTTAAAGGGCATAATAAAATGAGGATCTTCCAAGAAGAGATTTTCGGTCCCGTAGTAGCGGTTACAACATTCAAAGATAAAGAAGAAGCGTTAGAAATTGCGAACGACACATTATATGGACTAGGTTCAGGTGTATGGACGCGTGATATGAATACGGCGTACCGCTTCGGTCGCGGAATTCAGGCAGGACGCGTATGGACGAACTGTTATCATGCGTATCCGGCACACTCTGCATTTGGTGGCTATAAAGCTTCAGGGATCGGACGTGAAAATCACTTGCAAATGCTGGCACATTATCAGCAGACGAAGAACATGCTCGTTAGTTACGACGAAAGTAAACTAGGATTCTTTTAATCGAATCTATCTGGAGGATTCAAAGTGAATGGAGGAAATCCTATGCCAGATCGAGTAATCGCAACAGAAAAAGCGTTGGTTCTTATAAAATTGTTAAAAGATAAGCACGGTCCTTTGATGTTCCATCAGTCTGGCGGTTGCTGTGATGGATCTTCTCCGATGTGTTACGAAGACGGAGATTTGATTGTAGGTAATCAGGATATCTTGCTTGGTCATATTGGAGGTATGCCATTCTATATGATGAAAAGCCAGTTTGAGTATTGGAAACATACGCAACTGATTATTGATGTAGTCGACGGACGTGGGGGAATGTTTTCGCTCGAAGGAGTGGAAGGGAAACGTTTCTTAACTAGATCTCGTGCTTTTACCGACGAGGAATATAAGGAATTTACTTCATAAAAAAGCCTTCCATGCAATAGGAAGGCTAGGACTGGAAGCAACTCTCAAAAAATGGGAGTTTGTTTTCAGTTTTTTTATTTACTGCATCAGGGCTTTATAATGATTAAACACTTCATGCCATAAAACGTTGACGGTCCTCAGGTGAAGGCAACATGCAGGATAATTCTTTTTTACCGAACCATTTATATCGGTTTGTTGCAACATAGTCGTAGACGATATCGCGGATTGCTGGTGGGATGACTACGAATAGAAATGCCAAGTGCCATAAACCATCCAGTTTTTTTGCGATACGCAAGGCTGCGCCTGACTTTGTATAAGCTTTCCCATTTTCGATCAATACTAAGCTATCAACGTTGTCAGGAATTTGATAGTCCTTACGAAGTTTTCTACCTACATCATCTTGTAACGAAGCGAATGAAAAGTGTTTGTATGGATCACGTTTAATAATAAATTGAACGCTTGCATCACAGAAGTTACATTCGCCATCAAATAGTATAATTCTATTTCGTTTCATATTATATTCTCTCCTTTAAAAATAGATGATATCGTACTATACCCACATAGTTTTAACTTCACTCATGCTCATTAAACTGGATAGAGTGAATTACTTTGTGGTTAGTATATAAGAGAAGATGATTAGGATCGATTTGTCTTGTGCATCATATCATATAAAAAAGAAGGAGTGGACAGGTATGAAACGCCAATACATTCATCCAGCTGAGCTGGCGTTGCGTCGCGACTCTGACTTTTTACACTCTGAGAATATGGTAGGTGAAGGTGCTCCGGTCCATAGCGCATTAAACGGGTGTAAATTTATTGTGAAGAAACCAGAATCAATAGAAAATAGTCTAGGTTATGAGTAGCCTTCTATACGGAGAAGCTGTGAGTTATAAATAGCTTATTAACAAAATAGCAATGACTTTTATCTCTAATGATAAAGGTCATTGCTATTTATTTTTCACTATACTATGGCGGTAGCCCGTAACAAATGTGTTAGCTCGCATGTAATAAGGTATAAGGAGGTGGAGAAATGAATCAAGGACATTGTGGAATGTCAGGCGGACATGGTCAGCAGGGATGGGGACACCATCAGCATCATCAAGGTATGCATGGTCAGCAAGGTTTTCAACCCGTTTTTTGCCCACCGCAATATCGCTTTAACGATTGCTTCACTAAACAGGAAATGCCATTTATTCATCCGATCGTGAATGTGAATCGACACCACGTAGTCGGTGTGCCACAGCACTACTATACAGAAACTACTGAAAATGTTATGGGCTCTACTATCATGCCAGGAAGAGGGCCGGGATATGGAGGTATGTGGGGTGGCGAAGGTTGTCACCGCCGCAGAAGATGCCGCTAATCATTTTTTAATACGAAGAATCCGCCAACTCTAGTATTTCAGAGATGGCGGATTCTTTTATTTCCTCCAACGCCTGTCGAGTCTAGACGGCGCTTTTAGCATTAGGGTCATCCAGCTTCAAGCGCCAGACTCTCGGGACGTTTCAGAAATACCAAAAAGGTAAAGAGCACCTTTGTGGTATTTCCTCCACCGCCTGTCGAGTCTAAACGGCGCTTTTAGCATTAGGGTCATCCAGCTTCAAGCGCCAGACTCTCGGGACGTTTCAGAAATGCCAAAAAGGTAAAGAGCACCTTTGTGGTATTTCTTCCAACGCCTATCGAGTCTAGACGGCGCTTTTAGCATTAGGGTCATCCAGCTTCAAGCGCCAGACTCTCGGGACGTTTCAGAAATACCAAAAAGGTAAAGAGCACCTTTGTGGTATTTCTTCCAACGCCTGTCGAGTCTAGACGGCGCTTTTAGCATTAGGGTTATGCGTTAAAGTATCGTGCGTCGGGGTGTGCGAAGACGATGGCTGATACGGATGCTTCTGGTTCCATCATGAATTCTTCGGTTAGCACGACGCCGTGATCTTCCGGTTTGATGAGGCCGAAGAGTTTAGCTTGATCTTCTAGATTTGGACAAGCAGGGTAGCCGAATGAGAATCGCTGACCTTGGTATTTAGCTGCGAAACGTTCGAGCATGGTAAAGTCTGTTGGGTCAGGGAATCCCCATTGATCACGAATTTCTTGGTGAATCCGTTCAGCGAAACCTTCCGCTAATTCCAATGCAGTTGCTTGGAATGCGTGGCTTTCAAGGAATTTCCCTTCTTCCTTCAGTTTGTTTGCATAATCACGGACCCCTTTACCAGCGGTCACTTGCATGAATGCAACGTAGTCCATTTCGCCACTTTGCACTGTTTTCAAGTAATCAGCCAAACATAGGAACGGATCTTTTTCTTGACGCGGGAACGTAAATCGTTCAATTTCAGTTTTTGAATCTTTCGGATCATAAATGATTACGTCATCGCCGTCTGCTTGGGCTGGGAAGAATTGATAAATACCGGAAGCTCTCATCTTGTCGGACTTCAAGAATCCAGTCACCATTTCATGAAGTTGTACTGCGCGTTCTTCTTTTCTTTCAAGCATTTTATCGACATTTCCTCGTAGGCCTAAGTGGTGACCAATAAGTGTACGCATATTTACGTAAGGATGTAGGTGGGCAACCGAGTAATCTTTCACGACCCGTCTGCGTAAATCAGTTGGGGTGAATACAGGAACATCGGTGCGTACCGTTTTCACAGGACGTGGCTTCACTGCAACCGCTGAAGTACCTCGACTTGCTTTAATCGCATCATTGGTTTCACGTTTCTCTATACTATCTGCTAATTCCTCGAGTAGCGTGCCTTTGTCATTACTTTGGAGACGGTTTGCTAAATCAAGGCCTTGCATCGCGTCTTTTGCAAAAATAACAGGGCCGTCATACTCGGGTGCAATCTTTGTTTCAGTAAAGCGTCTTGTTAATGCAGCTCCACCTACCATTACCGGTGTGTCAATTCCTGCTGCCTTAAAGTCCTGTGCCGTCAACACCATCTGTTGTGCAGACTTTACAAGAAGTCCTGATAGTCCTACGATGTCTGGTTTTTCTTTACGAATTACTTCAATTAATGCAGCTGGAGTAACTTTAATACCGATGTCTATTACTTTAAATCCGTTATTACTTAAGATGATTTCCACGAGGTTTTTTCCGATATCATGTACGTCACCTTTTACAGTTGCAAGAATAATCTTGCCTTTCCCACTATCGTCTTCTTTCTTATCCATAAATTGTTCAAGATAGGAAACAGAAGCTTTCATGACTTCAGCACTTTGAAGAACTTCAGCTACGATCAGTTGGTTATCATTGAATAGTCGTCCAACTTCAGCCATTCCTTTCATTAAAGGACCATTGATGATATCGAGTGGTTCATCATATGTCTTTAAAGCTGTTTCCAAGTCAGGAATTAAACCTTCTTTTGTACCTTCCACTACATAGTATGCAAGACGATCAGGCACGGTTTTTGGAATGTCATCTTCTGACTTTTCTTTTTTCTTCCCACGATAGAAATCCGTAAACTCAGCTAATGTTTCATCAGTTGTTGTAAACAGCAAGTCGTTTGCCAGCTTGATTTCTGCTTCTGGAATCGATGCAAAGCGTTCAAGTTTCTCTGTATTTACAATCGCGTAATCTAGACCTGCTTGTGTACAGTGATACAAATACACGGCATTCAACACTTCACGACCAACAGGAGGTAACCCGAAAGATACGTTGCTGACACCGAGAGTCGTTAAGGTGCGCGGTAGTTTTTCTTTGATTAATCGAATTCCTTCAATCGTCTCCACCGCTGATCCGATGTATTGCGCGTCGCCTGTACCAACAGGGAAGACAAGTGGATCAAAAATGATATCTTCTGGTGGGATCTCCCATTTATTGACGAGTAAATCATAAGAACGCAAGGCGACTTCTAGTTTACGTTCTCTCGTAACTGCCATCCCGATTTCATCAATCGTTCCTACAACGACAGCTGCTCCATATTTTTTTACTAAAGGAAGTACAGCATCAAAGCGTTCTTCACCATCTTCTAAGTTAATAGAGTTAATGATTGCTTTACCTTGCGAAAATTTCAGCGCCTCCGCAATAACGTTTTCGTCCGTAGAGTCGATGACAAGAGGAACTTTGACTTTTTTCACGACTTCTTTCATGAAACGAGTCATATCGTACAATTCATCACGGTCAGGGTTCGCAAGACAAATATCTAATACGTGAGCACCACGTTTTACTTGTGCTCGTGCGATTTCAGCAGCTTCTTCAAACTTTTCCTCTACAATTAGTTGTTTGAATTTACGTGAACCGATAACGTTTGTACGTTCACCAATTAATAATGGACGCAATGTATCGTCGTAAAGCAAAGGTTCAATCCCTGAAATAGCATGACCATGAGGGTTTTCGGGCATCTTGCGTGGAGCCTTATCTTTAACTACCTCACGTATTGCGCGAATATGATCAGGCGTTGTACCGCAGCAGCCGCCCACCATGTTCAACCAACCTTTTTCAGCGAAGCCTTCCAGTTTTTTCGATAGTGATTCAGGAGATTCATGATAATGTCCTTCCTCATCTGGCAATCCCGCATTTGGATAGCAGGTTACGTAGCTTGTCGCTAAGTCCGATAATGAACGCAAATGGTCCGTCATGAATTCTGGACCTGTCGCACAGTTTAAACCCACCGAAAGTGGATGGACGTGTTCAATGGAAATATAGAATGCTTCAATACTTTGTCCAGCAAGTGTTGTACCCATCGGTTCGATCGTACCTGAAATCATGATAGGAATTTCGCGTCCAAGCTCTTCAAATGCCTTTTTAATACCAATTGTTCCAGCTTTCACATTCAGCATATCCTGACTCGTTTCCATCAGTATCAAATCACTGCCTGCTTCTATAAGCGCTTTAGCCTGTACATAGAAATCATTGGATAGTTCATCGAACGTAATACCGCCCGTGACCGAAAGCGTTTTTGTCGTAGGTCCGATCGCACCTGCGACAAAACGTGGCCATTCTGGAGTAGAAAACTTCGCCGCACTTTTTTTCGCTATCTCTACAGACTTTGCATTAATTTCATCTGCACGATGACCAAGTGAAAATTCATTTAGTACTAGGGGAGTGCCGCCAAATGTATTCGTACAAATGATATCAGCACCGGCTTCTAAATATTCATCGTGAATTTTCTCCAAGACGTCGGGGCGCAACACACTCATGTATTCATTACATCCATCATATTCTTCTCCGCCGAAGTCTTCCGTCGAGAAATCTTCCGCTTGCAGCATCGTCCCCATCGCACCATCAATGATCAGGATTCGTTTATCTAGTTGTTCTTCAATAGGATGTCTCTGCATGTGTTAATTCCCTCTCCTTCTGCTGGTCTATTTTCTTAATATACTCATACAACTCTAATGTCATATCGTAGCGCAGGAATGGTGTGATGAGATACAGCCCATTAAAATATTGTGCCGCTGTATCTATCAATTCTTTTGCGATTTCAAGACCTGTTTCAGTTGATCTTTCGCGATCCTCTCCGCATTCACGCATTCTTTCCAACACATCTTCTGAAAGCTTGATGCCCGGTACCTCGTGATGCAGGAACTCTGCATTTCGTATATTCGTCAATGGCATGATACCGATGAAGATCGGTGTATCCAAGTGTTTTGTTGCTTCATATACATCGATAATCTTTTCTTTCGTATAAACTGGCTGAGTGATGAAATAGTCCGCACCCGCTTCAATTTTCTTCTCAAGCCGTTGTACAGCACGATCGATTACACGTACGTTCGGATTGAAAGCTGCTGAAATGGAGAAGCTGGCTTTCTTGCGCAACGGCTTACCAGAGAATGAAATCCCTTCATTCAATTTCTTAATCAATTGCAATAACTCCATGCTGGATACATCGTAGACACTTGTAGCACCGGGGAAGTCCCCAACTTTTGTCGGATCGCCTGTTACAGCTAGGATATCGTGAATACCTAATGCATCAAGCCCCATCAAATGTGATTGTAAGCCGATAAGATTGTGATCCCGACACGTTAAGTGTACAAGCGGGCGGATATTATGTTGCATCTTAACGATCGAGCCCATCGCCATGTTGCTGATGCGAGGGGAAGCAAGTGAATTATCTGCCATTGTTATAGCGTCAACTCCAGCGTCATATAACATATTTGCACCTTTGATATAATCGTCCGTTTCCAAGTGGCGTGGTGTATCTAGTTCTACAATTACTGTACGCTCTGTTTTCGCTTTTTCATGAAGAGGTTGATGTTTTGCAGGACCCGCTTCATGAATCACGATAGGTTTTGCCGGTTGTACAACCTTTTCTGTGATAGGTGTCAGTCGCGCTAACTGTGTTTTCGCAGCTTTAATATGCTTAGGTGTTGTCCCGCAACATCCACCAATCAGCCGAACGCCTTGATCACGAAGTAATACGGCAGCGCGTCCAAAGTATTCTGCTTCTGATTCATAGACAATACGGCCATCCTCAACATCTAATAGACTGGCGTTTGGATATGCGGATAAAAATGCTTTTTCCGGTAATGTCACATTATCGAATGCTTGAATCGTGTGGTAAGGACCTAATCGACAATTGACTCCTACGATATCTGCTCCAAGAGACTCGAGCTGATGAAGTGCGGCGTTTAATGAAAGTCCGTTCTGCAATACGCCGGGATCATGCATAGAAACTTGTGCAATCAATGGGACATCCGTGATTTTCTTTAATGTTGTAACTACGGATGATAACTCTTCAAAGTCATAATACGTCTCTAATAGAAGACCATCAGGATCACCTGCCAATAATGCATTGGCTTGTTCTAGTACGACTTTTTCTATTTCATCCAATGTAGCATCGCTTTTACGTATCCCCCGCAAGCCGCCTATTGTTCCAAGTACAAATTGCCCCCCAGGTGCCGCTGCACGTTTTGCAATTTTCATAGCTGCCTTATTGAATTCTGTAACATGACTTTCTAGACCGTAGCGAGCTAATTTGTTTGCGTTCGCACTGTAAGTGTTTGTCTGGATAATATCTGCACCGGCTGAGATGTAATCTTGGTGAATTTGCTCTATAATTTCAGGCTTTTCTATGTTTAGTTCTTCATAACAGTAATCAATTCCGTAAGAATATAAAATCGTCCCCATTGCACCATCTGCCGTTAGGACATTTGTTTGTAGTTTCTCGAGCAATGACATAATTCCATCTCCCTTTGCTTTTTTTAATCAAAAAAAGCCTTCAAGTATATTAGAAGGCTTTGTAATCTCAATGACTAGTTCCCTCTCATCTTTTCAGTGTGTCGATTTGACAGACTGCTGGAAGTAGCACCTTGCCAAAATGGCTGGTTGCTGAAGCGTCGACGGGCCAGTCCCTCGGCTTCTCTTGATAAGATATGATTCTTATTCAATTATTTCGATTATTCTAACCATATCATAGCGGCTTTGTTGGATACCGTCAAGTGAACGTTTGGTGAAGTTCAAAGTGCGGAGTTAGAGCATAGAGAAATTGTGGCATATATGATAAAATACAAGAATCAACTCAAAAAGGTGAGGAATTATGCGATTCTTTAAATACTCATTTCCAATCGCTGTTCTTGTAGGTACACTTGCTTGGATTATGATAGGCAATAGTTACGAGGAAGTTGCTTATGATATGCGTGTGTACATTACGATAGCGGCTGCTATATTTAGTGGATTAATCTCAAGTGTTTTGTTTCGAAAAGAAAAAGAAGAACAGATTGATGAGAAGAAGTAGACTGTCAGCGTGATGCTGCAGTCTTTTTTTGTCTACTTTTATTGGTTAACTAAATAATAAATTGTGTTGACAATAAATGAGTTAACCGATATTATTTGTGAGGTAACTAATATAAAAAGAGGTGTCGTAATGACAATAGCAACAGAGAGACGAGCGGTAAGTAGATTTAGCGCATTAACTATTGTCTACAGTGGGATGTTCGCAGCGTTAATGATGATTGGAGCGAATATTACATCCTTCGTGCCGTTTTTAGTAGTTGGTGGAGTACCCATCACATTGCAAACATTTTTCGCAATCTTATCAGGACTATTACTTGGCAGTCGTCTAGGTGCGTTATCGATGACGGTTTATATGTTAATAGGGCTAGCGGGTGCGCCGGTTTTTGCTAAATTTTCTGGAGGCTTCGGTCAGATCTTGAGTCCGACGTTTGGCTTTATTCTCACATTTATTCTGATCGCTTATGTAGCGGGAAAGATTGTAGAGCGAAAACACACCATGTCTGCTTTTATTACCGCAGCATTGGTCGCTACAGCAATCAACTATATACTAGGCACAAGTTGGATGTATTTTGCGTACAAGATGTGGGCTGCTGCACCCGACGTGTTTACCTATAAGATTGCTTGGCTATGGATGATGCCTCCACTGCCAAAAGATTTAATTCTTGCTGTATTGTCAGGCGTATTCGCGTTTAGAATGTCAAAACACTTGAAAGTGAGGCGTACGTTATAATGAACTACCAAAGATTGGCTACACAAGTACTTGAAGGTTATGTATTGACTGATGAGGAATCACTCGCAATATTAAATAGCCCAGATGAAGATTTACTATTATTACTGCACGCAACGTATTCAATTCGATCGCATTATTTTGGAAATAAAGTGAAGTTAAATATGATCATCAATACGAAATCAGGATTATGTCCAGAAAACTGTGGGTATTGCGCACAATCCATCATTTCAAAAGCACCTGTCGAAAAGTATGCGATGATGAAATCGGAAGAAATACTAGAAGGTGCAGAACGTGCTGCTGCTAATAAAGCGGGCACCTATTGCATTGTAGCAAGTGGACGGGGACCGCGTGACAGTGAACTGGACATTGTCATTGATTCTGTTAAACAGATTAAAGAGAAACACAAAGGCATGACGGTATGTGCTTGTCTAGGTATTTTGAAACCAGGACAAGCGACTCGTTTGAAAGAGGCAGGAGTCGATCGCTACAACCACAACTTGAACACTTCTGCAGAGCATCACGAAAGTATTACTACATCGCATACATACGATGATCGGGTAAATACTGTAGGACTTGCCAAAGAAGCAGGCATATCTCCATGTTCAGGTGTCATCGTCGGCATGCGTGAAACAAAGCAAGATATCATCTCCATGGCGCGTAGCCTAAACGAACTGGATGCAGACTCAATACCTGTAAACTTCCTGCATGCAGTGGATGGAACTCCATTAGAAGGGACATCAGAACTGGAGCCACGTTACTGCTTAAAAGTCCTGTGTCTGTTCCGCTACATTAATCCTAGCAAAGAAATCCGCATCTCAGGTGGACGTGAAGTTAATCTAAGAAGCCTACAACCACTAGGCCTATACGCTGCGAACTCTATCTTTATCGGCGATTACCTCACAACAGCCGGCCAAGAAAACGATCAAGATCAAAAAATGCTTGAAGATATGGGCTTCGAAGTTGACTTGGAACCTTTGAACAAAGAACCCATCACTATTTAAATAAAATGAATAAAATTATTTGTATACTTTGTGACTGAAGACAATCCACTATAAGGATCTGTACTTCAGTCTTTTACTATTCGTTTAGAATACACTATAGAAAGATTACAGTAGTTCACCGTAAGTAGAAAGTACCCGTCTGGAACGATGGACAACGGTGCTAACCTATCCGCCATGTTTTTGTCTCAAGACTAATTGAATAATCATTAGCTAAATGTGGCAACCTAGCAATAGGTTTTCTTTCGACGTAATAAGGTATACATATAAACAAATGAATTGCATCCCACCTAATTTCTGCGATACAATCAAGTCAAAGATAGTCAAAGTCAACTAGAAGATCGAGCGAAATGAGGTGACGAGATGCGTAATATTTCTGACATTATAGAAGGATATTTGAAGTCGATTATAGAAGAGGAAGATAGCGCTTCTATTGAAATCAAAAGAAATGAGATTGCCGAGAAATTCCAATGCGTACCATCACAAATCAATTACGTAATCAAAACCCGGTTTACAGTCGAAAGAGGCTACGCCGTAGAGTCTAAGCGAGGGGGCGGGGGCTATATCCGGATTTACAGGGTACGTACCAACTCCCGAAAGGATTTACTTGAACAAGCGTTGGAGATTTTAGAGAGTGAAGCGTCTTCTACTATGGCGGAAGATGTCATCATCCGTTTAATTGAAGAAGAAGTCATTACAGAACGTGAAGCTAAGCTGATGCTTGCTGCGGTGGGCCGTGCTACTTTGCGTTATATGTTACCTGAGCGGGATGCGTTACGTTCGCGTATTCTTCGCGCCATGTTAGTTACATTAATTTATGAAGAGATAGAATGAGGTGAATCTCAATGCTTTGTGAAAACTGTAAAGAACGACCAGCTACTGTAGTGTTTAAACAAGACACCTTAAATGATAAAACTGAGCGCCATTTATGTGATAAATGTGCATTTTACTCGCAAACATTTTCATTCAGTCCGGATCAGGAACCGTTATCAATTCAACAATTTTTAGCACACTGGTTGGGCGGATCAGAATTATTCTCAGAACAAAAAGCCGATGAGAGATTACCGGATGGTCCGAAATGTCCGAATTGTGATTTGACCTTCCATCGTTTCCTTGACATCGGAAAGTTTGGTTGTGCTACATGTTACGTGGCATTCAGCGGACAGCTACCAAGGTTGTTTGCTAAATTGCATAATGGGCATACCCAACACCGCGGAAAAATTCCGGTTTCCCTTAATGAGCGTTTTGCTTTAAAGAAAAAACTAGAAGATATCCGTACGAAAATGCAGCAAGCTGTAGAAAATGAACGATTTGAAGAAGCGGCAACTTTGCGGGATGAGGCGAACCAGTTGAAACAGCAACTGTCCGACGGGGGTGATGATCAACATGTCATTTGAAAAATTCTTCAAACAAGAACTGACGGGTTGGATGGTGGCGGAAGGTGAGCATGCTGACATTGTCTTATCCACAAGAATCCGGCTAGCTCGTAATTTACAAGATCATCTATTTCCTATAAATGCTTCACAAGAAGATGCAAACCGTGTAAGCCAAGCGTTGAATCAAGCAGTCGAGACGATGCAGGATCACCACTTCACAGGCACCACGATGAAAGATTTGTCACCACTTGAAAGACAAATTTTAGTCGAGAAACACTTGGTCAGTCCGCAATTGATCAATCCTAAAAAACATGGATCGGTTTTGCTGTCGGAAGATGAAACGATCAGTATTATGGTGAATGAAGAAGATCATATTCGCATTCAATGTATTTATCCAGGCTTTCAAATAGATCAGGCATATGAGCATGCTGATCAAGTGGATAGCGAATTGGAAGTGAATTTGAACTATGCCTTCGATGAAACATTCGGCTATTTGACAAGTTGTCCATCTAACACAGGTACAGGAATGCGCGCTTCTGTCATGATGCATTTACCTGCATTAACTATCACTAAGCAAATCGAGCGAATTATTCCTGCGATATCAAGGCTTGGAATGGTCGTACGTGGAAGTTACGGAGAGGGCAGTGAAGCGCTAGGCAATATTTATCAAGTTTCCAATCAAATTACACTTGGCAAATCAGAAGAGGAAATACTGAAAGACTTAGGGAGTATTTCAAAGCGTTTGATTGCGCATGAAAAGAAATCCCGTGAATTATTATTGGCTAAGTCAGAAGTTCACTTAGAGAATAGATTATTTAGAGCACTTGGCACACTGACTCATTCGCGGATTTTACCATCAGCGGAAGCAGCAAAATGTTTGTCTGACGTCCGTTTGGGTATTGATTTAGGTATCATTGAAAATATTGATATGACCATTTTGAATGAATTGATGATTTTCATGCAACCAGGTTTTCTCCAACAATACGCGGAGACAGAGTTAACATCTGATGAACGAGATATTCTTCGTGCACAATTATTCCGGGATCGGCTAGGCGTAGTACGATCTGCTACACAAAAAAAAGACAGTGATCCGTTATGAGCAAAGTTTTTGCAAGAAAGACTCATAGCATTTATAATTAATCAAAGATAGTCAAAGTCAATATGCGAATTAGGTTGTATCGCGAACTGACATGAATATATATAGTTATATGAAACAAAGCATGGATGCGTTATTTTGCATAACATAGAATATAGTCCACTGATGAAGGAAAGAGGGGAATGGATATGATGTTTAATCGATTTACACAACGTGCACAAAAAGTTTTACAACTGGCTCAAGAAGAGGCTATTCGTTTAAAGCATGAATCTATTGGTACTGAGCATATTCTACTTGGATTGATTCGAGAAGGCGGCGGCATCGCGGCAAAAGCTCTTGAAGCAATTAGCGTGAGTGCAGATACTATTGAACGAGAAGTAGAGATTTTAGTAGGCGTAGGCTCTAAAGATGTGGGTCCGATCGTTCATTATACTCCGCGTGCAAAACGTGTGATCGAATTATCTGTTGATGAGTCTCGCAAATTAGGACATTCTTATATTGGTACTGAGCATATTTTATTGGCTTTAATTCGAGAAGGAGAAGGTGTGGCGGCACGCGTTCTGAATAATGCAGGTGTTAGCTTGAATAAAGCTCGCCAGCAAGTACTCCAATTGCTTGGTAATGATGAAAGTTCTGTTGGAAACCCAGCGAATTCTGCATCAGCAGCAACACCTACATTAGATGGCTTAGCGCGAGATTTAACTGAAATCGCACGTGAAGGTACATTAGATCCAGTAATTGGGCGAAGCAAAGAAATCACGCGTGTTATTGAAGTATTGGCACGTCGTACGAAAAACAACCCAGTACTGATTGGGGAACCGGGTGTAGGTAAAACAGCGATTGCAGAAGGCTTGGCGCAGCAAGTCGTAAGTAATGAAGTACCGGAAATCTTGCGCGACAAACGCGTTATGACACTGGATATGGGTACAGTTGTCGCAGGTACAAAATACCGTGGTGAGTTCGAAGATAGAATGAAGAAAGTAATGGAAGAAATTCGTCAAGCAGGTAACATCATTTTATTCATTGATGAATTGCACACATTGATTGGTGCGGGTGGAGCAGAGGGTGCTATCGATGCATCCAATATCTTGAAGCCATCACTTGCACGCGGCGAACTACAATGTATCGGTGCTACAACACTTGATGAATATCGTAAATATATTGAAAAAGATGCAGCGCTTGAACGACGTTTTCAACCAATTCAAGTCGATGAGCCATCCGTAGACGAAACGATTCAGATCATTAAAGGCTTGCGTGACCGTTACGAAGCGCACCACCGTGTGAAGATTACGGATGAAGCGGTTGAAGCAGCAGCGAAGATGTCTGATCGTTATATCTCGGACCGTTTCTTACCAGATAAAGCAATTGATTTAATTGACGAAGCGGGTTCGAAAGTCCGCTTGCGTTCGTATACAACTCCTCCTAACCTAAAGGAGCTCGAGGTGAAGCTTGAGGCCATCCGTTCCGAGAAGAATGCAGCCGTACAAAGCCAAGAATTTGAGAAAGCTGCTTCTTACCGTGATAAAGAGCAGAAGATGAAGGAAGAATTGGAAACAACGAAAGCGGCTTGGAAAGAAAAGCAAGGGCAGACTGAATCCGAAGTGACAGTAAATGATATCGCATCTGTTGTGGCGATGTGGACAGGAATTCCTGTTGACAAGATTGCAGAAACAGAGTCCGCTAAATTGCTTAACATGGAAGAAATTCTACATGAACGCGTCATTGGTCAAAATGAATCTGTTGTAGCAATTTCCAAAGCAATCCGCCGTGCACGTGCGGGGTTAAAAGATCCTAAACGTCCAATTGGTTCATTTATTTTCCTTGGCCCTACTGGTGTAGGTAAAACTGAACTAGCTCGCGCGTTAGCAGAAGTAATGTTCGGTGATGAAGATGCGATGATTCGTATCGACATGTCAGAGTATATGGAGAAGCATGCAACATCTCGTTTGGTGGGATCACCTCCCGGCTATGTTGGTTATGAAGAAGGTGGTCAGTTAACGGAGAAAGTTCGCCGTAAGCCTTATTCAGTAGTACTACTCGATGAAATTGAAAAGGCACACCCTGATGTATTCAATATCTTATTGCAAGTATTGGAAGATGGGCGTCTGACAGATTCTAAAGGACGTACAGTTGATTTCCGTAACACGGTAGTCATCATGACTTCTAACGTAGGGGCAACGGAATTGAAGAAAAACCGTTACGTTGGCTTTAATATTCAGGATGGCGAGTCCAATTATGATGATATGAAAGAGAAAATGCTTGCAGAGTTGAAAAAAGCATTTAGACCAGAGTTCTTAAACCGTGTAGATGATATGATTGTCTTCCACTCATTGGAGAAAGAGCACTTACGTGAAATTGTTAGCTTGATGAGTGATGAACTTGCAAAACGTTTGGCTGAACAGGACATCGAATTGGTGTTGACTGAATCTGCTAAAGATAAGATTACGGAAGAGGGATATGATCCTGAATACGGGGCTCGTCCACTACGTCGTGCATTACAGAAACATGTGGAAGATCGATTATCTGAAGAGTTACTTGAAGGTAAAGTTCTGATGGGTGAAAAAGTAATCATTGATGTAGAGGATAATCAGTTTGTCGTACGTACGGAAAAACAAACAGTAGCAGCAGAAAAATAATAATAGGATAAACCGGATAGCTCGCTCGCTTAGTTTTTAAAAAGCGTAGCGGGCTGTCCTTTTCGTATTTTAAGATAAGGAGAGAGTATATGGCTAAGCGTAAATCAAAGTTCATGTGCCGCTCTTGTGGATATGAATCCGCTAAGTGGATGGGGCGCTGCCCTGGTTGTGGAGAATGGAACACAATGGATGAAGAAGTAGAGATTGTGCAAAAAGGACCGCGTGCCGCATTTCAGCACGGGGAAAGAATGAATCAGAAAGCTTTGCCGATCAGTCAGGTAGAAATGGCTGAAGAGCCCCGTGTCAAAACGGAATTAGAGGAATTAAACCGCGTACTTGGAGGGGGGATCGTTCCGGGCTCGCTCATATTAATCGGTGGTGATCCGGGAATCGGGAAATCTACATTATTGCTTCAAGTCTCGTCATTACTTGCGAATCAACAGCAGCGCGTACTATATATATCAGGAGAGGAATCGATTAAGCAAACTAAGTTACGAGCAGAACGTTTAGGTGTGAAGTCAGACGAGTTATATATTTATGCCGAAACCGATCTCGCAATGATCAATGAAACTGTGGACGATGTGAAGCCGAGATTTGTTATTGTGGACTCGATTCAGACTGTTCATCATCCAGAAGTATCATCAGCGCCAGGGAGTGTATCTCAAGTGCGTGAATGTACCGCAGAACTAATGCGTATAGCAAAGACGCAAAACATTGCTATATTCCTCGTAGGTCACGTAACGAAAGAAGGGCAGATTGCAGGACCACGATTGCTTGAGCATATGGTGGATACGGTACTATATTTTGAAGGAGAACGTCACCATACATACCGTATTTTACGCAGTGTTAAAAATCGCTTTGGTTCCACCAATGAAATCGCCATTTTTGAAATGTTGCAAGCGGGATTAAAGGAAGTCTTAAATCCATCTGAAATGTTTTTGCGTGAGCGGTCACAAGGTGGAGCGGGCTCTACCATTGTCGCTTCTATGGAAGGCACACGACCGATACTCGTTGAAATTCAAGCATTAATGACGGCATCAAGTTTTAATTATCCGAAGCGTATGGCGACTGGACTGGATCAAAACCGTGTGCAATTATTGATGGCGGTATTGGAAAAACGTGCAGGGATGCTATTGCAGACACAAGATGCGTATATTAAGGTTGCGGGCGGTGTTAAATTGGATGAACCCGCCATTGATTTAGCAGTCTTACTAAGTATCGTTTCTAGCTATCGTGACACGGCTGTAGGGGCGCGGGATTGTTTTGTTGGTGAAGTAGGGTTAACAGGAGAGGTTAGAAGGGTATCTAGAATAGAACAACGCGTTACGGAGGCGGCGAAGCTTGGTTTTGATCGCATTATCATTCCGTCGTCCAATCTGGGTGGTTGGGATGTTCCGGAGGGGATTGAAGTTGTAGGAGTTGAAACTATAACGGAGGCGTTGGGAGTGGCATTCAGATAATAAATTTTTATACAACGGGATAAGTAGAAAGATAAGAAACTTTCCTGTAATTTAAATAGTCCTAGTAGGTTAAGTGAGGAATTTTCAGAAATTCCTCACTTAACCTAAGCGGCTAACCATAATTCGTTGTATACTATTAGAAAGAAAAGGAGGTGGAAGAATATGTTGAAAAAGGTAGTCCAAGTTTCGTTCTTATTAATCGGAGGAACTCTCGGTGTATTATTTTTACCGTACTTATTCGCTATGTTTGAGTTTACATCTCGCCCCATTATAGAGAACCCGTATGTGGAGGCAATTATAGGAGCCATCATTCTATTTTTATTAAGCTTATTTTTAACTGAACCGATTGTAAATTTCATTAAATGGATTGAAGAAAGACTTCTGAAAGCACCGATCATGGATTTATTATTCGGTACAATTGGATTAGTCGTAGGATTAATCGTTGCATTTTTATTCAGTTTCGGACTAAGTGCTATCGGTTTTCCGGTAGTGTCTTCTGTTGTGCCTGTATTATTGTCTATTCTTCTCGGTTATTTAGGTTTCCAAGTAGGTTTTAAAAAATGGGAAGAATTCATTAATGCATTTTCTAATTTACGCATGACAACAGCAAAAAGGAAAGAATCGTCAGAACCAGTTGTCACTCCTCCACAAAAAGATGTATATAAATTATTAGATACTAGCGTCATTATCGATGGACGTATTGCGGATATAGTGGCAACAGGATTTTTACAGGGAATTTTAGTTGTACCTCAGTTTGTACTGACGGAACTACAGCATATAGCAGATTCATCTGACACGTTGAAGCGAACAAAAGGTAGACGTGGTCTGGATATTCTAAAACGTTTACAAAATGATGACGGCCCTCAAGTGCTCATTACGGACGAAGATATTCCAAATGTAGCCGAAGTGGATCTAAAGTTAGTTAAACTGGCGAAGAAAATGGATGGCCTAGTTGTAACAAATGATTTCAACTTAAATAAAGTATCGGATTTGCATGGTGTTGCAGTTTTGAACATAAACGATCTCGCTAATGCAGTAAAACCGGTAGTCATTCCGGGTGAAGAAATGCATGTGGTCGTCATCAAGGACGGCAAAGAACATAATCAAGGCGTCGCATACTTGGATGATGGCACAATGATCGTCATTGAAGATGGTCGGTCTCATATCGGGGATGCCATTGATGTTGTAGTGACAAGTGTATTGCAAACATCCGCGGGACGAATGATTTTTGCGAAACCCAAGGGTCGATAACCAGCATAGAAAGCAGAGTGACAAACGTGAAATATACAGTGATGATTCCTGCTGCAGGAAGCGGCAAACGAATGGGTGCTGGACAAAATAAACTCTTCCTGAAAATTGGAGGGCATTCAATCTTGTATCATACAGTAAGTGTGTTTCAAGAAGACCCCAATTGTGAAGAAATCATTATGGCTGTGAAGCCGGAAGAGCAAGCCGTGATTGAAGAGATTCTTGAACTGCATCAACATGCGAAACCTATTACATTTGTAAAGGGTGGTGGTGAGCGTCAAAAAAGTGTGGCGGCTTGTATCTCTGCTTATGAAAAGGAAGGTATTGTTCTCGTCCATGACGCGGCTAGACCTTTCTTAAATTCATCAGTCATTACCGAACTGGTGCGTACCGCTAATGAAAAAGGTGCAGCTATAGCGGCAGTTAAGGCGAAAGATACAATTAAGTACGCGGAAGCTGGTGCTGTAAAAGAAACGTTGGATCGTGAAAAGCTGTGGCTTGTACAAACGCCTCAAGCATTTCAATATAAATTGCTTAAAGAAGCCTCTGACTCGGCCATTCAAGACGGTTTCCTGGGCACGGATGAATCCATGCTAGTGGAACGGATTGGCCACGAAGTCCAAGTGGTGGAAAGCTCATATGACAATGTAAAAATGACAACCCAGGAAGATCTGGCTATAGGTGAAATCTTACTGGCCAGAAGAAAGTAGGAGGAATAATCACATGTTTCGAATTGGACAAGGTTTTGATGTACATGCATTTGAAGAAGGTAGACCACTTATTATCGGCGGTATCACCATTCCGCACACAAAAGGATTGATTGGTCACTCCGATGCGGATGTGTTGTTGCATACCGTAACAGACGCTGCACTTGGTGCAATTGGTAAAGTGGATATTGGCACACATTTCCCTGATACGGATGATGCGTTTAAAGACGCCGATTCTGCTGTTTTATTGGAAAAAGTGTGGGCGATGGTAAAAGAAGAAGGTTATCGTCTAGGTAATATTGATTGTACGATTATTGCGCAGCGCCCGAAAATGGCACCATATATTGGGGATATCCGTGAACGCGTGGCGGAATTGCTTGAAGCGGATCTGTCGCAAGTGAACGTGAAAGCTACGACTACGGAACGTCTAGGTTTCCCTGGGCGCGAAGAAGGAATCGCAGCGATGGCAACGATTTTACTAATGAAAAACCAGTAACTTTCAAAACATCCTCTACAGTGCTAAAATAGATAGGAAATTATATAAGAACGTAATCAATTTGAAACGGAGAGGTAAATCATATGACACAAGAAGTACGAGTGCGTTATGCACCAAGTCCAACAGGCCAACTACATATTGGTGGCGCGCGGACCGCGTTATTCAACTATTTGTTCGCTCGCCACTATGACGGGAAATTCATTGTTCGTATTGAAGATACGGATACAGCACGAAATATTGAAAGTGGTGAGCTGTCACAACTTGAAAATTTGACGTGGCTCGGTATCCATCATGACGAATCAATTGATATTGGCGGAGAATATGGGCCGTACCGTCAAATGGATCGTCTGGATTTGTATAAGAAGTATGCAGATGAAATGCTCGAAAAAGGGCATGCTTACAAATGTTTCTGTACACCTGAAGAGTTAGAAGCAAAGCGTGACGCACAGAAAGCAGCGGGAATCGCAGCGCCTATGTATGATGGCACTTGTCGCAATTTGACAGCTGAACAAGTAGCGGAAAATGAAGCCGCTGGGAAACCTTACAATATTCGTATGCGCGTTCCTAAAGACGTTACGTATACAATTGATGACCTTGTGCGCGGTGAGGTAACATTCGAATCAAAAGACATCGGTGACTGGGTTATGGTTAAAACGAACGGTATTCCTACGTATAACTTTGCTGTAGTCGTCGATGATCATTTGATGAAAATCTCCCATGTTTTCCGCGGAGAAGAGCATTTGACGAATACACCAAAGCAACTAATGGTATTTGATGTATTCGGTTGGGAACATCCGCGATTTGGTCATATGACGCTGATTGTCAATGAAGAACGTAAAAAGCTTTCAAAACGTGATGAATCCATCATTCAATTCATTACACAATACAAAGATTTAGGTTATTTGCCGGAAGCAATGTTTAATTTCTTCTCTTTGCTTGGTTGGTCGCCTGTTGGAGAAGAGGAGATCTTCTCACATGACGAACTTGTGAAACAATTTGATGAGTCTCGCTTATCAAAATCACCTTCTATGTTCGACACGGATAAGCTGACGTGGATGAATAATCAATATATAAAAAAACTGTCTTTGGAAGAAGTAATTGAATTAACATTGCCTCATCTACAAGCGGCGGGATTGGTTTCTGAAAATATGTCTGCTGAAGAACAAGCATGGGTTCACGATTTGATCGCGCTATATCATGGACAATTAAGCTTTGGTGCTGAAATCGTCGAGTTATCTGCCCAGTTCTTCCAGGATACATTGGAATATGATGAAATAGCATCGGAAATTTTAGCTGGTGAACAAGTGCCTGAAGTGATGACTTCGCTTAAGAAGCAACTTGAAGAATTAGAAACTTTCGACGCGCCATCCATTAAAGCGGCTATTAAAGCAGTTCAAAAAGAAACGGGACATAAAGGCAAGAACCTATTCATGCCTATACGTGTTGTGGCGACTGGCCAGACATCAGGTCCTGAACTACCAGATGCAATTGCACTGATCGGTAAAGAAAAAATCATTCAACGCGTTGGAAGATTTGCAAAATAATCAATATTGACAATTCAATGAATTTATGTAAAATGAACCTAATATGAAATTACCATATATAAAGCGTTGAGAAGGAAAGTACGTAGTGGATACTCTGTAGAGAGGGTCATCTAGGCTGGAAATGACCTGAGTCGTTCACTATCGAAATGCACCTTTGAGCGATGAGCCGAAACTGTTAGTAGGCCATACGTATAGTCTGCGTTAAAGACATTAAGCGGGGGACGATTAAGTTCTCAAGCGGAGTGGAACCACGCATTTAATGCGTCTCTGTCATCATAAGTGACGGGGGCGCTTTTTTTATCTCACAAAATTTTTCTATAGTGGAAACCACCGTCATGTGAAAGAGAAAAAAGGGGGAAGTTCATTGTTCAAACGTATGAAAGAAGATATTCGGTGTATTTTCGATCAAGATCCGGCAGCCCGCAGCACGATTGAAGTAGTCTTAACGTATTCGGGGTTGCATGCAATTTGGATGCACCGTATTGCACATGTGTTTTATAAGCGTAATTTCCGTTTCTTGGCCCGTGTAGTATCGCAAGTTAGCAGATTCTTTACGGGTATCGAAATTCATCCTGGAGCCGTGATAGGTAGACGTCTTTTCATCGATCATGGGATGGGTGTAGTAATAGGAGAAACATGTGAAATTGGTGATGATGTGACACTGTATCAAGGAGTCACATTGGGCGGGACGGGTAAAGAAGGCGGTAAGCGACATCCGACGCTCTGTGATAATGTATTGGTTGCGTCAGGTGCCAAAGTACTTGGTTCCATCACGATCGGTGAGAATAGTAAGGTAGGAGCGGGTTCGGTCATTTTGAAAGAAGTGCCGCCCAACTCTACAGTGGTTGGGATACCAGGGAAGATCGTTATTTCAAATGGGGTACGTGTGAAAAGTAAACTGGATCATTCTACGCAAGATCCGATTGCGGATGAAATCAAGCGATTAGAAAAGCAAATTCAGGAGTTAAAGCTGCGTACTGAGCAGTTGGAAACTATGAATGAAAAAGAAGGAGATTTACATGAGCATTCAACTTTATAATACATTGACACGTAAGAAAGAAAAGTTTATTCCAATAGAAGAAGGAAAGGTTAAAATGTATGTCTGTGGACCGACCGTTTATAACTATATTCATATCGGAAACGCTCGTCCTGTGATTGCATTTGACACGATTCGCCGCTACTTGGAATACCGGGGGTATGAGGTGAATTACGTCTCGAACTTCACGGACGTAGACGACAAAATTATTAAAGCGGCGAATGAATTAAATGAAGAAGTTGGAGAGTTAACCGAGCGTTTCATTGCGGCGTATCACGAAGATGTTAGTGCTCTCGGTTGTGAAGTAGCAACTGCACATCCTCGAGTAACTGAGCATATTCATGACATTGTGGAATTCATCCAAGTTCTTATCGATAAAGGATTTGCCTACGAGTCTTATGGAGATGTCTATTTCCGTACACGTGAATTCGAAGGCTATGGGAAACTTTCACACCAATCTATTGATGAACTAAAAGTAGGTGCGCGGGTGGAAGAAAACGCCATCAAAACAGATCCTCTTGATTTTGCACTTTGGAAATCGGCAAAAAGAGAAGAAATTTCGTGGGATAGTCCGTGGGGCAAGGGGCGTCCGGGGTGGCATATCGAATGTTCGGTAATGGCCAAGCAACTTCTCGGGGATACCATTGATATTCATGCAGGTGGGCAAGATTTAACATTCCCGCACCATGAAAATGAAATCGCGCAGTCTGAAGCAGCTACAGGCAAAACTTTCGCCAACTATTGGATGCATAACGGGTATATCAATATTGATAATGAAAAAATGTCAAAGTCTTTAGGTAACTTTATTTTGGTACATGATATTCGTAAGCAAATCGACCCGAAGGTACTGCGTTTCTTCATGCTATCTGTGCACTATCGTCATCCGGTCAACTTTGCACAGGAACTTGTAGAGAGTGCGGCGAATGGATTGGAGCGTATCCGGACTTCGTACAGCAACTTGCAGCATCGTCTGACGATTTCGGCGGATCTAGCGGAAAATTCCGAGTCATGGTTAAATAAGATCAGCGACCAAGTTAACGCATTTGAGAAATCAATGGATGATGACTTCAATACTGCTAATGCAATCGCGTCAATTTTTGAACTGTCCAAACAGGCAAATGTTTACTTGCTTGAGAAAAATACAGACCGTCACGTACTTCAGCAATTCATAGAAGCGTTTGATCTGTTAATGGGTGTACTTGGATTGCCTTTTGATAGCGCGGATGAATTAGTGGATGATGAAGTGGATAAATTGATCCAGGAACGTCTTGATGCTCGGAAAAATCGTGATTTTGCACGGTCGGATGAAATTCGTGATGAACTAAAAGTGCGAGGGATTATTTTAGAAGATACAGCGCAAGGTACTCGCTGGAAAAGAGGATAACGGCGTGGAGAAATTACGTGAAATAGACGTTAAACAACTCAATGCACTAGCCCTTGCTTATATGGGAGATGCCGTATATGAAACAGCAGTTAGAGAACATTTACTACGCCGTGGACGTGTAAAACCGCAAATTTTGCATAAGGAAGCTACGCGCTTTGTCTCTGCGAAAGCACAGGCGCGAATTATCCTAACGATGAGAGATCAACAAATTCTCACGGAAGAAGAATTGGCGGTAATGCGCCGTGGTCGCAATGCGAAGGCGGGATCTGTCCCCAAAAACACTGATGTGACAACATATAATTATAGCTCTGCATTCGAAGCAGTTCTCGGGTATGTACATTTATTGGATCGGCAAGAGCGACTGGCTGAACTGATCGAGACAGCTATTCGACTGGTGGAGCAGCCTGAGGAGGAGAAAGCATGACAGAGTTAGAAGTTGAATTGATTGGTGGAAGAAACCCTGTCGTAGAAGCGCTACGTTCAGGAAGACAACTGAATAAAATCTGGGTAGCAGAAGGCGTTAATAAGAAAAGTATCGGCGAAATTATGAAGCTTGCTAAAGAAGCGGGAGTAGTTGTGCAGACAGCACCGAAGCAGAAATTGGATGGTATGACGGATCTGAGTCACCAAGGAATTCTCGCTTCAGTTGCTGCTTACGATTATGCGGAGCTGGAAGACTTATTTGCAATTGCTAAAGAAAGGCAAGAAGATCCGTTCTTCATCATTCTTGATGAGCTAGAAGATCCACATAATCTAGGATCTATCTTACGAACTGCTGATGCTTCAGGCGTGCATGGCATCATCATTCCGAAGAGACGTGCTGTTGGTTTGACAGGTGTAGTGGCGAAAGCGTCAACAGGTGCGATTGAACATATACCCGTTGTGCGTGTGAATAATTTGTCCCAAACTGTGGATGAGCTAAAGAGACAAGGGATTTGGATTGCGGGAACGGATGCTTCCAATGCCACTGATTATCGCCATATGGATGCCACATTACCTTTGGCTGTCATTATAGGTAGTGAAGGTAAAGGGATGTCACGCATTTTGCGAGAAAGATGCGATTTCCTTTATGGATTGCCAATGGTCGGAAAAGTTACGTCATTAAATGCTTCGGTAGCGGCGGCATTATTGATGTATGAAGTTCTACGAAAGCGTCAATCCGCTCAGGCTACATCATGAAGAAAGATGTGCTACTCGTTGATGGATATAACATCATCGGTGCGTGGCCTGAACTGCAACAACTGAAACAAGAAGATTTTGCGCAAGCGCGTGATCGACTTATTGAGCGGATGGCGGAATTTCAGGCCAATAGGGGATGGCGTGTCATTGTAATATTCGATGCCCACCTGGTACCAGGTATCGAAAAACGAAAAAAACAATACCGTGTAGAAGTCGTCTTTACAAGAGAGAATGAAACGGCGGATGAGCGGATTGAAAAATTGGTGTCCGAATTATCCGGTCGTTTGACGCAAATCCATGTAGCTACTTCAGATCTTGTAGAACAATGGGTAGTGTTTGCCCAGGGTGCACTCCGCATCTCTGCACGGGAGTTAGAAATTGCTATGAAAGAAGTGGACCGCGTAATTGCGCAAAAGTTAAAAGATTCAATAGAACAACGGCCTCTATCAAAAATTCCTCTGACAGATGAAGTGGCAGCGGAATTCGAAAAAATGAGACGTGGTGGAAAATGAGTAGTTGACGTGAAAAATCACCGCGTCTATACTGGCATATAAAACCAATTAGTACTCTGGGGTGGAGAGGTTGGTGCGGGACATGGAAAATGTAAAGAGTAAAAACGAGTTTTCTAAACTATCTGATGAAGAAATGGTGGAATTGATCCATTTAGGGAATTCGGATGTATTAGATTTTTTAATAACTAAATTTCAGCCAATTGTCCGAATGAAAGCAAGAGCGTATTTCATTATTGGTGGAGATCGTGAAGATATCATGCAAGAAGGAATGATCGGACTCTATAAAGCGATACGTGATTTCCGTCCTGACAGATTAAGCTCCTTTAAAGTCTTTGCTGAGCTATGTATTACGCGACAAATTATTACAGCTATTAAAACTGCCACGCGTCAAAAACATATTCCACTAAATACGTCTATTTCGTTGGACAAGCCGATGTATGATGAAGATCAGGAGCGAACGTTGCTAGATATCATATCGGGCTCTACATTAGATGACCCTGAAGATTTGATAATCCATAAAGAAAACTTCACATTCATGGAAAAAGAGATGAATAAAGTGTTAAGCGGATTGGAAAAAGAAGTATTAACATTGTATTTAGAAGGTCAATCCTATCGCGAAATTTCTGAAGTGTTGAATCGCCAAGTGAAATCGATAGATAATGCTTTGCAACGGATCAAACGCAAATTGGAACACTCGATGGCGGTGGATTTGGTACGTTAAACTTATCGATAGTAAATTGACATATCGTTAGTTAAATGGTACTCTTTAGCGAGACTATTGTCTTGAATTAGGTGAATTGAAATGTCGAAAAAAATAACTTTAAGCTGTGAGATATGTGGTTCGCGAAACTATTCTTTACCCGCTGGCAACAACGGCCGTGAGGGAAGAATGAGTATAAAGAAGTTTTGCAGTCATTGCAATGCGCATACATTGCATAAGCAAACCATTTGACCAGTTACATAGAGTTCGAGTCAGAACGCTATGTCATTCGGAAGGGTTGGAGAAGAATGGGCAAGATTACCGATTTTTTGAAAAAAGTCGTTTCGGAAATGCGGAAAGTCAGCTGGCCGAAACGTAAAGAACTAACAAAGTATACTGTAGTCGTTATTTCGACGGTTATATTCATGGCTGTCTATTTCTTCGTAGTGGATTTAGGAATCTCTGGAGTAATGAAATGGTATACAGGTCTGTAATAAAGAAAGTATGAATAGCGTGAGAATATCCCGTTTTGATGAATAAACGGGTTTTTTCAGCTTTAATTTAAAGGAGGGACGGACGCGCAGTCCTCAATGTCATGGAAATGGATAAAAATTGGTATGTTGTGCATACGTACTCAGGGTATGAGAACAAAGTAAAGGCTAATCTTGAAAAACGTGTCGAGACAATGGGCATGTCTGATAAGATATTCCGTGTCGTCATTCCGGAAGAAGAAGAGACGGATATTAAAGATGGTAAAAAGAAAACGGTTATGCGTAAAACGTTCCCAGGCTATGTTTTGGTTGAATTGATCATGACAGATGACTCGTGGTACGTTGTTCGCAATACGCCAGGTGTTACTGGGTTTATCGGTTCATCAGGTGGTGGAGCGAAGCCTACACCGTTGTTGCCGGAAGAAGTAGAATTCATCCTAAAGCAAATGGGTATGAAAGAGCAACGTGTAGATATCGATTTTGGAGTAGGCGAAAGTGTAACGGTGTTAGAAGGGCCGTTTGCCAACTTTGAAGGTAAAGTGGAAGAGATTGAAATGGACAAAGGTAAAGTGGTCGTAAGTGTTGATATGTTCGGACGCGAAACGAAAATGGAACTTTCGTTTGATCAAGTAGAAAAAATGGATTGATGGGTAATAGGGATTTCCCTCTTGCAAAATCTGTGTAATGGTGGTATCATTTCAAAGGTCAGACTTAGTCTGTACGGATTAACCAATTCTACCGACATCGTCGGCAGGCACATATTTGAGTGGGAGGGGCAACCCAATTACCACATCACGGACTTAAGGAGGTGTGTCTCGTGGCTAAAAAAGTTACTAAAGTAGTGAAATTGCAAATTCCAGCTGGTAAAGCAAATCCAGCACCACCAGTAGGGCCGGCATTAGGTCAAGCAGGTGTTAACATTATGGGATTCTGTAAAGAATTTAACGCTCGTACAGCAGATCAAGCTGGTCTAATTATCCCAGTTGAAATCTCAGTATTCGAGGACCGTTCATTTACATTCATCACAAAAACTCCGCCAGCAGCAGTATTGCTAAAGGTTGCAGCAAACGTTCAAAAGGGTTCAGGTGAGCCTAATAAAAACAAAGTTGCTACAGTTAAGCGTGATAAAGTTAGAGAAATCGCAGAACAAAAGATGCCAGACTTAAACGCGGCGTCAGTTGAAGCGGCGATGGCAATGGTCGAAGGTACTGCTCGCAGTATGGGATTCAAAATCGAAGACTGATTTTGGTTTTTCATAATACAGCAATTGTTTGAAGGTGGAGGCTGCGGTCGAATGAGATTCGCAGCCTTCATTAAGTGGGAGGTTTAATCCGTTAAAACCACAAATGAGGAGGAAAATTCTGATGGCTAAAAGAGGTAAAAAATTCGTAGATGCATCGAAGCTTGTAGATCGTACAGCTACATACTCTGCGAAAGAAGCAATTGAACTTGCTAAAAAGACAACTACTACTAATTTTGATGCAACAGTTGAAGTAGCTTTCCGTCTTGGTATTGATACACGTAAAAACGATCAGCAAATCCGTGGAGCAGTAGTGCTTCCTAATGGTACTGGTAAAACTCAACGCGTATTAGTATTCGCTAAAGGTGAAAAAGTTAAAGAAGCAGAAGCTGCAGGCGCAGACTACGTAGGCGACGCAGAATTAATTGCTAAAATTCAACAAGGTTGGTTCGAATTTGATGTAATCGTTGCTACACCTGACATGATGGGCGAAGTTGGTAAGATTGGTCGCGTACTTGGACCAAAAGGTCTTATGCCGAACCCTAAAACAGGTACAGTAACATTCGACGTAACGAAAGCTATTGAAGAAATCAAAGCAGGTAAAGTTGAATACCGTGCGGACAAAGCTGGAATCATCCATGCGCCAATCGGGAAAGCTTCTTTCGATAACGAGAAGTTGGAAGAAAACTTCTTGACTATCTTTGAAACGATTCAAAAAGCTAAACCGTCATCGTCAAAAGGAACATACATGAAATCAGTAAACGTTACGACAACTATGGGTCCTGCTGTAAAAGTAGATCCGTCAAGCGTTACTGTTAAAAAATAATTGACAAGCATAAAGTGATCTGTTAAGATTACGCTTGTTATGATGATAACCATTTGTACCGAAGACAGCAGGTGTGGCTTGCCACTTAATGCTCCTGCCGAGGACAAGACGCTCTTTTTTAAAGATGACGACTTTTCTGCCCTCATGTCTTAGACATTGAGGGCTTTTTATATCGGTATAAGTGACCCTAATTACCAGGAGGTGTCAACATGAGCAAAATTTTAGAAGCTAAACAAGCGGTCGTATCAGAAGTCGCTGAGAAGTTGCAAACAGCAGCATCTGTAGTAGTTGTCGATTACCGTGGTCTTACGGTTTCGCAAGTTACAGAATTGCGTAAACAACTTCGTGAAGCGGGCATCGAGTTCAAAGTTTATAAAAACTCTATGGTGCGTCGTGCGACAGTAGTTGCAGGACTAGAAGGTTTGAATGAAAACTTGACAGGTCCAAACGCTATCGCCTTCTCAACAGAAGACGTAGTAGCGCCAGCTAAAATCTTAAATGATTTCGCTAAAAAGAACGACAAGCTTGAAATTAAAGCGGGTGTGATTGAAGGAAACGTTGCATCAGCTGAAGATGTGAAAGCATTGGCTACTCTACCGTCTCGCGATGGTCTACTATCTATGCTACTCAGCGTTCTTCAAGCGCCAGTACGAAACTTTGCACTTGCTACAAAAGCAGTTGCAGAACAAAAAGAAGAGCAAGGTGCTTAATTTCGCATTTTGACTATGACCGGAACAAACTAGCCGGTTAAATACAACTTTCCAGGAGGAACTTAAAATGACTAATGCACAAATTTTAGACGCAATCAAAGAAATGACAGTTCTTGAACTAAACGACCTTGTTAAAGCAATCGAAGAAGAATTCGGCGTAACAGCAGCAGCACCAGTTGCAGCAGCTGGAGCAGTTTCAGAAGCAGCTGAAGAGCAAACTGAATTCGACGTAATCCTTGCATCAGCTGGAGATCAAAAGATCAAAGTTATCAAAGCTGTTCGTGAAATCACTGGCCTAGGCTTGAAAGAAGCTAAAGCTCTTGTAGACGAAGCTCCTAAAGCTGTTAAAGAAGCAGCAACTAAAGAAGAAGCAGAAGAAATGAAAGCTAAACTTGAAGAAGTTGGCGCATCTGTAGAAGTTAAGTAATTTCTACTTCCCTGAGAAAAGCCCGTCTATCTGACGGGCTTTTTTCTTCATATACAGATAATGTAACTCTACGCAGGAGGTGTATGTATGGGAGAGCATTACTATTCAAAAAGTCCCCAAGTGTCAAGTGCCCCCAAGCAGTGGAAGGCTGAGATTCGCAACAAAGTCTTTTCATTCACAACAGATGCTGGTGTATTCAGTAAAGGTAGCATAGATGAAGGATCAAAATTGCTCGCTGAAACGTTTAAAGTACCATCAGTCGGGGGAGACTTATTGGAAATAGGTTGCGGCTATGGTCCGATTGCCTTGTCTATTGCGTCAGATTTCCCTGAACGGCTTGTCCATATGGTTGATGTTAACGAGCGAGCATTGGCTCTTTGTAAAATAAATGCCCAGCAAAACAAGATCACCAATATACAAATTTATGAAAGTAGTGGAATCGATCAAGTTCAATCTGATGGTTTTGCTGCAATTATAACGAATCCACCTATTAGAGCAGGTAAGCAAACAGTCTTTTCATTCTACGACGGTGCTTATGAAAAATTGACTTCGGGTGGGGAGTTATGGGTTGTCATTCAAAAGAAACAAGGAGCTCCATCCACAATAGATTACTTGAAGAAGTTGTTTGGTAATGTGGATACGGTTGCCAAGAAAAAAGGCTACTTTATTTTGGTGGCGAAAAAAGTTTGACAGGATCGACATCTTGTAGTAGCATTATTGAATGCATAAATATTTATATTGCAGCTGTATGCCCTTTTGTGTGATGTAGTAGAGGAAAAGGCATATTGATGTTTGGATAAAGATTGTGAAATCGAAAATGAGCTCTTGTCGGAACTCGTTTTCTTTTTGTTTTTTCGAAGTCACAGCGGAATTTCTGATTTTGCAAAAAACTAATATTGTTTTAATGAGGGGTGAATGAGTTGACAGGTCATTTAGTTCAGTATGGTCAACATCGTCAGCGTAGAAGTTTCGCGCGAATCAAAGAAGTACTCGACTTGCCGAATTTGATTGAAATTCAAACGGCATCTTACGAGTGGTTCTTAGAAGAGGGGTTACGTGAAATGTTTCGGGATATTTCTCCTATCCAGGATTTCACAGGTAACTTATCCTTGGAATTTATCGATTACAAACTGGGTGAACCAAAATATCCGGTAGACGAATCAAAAGAGCGCGATGTGACATATGCCGCACCACTTCGTGTAAAAGTACGTCTTCATAACCAAGAAACAGGCGATGTAAAGGAACAAGACGTTTTCATGGGAGATTTCCCACTCATGACAGAAAACGGAACATTCATTATTAACGGAGCTGAGCGTGTTATTGTTTCACAGCTCGTTCGTTCGCCAAGTGTTTACTATAATGATAAGACGGATAAAAATGGTAAGCGTGGATTTGGCGCTACTGTTATTCCGAACCGTGGAGCATGGCTTGAATATGAAACAGATGCAAAAGACGTAGTGCATGTCCGTATCGACCGTACTCGTAAGTTGCCAATCACTGTTTTATTGCGTGCGTTAGGCTTCTCTACTGATCAAGAAATTATCGATTTAATCGGTGATAATGAGTATTTACGAAATTCATTAGAGAAAGATAATACCGAGACTTCAGAAAAAGCGATGCTTGAAATCTATGAGCGACTTCGTCCAGGTGAACCACCAACACTAGACAGCGCAAGAAGTCTTTTGTATTCACGTTTCTTTGATCCGAAGCGCTATGATTTAGCGAATGTCGGTCGTTATAAAATGAATAAGAAGCTTCACTTGCAAAATCGATTGTTCAATCAAACAGCTGCTGAAACACTTGTCGACCCTGAAACTGGCGAGATTTTAGTGGAAAAAGATCAGCTAATCGATCGACGTACATTAGATAAATTACTACCGTTTTTATCTCAAGGTATCAATACTGAGTCGATTGAACATGTAGGGTCTATATTGGAAGAACCAATGGTTATCCAGACGCTAAAGATTTACGCACCGAAAAGTGAAGAAAAGCAAGTGATCAACGTCATTTCTAACGCTGAAGTAGACGAGTCTATTAAACATATTACCCCTTCGGATATCGTTGCTTCTATTAGCTATTTCTTTAACCTCTTGCATGGTGTAGGGAACACGGATGATATTGACCATCTTGGTAATCGTCGTTTGCGTTCTGTTGGTGAATTACTTCAAAACCAATTCCGTATCGGTCTTTCCCGTATGGAGCGTGTGGTTAAAGAGAGAATGTCTATCAATGACACGCAATCTATCGTACCCCAACAATTGATCAATATCCGTCCAGTTATTGCATCAATCAAAGAGTTCTTCGGAAGTTCACAGCTTTCTCAGTTCATGGACCAAACAAATCCATTGGCTGAATTGACGCATAAGCGTCGTTTATCTGCACTAGGACCTGGTGGTTTGACTCGAGAGCGAGCAGGAATGGAAGTTCGTGACGTTCACTACTCTCACTATGGTCGTATGTGTCCAATTGAAACACCAGAGGGACCGAACATTGGATTGATTAACTCGCTGTCTACATTCGCGAAAGTGAACCAATTTGGTTTCATTGAAACTCCTTATCGTAAAGTAGATCCTGAAACGGGTCGCGTTACAGCGCAAATTGATTATTTGACAGCAGATATTGAAGATAACTATGTTGTAGCACAGGCTAACTCACTACTTGAGGAAGACGGATCATTTACTAATGAGGGCGTGGTAGGTCGTTTCCAAGGGGATAATACTGTATTCCGCCGCGAACAAATTGACTATATGGACGTTTCACCTAAGCAAGTTGTATCTGCAGCTACTGCATGTATTCCGTTCTTAGAAAATGATGACTCTAACCGTGCATTGATGGGTGCGAACATGCAACGTCAAGCAGTTCCTTTATTAAATCCTGAAGCACCATTTGTGGGTACAGGTATGGAACATATTTCCGCGCGTGATTCAGGGGCGGCTGTTGTATCTAAATACCACGGTATCGTAGAACACGTTGAAGCGAAAGAAATTCGTATTCGTCGCATTGAAGAAGTGGGCGGTAAAGAAGTCAAGGGTGACCTTGTCGTTTGTCGTTTGTCTAAATTCATTCGTTCGAACCAGGGAACTTGCTATAACCAACGCCCGATTGTAAAAGTTGGCGACCGCGTAAAACCGCTTGATATTCTTGCGGACGGACCATCAATGGAACAAGGAGAACTTGCGCTTGGTCGCAACGTTCTAACAGCATTCATGACATGGGATGGCTACAACTATGAGGATGCGATTATCATGAGTGAGCGTCTGGTGAAAGATGATGTATTCACATCCGTTCATATTGAAGAATATGAATCAGAGGCACGTGATACTAAGCTTGGACCAGAAGAAATCACGCGTGATATTCCAAACGTCGGAGAAGATGCACTGCGCAACTTGGACGACAGAGGAATTATCCGTATCGGTGCAGAAGTACGTGATGGTGATATCCTGGTCGGTAAAGTAACGCCTAAGGGAGTTACGGAATTGACTGCGGAAGAACGTCTTCTACATGCAATCTTTGGGGAAAAAGCACGCGAAGTTCGCGATACTTCATTACGTGTACCCCATGGAGCAGGCGGAATTGTTCTGGATGTTAAAGTCTTTAACCGTGAAGATGGCGATGAGCTATCCCCAGGAGTAAACCAGTTGGTACGAGTATATATCGTACAGAAACGTAAAATCTCTGTTGGAGATAAGATGGCAGGACGTCACGGTAACAAGGGTGTTATTTCCCGAATTTTACCTGAATCGGAAATGCCGTTCCTTCCAGATGGTACACCGATCGATGTCATGTTGAACCCACTTGGGGTTCCATCACGTATGAATATCGGACAGGTTCTTGAAATGCATCTTGGTATGGCTGCGCGCAGTCTAGGTATTCACACTGCATCTCCTGTATTTGATGGTGCGAACGAAGAAGACGTTTGGGCTACAATGGAAGAAGCGGGAATGAACCGTGACGGTAAAACAATGCTATACGATGGCCGTTCAGGTGAACCATTTGATAACCGCGTGTCAGTCGGCGTTATGTACTTGATCAAACTTGCCCACATGGTAGATGATAAGTTGCACGCGCGTTCTACTGGGCCATACTCTCTCGTTACGCAGCAACCACTCGGCGGTAAAGCCCAGTTCGGTGGACAACGTTTCGGGGAAATGGAAGTATGGGCACTGGAAGCATATGGTGCTGCTTATACATTGCAAGAAATCTTAACAGTCAAATCCGATGACGTCGTAGGTCGTGTGAAAACATATGAAGCGATTGTCAAAGGTGATAGCGTACCTCAACCAGGTGTACCGGAATCATTTAAAGTACTAATCAAAGAACTTCAGAGTTTGGGATTAGACGTGAAAATGTTGACGGAAGACTTTGAAGAAATTGAGCTTCGTGATCTAGATGACGAAGAAGACTTGCAACCAACTGACGCATTGAACTTGATGAAAGAAGATCAGCCGATCGCCTAAAGTCGATAACGCTAATCTGAAATGTAAATAAACCAAACAAAAACGAATAGAAGAGGGCTTCGAGCACCCTCTTCTATTTTATTCAGTAAGAAGAATGTCTTACGTGAATGTACTATTACAAGTTAAGTTGACTGATAAGCCGTTATGGCGATTAGACTAAAGGGAGGTTGGCTCCTTGATAGATGTTAATAATTTTGAGTATATGAAAATTGGCCTTGCTTCACCTGACAAGATTCGCTCTTGGTCGTATGGAGAAGTGAAAAAACCTGAAACGATCAATTACCGTACACTAAAGCCAGAGAAAGACGGATTATTCTGTGAGAGAATCTTCGGCCCAACGAAAGATTGGGAATGTCACTGTGGTAAATATAAACGGGTTCGTTATAAGGGCGTTGTCTGTGATCGTTGTGGCGTAGAGGTAACGCGTCAAAAAGTACGTCGCGAACGAATGGGTCACATCGAGCTTGCGGCACCTGTCACACATATTTGGTACTTCAAAGGAATTCCTAGCCGTATGGGCCTGATTCTGGATATGACACCACGTGCATTGGAAGAGATTATCTACTTTGCATCTTACGTAGTTGTCGAACCGGCGGATACGCCACTTGAGCGTAAACAGCTGCTTTCTGAAAAAGAGTACCGTTTGTACCGTGAAAAATATGGTTCTAAATTCCAAGCTGCAATGGGAGCAGAAGCAATCGAGCAGCTACTTCGTGCAATCGACTTGGATAAAGAAACAGATTCATTGAAAGAAGAGTTGAAAACAGTACAAGGTCAGCGTCGTACACGCGCAATCCGACGTCTGGAAGTCGTGGAATCTTTCCGTAACTCTGGAAATCGTCCGGAATGGATGGTATTGGAAGTACTTCCTGTTATCCCTCCTGAATTACGTCCTATGGTACAGCTAGACGGAGGGCGTTTTGCAACATCTGACTTGAATGATCTTTACCGTAGGGTTATTAACCGGAACAATCGTCTGAAGCGTCTATTGGATTTAGGAGCGCCTGGTATTATCGTTCAGAATGAGAAGCGGATGCTTCAAGAAGCAGTAGATGCACTAGTAGATAATGGCCGTCGTGGAAGACCTGTAACGGGTCCAGGCAACCGTCCATTGAAATCACTTTCTCACATGCTGAAAGGTAAGCAAGGACGTTTCCGCCAGAACTTACTTGGTAAACGTGTAGACTATTCTGGTCGTTCGGTTATCGTAGTAGGCCCTAACTTGAAAATGTACCAATGCGGTCTGCCAAAAGAAATGGCGATTGAGCTATTTAAGCCGTTCGTTATGAAAGAATTAGTAGAACGCAATTTGGCGCATAACATCAAGAGTGCGAAACGTAAAATTGAACGTCTTCATTCCGAAGTGTGGGATGTATTGGAAGATGTCATCAAAGAACATCCAGTGCTTCTTAACCGAGCACCAACGCTTCACCGTCTAGGGATTCAAGCGTTTGAACCGATACTGGTCGAAGGGCGCGCAATTACATTACACCCGCTAGTATGTACAGCTTACAACGCTGACTTCGATGGTGACCAAATGGCTGTTCACGTACCGCTATCTGCTGAAGCTCAAGCTGAAGCGCGTTTATTGATGTTAGCTGCCCAAAACATTTTGAATCCGAAAGACGGAAAACCAGTTGTAACTCCTTCACAGGATATGGTTCTTGGTAACTATTACTTAACAGTCGAGCGTAAAAATGCAGCTGGAGAAGGTTCTGTGTTCAGTGATCCGAATGAAGCGTTAATCGCCTATCAAACAGGACACGTTCACTTACATTCCCGCATCGCAGTTCAGGCTGGCAGTATTAACAATCCAACGTTTACGGATAAGCAAAATAGTCAGCTATTGTTAACGACTGTAGGTAAAATCATTTTCAATGAGATTCTACCGGAATCGTTCCCGTACATTAACGAACCGACGAATCAAAACTTACAGGTAGAAACACCTGAAAAGTATTTCATCGACGGAACAGTGAATGTTAAGGAACATTTGCAAGAAGCAGAACTGATCACGCCATTCAAAAAAGCAATCCTTGGGGAAATTATCGCGGAAATCTTCCGACGCTTCCACATTACAGAAACTTCTAGAATGTTGGATAGAATGAAAAACCTAGGATTTAAATATTCTACTCGTGCTGGAATTACGATCGGTATTTCCGATATCGTCGTTTTGCCAAATAAAGCAGAGATTCTTCATGAAGCACAAGAAAAAGTTGACAAAGTCACGCAGCAGTTCCGACGTGGTTTAATTACCGAAGAAGAGCGCTATGATCGTGTCATCTCTTATTGGAGCCATGCGAAGGATATCATCCAGAATAAGTTAATGGATTCATTGGATATTGAAAACCCGATCTTTATGATGAGTGACTCCGGAGCCCGTGGTAACGCATCAAACTTTACACAACTTGCTGGTATGCGTGGACTAATGGCCAACCCGGCTGGGCGGATTATCGAACTTCCGATCAAATCTTCCTTCCGTGAGGGGCTAACAGTACTCGAATACTTTATCTCTACACACGGTGCGCGTAAAGGTCTTGCCGATACAGCACTGAAGACTGCCGATTCAGGTTACTTGACTCGCCGTCTCGTAGATGTAGCGCAAGATGTTATCGTTCGTGAAGAAGATTGCGGAACAGACCGCGGTCTTGCGATTACTGCATTAACCGAAGGAAATGAAATGATCGAAACACTGTTTGAGCGTATTGAAGGTCGACACACGAAGAAGACTATCAAACATCCGGAAACAGGTGAAGTCATTCTTGAGAAAAACGGATTAATTACTGCGGACATAGCGAACATAGTAATTCAAGCCGGTATCGAAGAAGTGACGATTCGTTCTGCATTTACTTGTAATACAAAACATGGCGTATGTAAAAAATGTTACGGTATCAACTTGGCTACTGGAGAGACGGTAGAAGTAGGGGAAGCAGTGGGAATCATTGCGGCACAATCTATCGGAGAACCAGGAACGCAGTTAACGATGCGTACATTCCACACAGGTGGAGTTGCTGGAGATGATATTACACAAGGTCTTCCACGTATTCAGGAGATTTTCGAATCCCGGAATCCGAAAGGTGTAGCGGTTATTTCTGAAATTGCAGGTACGGTTATTGAAATTGATGAAATCCGTGAAGGGTTAAAAGAAATCACTATTGAAGGCGAAGTAGAAACACGTAAATATCCTACGTTGTATAATGCGCGTTTAAGCGTAGAAGTAGGCGATGTGGTTGAGCGTGGACAAACTATTACTGAAGGTTCAATTGATCCTAAACAATTGATCATAGTAAAGGACGTTTCAACTGTACAAGAGTATCTGTTGAAAGAAGTTCAAAAAGTTTACCGTATGCAAGGTGTAGAGATTGGTGATAAGCACGTTGAAGTGATGGTACGTCAAATGCTTCGTAAAGTTCGAGTTATCGAAGCAGGAGACACGGATCTTCTTCCAGGTTCATTATTGGACATCCACCAATTTTCTGAAGCGAACGAAAAGGTGTTGTTAGCGGGTAAAGTTCCAGCTACTTCACGTCCTGTAATTCTTGGAATTACGAAAGCTTCACTTGAAACGGAATCGTTCTTGTCAGCCGCATCATTCCAAGAAACGACTAGAGTTCTTACAGATGCAGCTATTAAAGGTAAAACAGATGAGTTGCTAGGTCTGAAAGAAAACGTTATTATTGGGAAATTGGTTCCTGCAGGTACTGGTATGCAGAGATACCGTCAAATAAAAATGCAACATGATGAAGTAGAAGAGACTATTACAGCTGAATAAAAATAAACGGGACATCGTTCCCGTTTATTTTCTTAAATTTGTTGACAAGTCGTTGTGAAGATGATAATATACAAAAGGTTGATAGTTGTTGACCGTTAACTTATCAGGAAGAAAAATGTTCTTTCGAATAAGTGCAAGGCGATAAGCAATCATCATTATAAAATAACAGTAAGCAGAGATCTCTGGAGTTACTGTCACCCGTTTTTGTGTGTGCACGCACAAAAACTTTGTTTTTACTCAAAAATGAACCACCTGGGTGTGTGGTATTATAAAAAGCTCGGAAGGAGGAACAACCTGATGCCTACAATTAATCAATTAGTCCGTAAACCTCGTAAATCGAAAACGGAAAATTCTAAGTCTCCGGCTCTAGGAAAAAGCTATAACAGCTTTAAAAAGTCTATGACAAACGTGAACTCACCACAAAAAAGAGGTGTTTGTACACGTGTTGGTACTATGACTCCTAAGAAGCCAAACTCGGCGCTACGTAAGTATGCTCGTGTTCGTTTAACTAATACATTGGAAGTAAACGCATATATTCCAGGTGAAGGCCACAACTTGCAAGAACACAGTGTGGTACTAATCCGCGGAGGACGCGTAAAAGATTTACCGGGTGTTCGTTACCATATCGTACGTGGGGCACTTGATACAGCTGGAGTTACTGGCCGTATGCAAAGCCGTTCAATGTATGGAGCTAAAAAGCCCAAAGTTAAGAAGTGAGACAAAACTAACCATATTGAAAGGAGGAACTAATTATGCCTCGTAAAGGTCCAGTAACAAAACGTGATGTACTACCTGATCCGATTTATAATTCCAAGCTTGTAAGCCGCCTTATCAACAAAATGATGGTAGACGGTAAAAAAGGTACTTCTCAAAAGATTCTTTATGGAGCGTTCGAAATTGTTAAAGAACGTTCTGGACAAGAGCCAATCGAAGTATTCGAAGCAGCTTTAAATAATGTAATGCCAGTTCTTGAAGTGCGCGCTCGCCGCGTAGGTGGAGCTAACTATCAAGTGCCGGTTGAAGTACGCCCTGAACGTCGTTCGACTCTAGGTCTTCGTTACCTTGTAAACTATTCACGTACACGTGGAGAAAAAACAATGGAAGAACGTCTAGCGAATGAAATTCTTGATGCATCAAATAACACAGGTGCTTCTGTTAAACGCCGTGAAGAAATGCATAAAATGGCTGAAGCCAACAGAGCATTCGCTCACTATCGCTGGTAAGGTCGGATAAACAATAGCAGTAATCCGAAACGGAAGGAGATTACAAAATGGCTAGAGAGTTCTCACTAGAGAATACTCGTAACATTGGTATCATGGCTCACATTGACGCTGGTAAGACAACGACAACTGAGCGGATCCTTTTTTACACAGGTAAAATCCACAAGATTGGTGAAACGCACGAAGGTGCATCACAAATGGACTGGATGGAGCAAGAGCAAGAACGTGGAATCACGATTACTTCCGCTGCAACAACAGCAGCATGGAAAGGTCACCGCGTAAATATCATCGATACACCGGGGCACGTAGACTTCACAGTTGAAGTTGAACGTTCACTTCGCGTATTGGATGGTGCTGTAGCGGTACTTGATGCTCAATCAGGTGTTGAACCACAAACAGAGACAGTTTGGCGTCAAGCGACAAACTACAAAGTACCACGTCTTGTATTCGTAAACAAAATGGATAAGACGGGTGCTGACTTCCTTTATTCTGTAGGAACACTACGTGATCGCCTACAAGCGAATGCACATCCGATTCAATTGCCGATCGGTGCGGAAGATAACTTCTCAGGAATTATTGACTTAATCGAAATGAAGGCAACTATGTATCCAAATGATCTAGGAACAGATACGACAGTCGAAGAAATTCCTGCTGAACATCTTGAACTAGCTAAAAAATATCGTGAGAGCCTAATCGAAGCTGTTGTAGATTTCGATGAAGATCTTATGGAAAAATATCTTGGCGGTGAAGAACTTACAATAGAAGAACTTACAACAGCTATTCGTAAAGCTACGTTGGCAGTTGAATTCTATCCTGTAGTTTGTGGAACTGCTTTCAAAAACAAAGGTGTACAACTAGTACTGGATGCGGTAGTAGACTACCTACCATCACCACTTGATGTACCACCAATGATGGGCTTCAACCCTGAGACTGAAGAAGAGGAAGTGCGTGAATCAACTGATGAAGCACCTTTCTCAGCATTGGCGTTTAAAGTTATGACGGATCCTTATGTAGGTAAACTTACATTCTTCCGTATATACTCTGGTGTTCTTCAAGCAGGTTCTTACGTAGCAAACTCTACAAAAGGCAAGCGTGAGCGCGTAGGACGTATTCTACAAATGCACGCAAACAGCCGTGAAGAGATTTCTGAAGTACACGCGGGTGAAATTGCTGCTGCTGTTGGTTTGAAAGATACAACTACTGGAGACACACTATGTGACGAGAAATCATTGATCATTCTTGAATCAATGGTATTCCCTGAACCGGTAATCTCTGTAGCGATTGAACCGAAAACAAAGGCGGATCAGGATAAAATGGGTCAAGCTCTTGGTAAGCTACAAGAAGAAGATCCAACATTCCGTGCGCACACAGATCAAGAAACAGGAGAAGTTATCATCGCAGGTATGGGTGAACTTCACTTGGATATTATCGTCGACCGTCTACGTCGTGAATTTAAAGTGGAAGCAAACGTGGGTGCACCACAAGTTTCTTACCGCGAAACATTCCGTCAGTCAGCTGAAGTCGAAGGTAAATTCGTTCGTCAATCAGGTGGACGTGGACAGTTTGGTCACGTATGGATCGAATTTGGTCCAAACGAAGAAGGAAAAGGATTCGAGTTCGTGAATAATGTTGTTGGTGGTTCTGTTCCTCGTGAATATATCCCAGCAGTTGAAGCGGGAATTCGTGATTCATTAGATAACGGTATTTTAGCTGGATATCCATTAATCGATGTCAAAGCACGCCTGTATGACGGATCTTACCATGACGTTGACTCCAACGAGATGGCATTTAAGATTGCTGCATCAATGGCTTTGAAAAATGCTGCATCAAAATGTAATCCTGTAATTCTTGAACCGACAATGAGAGTAGAAGTAATCATTCCGGAAGAATACATGGGCGATATCATGGGTGATATTACATCACGCCGTGGCCGTGTTGAAGGTATGGAAGCTCGTGGTAACGCACAAGTAGTTCGTGCGATGGTTCCGCTTGCTGAAATGTTTGGTTATGCAACATCTCTACGTTCAAACACGCAAGGACGCGGAGTATTCTCAATGGTGTTCGATCACTATGAGGAACTTCCAAAGTCTATCGCTGAAGAAGTAATCAAGAAAAACAAAGGTGAATAATAAAGTTCATCCTTGTTTCTTTTAAGCAATACTTGTAAGATATGGATAGTCGAAGGTATACATTCGACTATCCATATTATAAAAATTAATCTTTTTAAATAAAGGGAGGACCTCTAAAATGGGTAAAGAAAAATTCGACCGCTCCAAGGAGCACGCAAACGTAGGAACAATTGGTCACGTTGACCATGGTAAAACAACTTTGACTGCTGCAATCGCAACAGTTCTTTCTAAAGCACAAGGTGGAGAAGCAAAGTCATATGCTGACGTTGATAACGCACCTGAAGAAAAAGAGCGTGGAATTACAATCAGTACTTCACACGTTGAGTACGAAACTGACAAGCGTCACTATGCACACGTTGACTGCCCGGGTCACGCTGACTACGTTAAAAACATGATCACTGGTGCTGCACAAATGGACGGCGGAATCTTAGTAGTATCTGCTGCTGATGGTCCAATGCCACAAACACGTGAGCACATCCTTCTTTCACGTCAAGTAGGTGTTCCTTACCTAGTTGTCTTCATGAACAAATGTGACATGGTAGATGACGAAGAACTACTTGAATTAGTAGAAATGGAAATCCGTGAACTTCTTTCTGATTACGACTTCCCTGGTGATGATATTCCTGTAATCAAAGGATCAGCTCTTAAAGCTCTTGAAGGAGAGCCAGAGTGGGAAGAAAAAATCCTTGAACTTATGCAAGCAGTAGATGACTATATTCCAACACCAACTCGTGACACTGACAAGCCATTCATGATGCCTGTTGAGGACGTATTCTCAATCACAGGTCGCGGTACAGTTGCAACTGGCCGTGTTGAGCGTGGAGTAGTTAAAGTCGGAGATGTTGTTGACATCATCGGTCTTGCTGAAGAACCAAAAGCTACTACTGTAACTGGTGTAGAAATGTTCCGTAAACTTCTTGACTATGCAGAAGCAGGCGACAACATCGGTGCTCTTCTTCGTGGTGTATCACGTGAAGATATCGAGCGTGGACAAGTTCTTGCTAAGCCAGGAACAATCACTCCACACACTCAGTTCAAATCTGAAGTTTATGTTCTATCAAAAGAAGAGGGTGGACGTCATACTCCATTCTTCTCAAACTACCGTCCTCAGTTCTACTTCCGTACAACTGATGTAACTGGTATCATTCAACTTCCTGAAGGCGTAGAAATGGTTATGCCTGGAGATAACGTTGAAATGACAGTTGAACTTATTTCTCCTATCGCGATTGAAGAAGGTACTAAATTCTCAATCCGTGAAGGTGGACGTACAGTTGGAGCTGGCGTTGTAGCAACAATCACAAAATAATTTGTTTTGATCCCGCCCTTGAGGCGGGATTTTTTTGCTTTCGATCATACTAAAGGCAGTATGTAATCGGATATAGATTAAGAAATAGATTCTATAAGTGCACATCGAATCGCGTGCAAATCAAGAAGAATGCTGGTAGTATAGTAAACGGATTAAAAGTTAAACTAATTTCTTCAAAAGGGTTGCACAATCCTTTTATATTATGTATAATGTTGAATGTTGGTCTTTGACTGCGATGAAGCGAGAGGTTACCGATACACCCGGCCGCTTTGCCATGGCGCGTGTAAGGAAAATTTTCGTGGAGAATTGTCTAGAAAATAGGCGAAAGGGAGGGAAAATAATGGCAAAACAAAAGATTCGTATTAGATTGAAAGCTTACGATCACAGAATGATCGATCAGTCAGCTGAAAAGATTGTTGAAACGGCTAAACGTTCTGGAGCTAGTGTTTCAGGTCCAATTCCGTTGCCAACTGAAAGATCAGTTTACACGGTATTGCGTGCTGTTCACGTATACAAAGATTCACGTGAGCAATTTGAAATGCGTACGCACAAACGTTTAATCGATATCGTGAATCCAACGCCACAAACGGTGGATGCACTTATGAAGCTTGATTTACCATCAGGCGTCGACATCGAAATTAAACTATAAAACATAAAAACAAACAATATTACAGGAGGTGTGACTAATGACCAAAGGAATCTTAGGAAGAAAAGTCGGAATGACGCAAGTTTTTGCTGAAAACGGCGATCTAATCCCAGTAACAGTGATTGAAGCTGCTCCAAACGTTGTTCTTCAAAAGAAGACAATAGAAACAGACGGCTACGAGTCAATCCAACTAGGATTTGATGATAAACGTGAAAAGCTTTCAAACAAGCCAGAACAAGGCCATGTAGCAAAAGCTAACACTGCACCTAAGCGCTTCATTCGCGAAGTTCGCGGAGCTGACGTTAGTGCATACGAAGTTGGTCAGGAAGTCAAAGTCGATACATTCGCAGAAGGCGAAGTAGTAGACATTACAGGAGTTTCAAAAGGTAAAGGATTCCAAGGTGTCATTAAGCGCCACGGTTACTCACGTGGACCAATGTCTCACGGATCACGTTTCCATCGCGCACCAGGTTCACTTGGAGCAGTTGATGCACAACGCGTATTCAAAGGAAAAAAATTACCTGGACGTACTGGTGGCAAAACAGTAACGATCCAAAACGTTGAAATCGTTCGAGTTGACGCTGAGCGCAACTTGTTATTAGTAAAAGGTAACGTTCCTGGAGCTCGTAAATCACTTGTACAAGTGAAAAGTGCTATCAAAGGAAACTGAGTAAAACAGAAAGGAGGAAACAGGAATGCCTAAAGTATCTGTAGTAAGTCAAACAGGTTCTGCTGTCGGCGACATCGAACTAAACGATGCGATTTTTGGAATCGAGCCGAATGAAGCAGTATTATTCGAAGCAATTGTTCAACAACAAGCTTCTTTACGCCAAGGTAACCACAAGGTTAAAACTCGCGCGGAAGTAGCAGGCGGCGGTCGTAAACCATGGCGTCAAAAGGGTACAGGTCGTGCTCGTCAAGGTTCAATCAGATCACCACAATGGCGTGGAGGCGGTATCGTATTCGGCCCTTCACCACGTAGTTACAGCTATAAAATGCCTAAGAAAGTTCGTCGTTTAGCTCTTCTATCCGCTCTTTCTACGAAAGTAGCAGCTGAAGAACTAATCGTTCTAGAAAACTTAGCATTTGATGCACCAAAAACAAAGGGCTTTGTAAAAGTGCTTGAAGATCTTTCAATCACTAAGAAAGCATTATTTGTTACAGCTGACCTAGAAGAATCAGTAGCATTGTCTGCTCGTAATATTCCAGGAATCAGCGTCGTTTCAGCGAACGGTATTAATGTTCTAGACCTAGTCGGACATGACCAGCTTGTAATGACAAAAGCAGCAATAGAAAAAGTCGAGGAGGTGCTTGGTTAATGGAAGCACGTGATATTCTGAAACGTCCGGTCATTACCGAGCGTTCTTCTGAACAAATGGAAGACTTAAGAAAATATACATTCGAAGTTGATACGCGCGCGAGCAAAACTCACGTGAAACAAGCTATTGAAGAAATCTTCGGTGTTAAAGTTGAAAAAGTTAACGTTATGAACTACAAAGGTAAGTTCAAGCGTATGGGGAAACATGCTGGTTATACAAACAAGCGTCGTAAGGCAATTGTTACACTAACTACTGATTCCAAAGATATCGAACTTTTTGAAATGTAATTAACCCATAATAAATGAAGGAGGGAACACAAAATGGCGATTAAGAAGTACAAAGCTACCTCCAACGGACGTCGTAACATGACTTCTTCTGATTTTGCTGAGATTACAGCTAGCAAACCAGAAAAATCATTGCTTGAACCAGTCAAGCGTAAAGGCGGACGTAACAACCAAGGTAGAATGACAGTTCGTCACCAAGGTGGAGGACATAAGCGCCAATACCGTGTCATCGATTTCCAACGTCGGAAAGATGGCATTCCAGGACGCGTTGCTACGATCGAATACGATCCAAACCGTTCGGCAAACATCGCATTAATCAATTATGCAGATGGAGAAAAGAAATACATCCTTGCTCCTAAAGGATTGACAGTAGGTTCCACAATCATTTCAGGACCTGAAGCGGATATCCGCGTAGGAAATGCTCTACCATTAGAGAACATCCCTATGGGTTCTACGATTCACAACATTGAAATGAAGCCAGGCAAAGGCGGACAATTAGTTCGTTCTGCAGGAACTTCTGCTCAACTACTAGGACGCGAAGGCAAATACGTCATCATTCGTCTGCAGTCAGGTGAAGTTCGTATGATCCTTGCTACTTGCCGTGCTACAATCGGTCAAGTTGGTAACGAACAACACGAATTGATCAACATTGGTAAAGCAGGTCGTTCACGTTGGTTAGGCAAACGCCCATCTGTTCGTGGATCTGTAATGAACCCTAACGATCACCCACACGGTGGTGGTGAAGGACGTACACCAATCGGTCGTCCAAGTCCTGTTACTCCTTGGGGTAAACCAACTCTTGGATTCAAGACACGTTCGAAGAACAATAAATCAGATAAACTTATCGTTCGCCGTCGTAAAAAATAATGTTATTGCACTGCGGTTCAGTAGATGGACCGTAGTACATACTTGGAAGGAGGTTCCAGAATGGGCCGCAGCTTGAAAAAAGGACCTTTTGCAGATGACCATTTACTAAAAAAGGTTGACGCACAAAAAGACTCAGAAAAGAAACAAGTTATTAAAACATGGTCACGCCGTTCAACAATCTTCCCGACTTTCATCGGATTGACGATTGCAGTATATGATGGACGTAAACATGTTCCTGTTTATGTAACAGAAGATATGGTAGGTCACAAACTAGGTGAATTCGTACCTACACGCACATACCGAGGCCATGGTGCCGACGATAAGAAAACAAAACGCTAATTTGAGAGGAGGTTATCCTGATGCAACAAGCTAAAGCATCTGTACGCACAGTCCGTATTGCTTCTCGCAAAGTTCGTTTGGTCGTTGATCTTATCCGCGGCAAGAATATAGGTGAAGCTATGGCTATTCTACGACTTACGCCTAAAGCGGCATCTCCAGTCGTGGAAAAATTATTGAAATCAGCAATTGCAAACGCTGAACATAACTACGAAATGGATACTGAGAACTTAATCGTCAGTGAAGTATTCGTAGATGAAGGACCAACAATGAAACGTTTCCGTCCACGTGCACAAGGTCGTGCAAGTGCGATCAACAAACGTACAAGCCACATCACATTAGTGGTATCTGAAAAGAAGGAGGGGTAATTAGTGGGCCAAAAAGTACATCCTAATGGACTACGTGTAGGCGTCATCCGTGACTGGGACTCAAAATGGTACGCGGAAAAAGATTATGCGTCCTTACTACATGAAGACTTAAAGATCCGTGAATACATCGAAAAACGACTTGTAGAAGCATCTGTTTCAAAGGTTGAAATTGAGCGTGCTGCTAAGCGTGTTAATATTACAATCCACACTGCAAAGCCAGGTATGGTTATCGGTAAAGGTGGTTCCGAAGTAGAAACACTTCGTAAGCAACTTAACGAGATTACAGGCAAGCGTGTACACATCAACATCGTAGAAATCAAACGTGCTGATTTGGATGCGAGATTAGTCGCAGAATCAATCGCTCGTCAATTAGAAAGTCGTGTATCATTCCGTCGTGCTCAGAAACAAGCGATTCAACGTACTATTCGTTCTGGCGCAAAAGGAATTAAAACACAAGTGTCTGGTCGTCTCGGCGGTGCTGATATCGCTCGTGCAGAACACTACAGTGAAGGAACTGTCCCTCTTCATACATTACGTGCAGATATAGATTATGCACATGCTGAAGCTGATACTACTTATGGTAAGCTTGGCGTAAAGGTATGGATTTATCGTGGTGAAGTCCTTCCAGTAAAAGTTAAGAAGAACTCTGGGGAAGGAGGCAAATAATATGTTAATGCCTAAACGTGTAAAACATCGTCGTGTATTCCGTGGGAAAATGCGTGGTGAAACAAAAGGTGGCGCTACAGTTCAGTTTGGTGAGTTTGGTCTTCAAGCTCTAGAAGCAAGTTGGATCACTAACCGTCAGATTGAATCTGCTCGTATTGCTATGACTCGTTACATGAAACGTGGCGGTAAAGTATGGATCAATATTTTCCCGCACAAACCATATACTAAAAAGCCTCTAGAAGTCCGGATGGGTTCCGGTAAAGGTGCTGTAGAAGGCTGGGTTGCAGTTGTGAAACCTGGTAGAGTAATGTTCGAAATTGCAGGTGTTTCAGAAGAGGTTGCTCGTGAGGCACTTAGACTTGCATCGCACAAACTTCCTGTAACAAGCAAGTTTGTAAAACGACAAGAAATTGGTGGTGAGTCTAATGAAAGCTAATGAAATTCGTGACTTAACAACTGCAGAGATTGAGCAAAAAGTGAAATCACTTAAAGAAGAGCTTTTCAACCTTCGCTTCCAGTTAGCGACAGGTCAATTAGAAAACACTGCACGCATCCGTGAAGTACGCAAATCGATTGCGCGCATGAAAACTGTAATACGACAAAGAGAAATCAGTGCAAATAACTGATGAAGGAGGTTGCAGCCATGACTGAGCGTAATCAGCGCAAAGTATACACAGGCCGTGTGGTTTCCGATAAAATGGATAAAACCGTTACGGTAATGGTAGAAACATACAAAAAACATTCTTTATACGGTAAGCGTGTAAAGTATTCTAAGAAACTTAAAGTTCATGATGAGCTAAACGAAGCGAAAATCGGCGATGTTGTTCGTATTATGGAAACACGTCCATTATCAGCAACTAAGCGTTTCCGTCTTCTAGAAGTCGTTGAAAAAGCGATCATCATCTAATAGGTTTTTAACTCAGATTTCGGAAGGAGGTAACCTCGATGATTCAACAGGAAAGTAGAATGAAAGTTGCTGACAACTCTGGTGCACGCGAAGTACTAACAATTAAAGTACTAGGCGGATCAGGTCGTAAAGTAGCTAACATCGGTGACGTAGTTGTTGTTACGGTTAAGAAGGCAACACCAGGTGGCGTTGTTAAGAAGGGTGACGTTGTTAAAGCGGTCATCGTTCGTACGAAAAGTGGAGTTCGTCGTAAAGACGGTTCATACATTACATTCGATGAGAATGCTTGCGTTATTATCCGTGATGATAAAGGGCCACGTGGAACACGTATTTTCGGACCAGTTGCTCGCGAACTACGCGACAATAACTTCATGAAAATCATTTCACTTGCTCCAGAAGTTCTTTAATTCTAATGACAGAGCCAGTCAAGGAGGTGCGATAAATGCACGTTAAAAAAGGCGACAAAGTAATGGTGATCTCTGGGAAAGATAAAGGCAAAACAGGTGTGATCCTAACTGCTTACCCGAAAAAAGACCGTGTGCTTGTTGAAGGTATTAATATCGTCAAGAAACACACAAAGCCGAACCAAGAAAACCCACAGGGCGGAATTGTAAGCCAAGAGTCTACAATCCACGTCTCAAACGTGATGGTAATCGATCCTAAAACAGGCGAGCCGACTCGTGTAGGTTACAAAATGGAAGACGGTAAAAAAGTACGTATTGCAAAAAAATCCGGTGAATCATTGGATAAGTAAGTATTGCATGAAAGGAGGTCCGACTGATGAGTCGTTTGAAAGAGAAGTTTTCTAAAGAAATCACACCTGCTCTAATGAGCAAGTTTGAATATACATCTGTTATGCAAGTTCCTAAAGTAGATAAAATCGTTATCAACATGGGTGTTGGTGATGCTGTCCAAAATACAAAAGCACTTGATGCAGCTGTTGAGGATCTTGCAACTATTTCAGGTCAAAAACCAGTCATTACGAAAGCGAAAAAATCTATCGCAGGATTCCGTTTACGTGAAGGAATGCCGATCGGAGCTAAAGTAACGCTTCGCGGTGAGCGCATGTATGAGTTCCTCGATAAATTAGTTACAATCTCATTACCACGTGTACGTGACTTCCGTGGCGTTTCTAAAAAAGCGTTTGACGGTCGCGGTAACTATACTCTTGGTGTGAAAGAGCAACTTATTTTCCCTGAAATTGACTTCGATAAAGTATCAAAAGTACGAGGGATGGATATCGTCATCGTGACGACAGCTAACACTGATGAAGAAGCACGTGAGTTGCTTGCACAGTGTGGCATGCCATTCCAAAAGTAAAATAATAGGGAGGCGAAAACGTGGCTAAGAAATCTATGATCGCTAAACAGAAACGTACGCCAAAGTACAAAGTACAAGAATATACACGCTGCGAACGTTGTGGCCGTCCACATTCAGTATATCGCAAATTTAAACTTTGCCGTATTTGTTTCCGCGAACTTGCATACAAGGGACAACTTCCTGGCGTCAAAAAAGCCAGCTGGTAAACCCCTAATTAGGGAAGGAGGTTAATTCAAATGACAATGAGTGATCCGATTGCAGATATGCTTACACGCATCCGTAATGCGAACATGGTTCGCCACGAGAAGCTTGAGGTACCTGCTTCAAACGTAAAGAAAGAAATCGCTGAGATCTTAAAACGAGAAGGTTTCGTTCGCGATGTGGAATACGTGGAAGATAACAAACAAGGCATCATCCGCATTTTCCTAAAATACGGTCAAGATAACGAACGCGTTATCAATGGCTTGAAACGTATTTCTAAACCAGGACTTCGTGTATATGCTAAATCAAATGAAGTTCCTAAAGTACTTAACGGCTTAGGTGTTGCACTAGTTTCTACATCAAACGGTGTATTAACAGACAAAGAAGCCCGCGCTAAACAAGTCGGCGGAGAAGTCGTCGCTTACGTTTGGTAATTAGCTACAATTGAATGGAGGTGCAATAGAATGTCCCGTATTGGTAATCGTCAGATCGAAGTCCCTGAAAACGTTACTGTAACAATTTCAGAGGGAAACTTCGCTACTGTTAAAGGTCCGAAAGGTGAACTTTCGAGACAATTAGATAAAGAAATTACGATCACTCACGAAGGTAATGTAATTACATTTACTCGTCCTTCTGAATCAAAAGCTCACCGTTCAATTCACGGTACTACACGCTCTGTACTTAACAACATGGTAGTGGGAGTATCTACAGGATTTGAACGCACACTTGAATTGGTTGGGGTTGGATATCGTGCTTCTATGCAAGGGAAAAAACTTGTATTGAACGTAGGTTACTCACATCCAGTTGAATTCACACCAGAAGAAGGTGTAGAAGTTGAAGTTCCAGCGAACACGAAAATAATCGTTCGCGGATACAACAAAGAACACGTAGGTGCTCTTGCTTCTAACATCCGTCAAGTACGTCCACCAGAGCCATATAAAGGTAAAGGTATTCGTTATGAAGGCGAAATTGTTCGTCGTAAAGAAGGTAAAACAGGTAAATAATACCGCCCGAGGTATTTGGAAGGAGTGACTCCGATGATCACGAAACAAGATAAAAACGCTGTCCGTAAAAAGCGTCACGCACGTGTGCGTACGAAAATCAGCGGAACTGCAGAGCGTCCACGTCTAAACGTTTACCGTTCAAACAAACACATCTATGCACAATTGATTGATGATTTGAATGGTGTAACAATCGTTAGCGCTTCTACAAGAGATAACGATGTTGAGACTGGCTCTACTGGCAACACTGAATCTGCAGCTAAAGTCGGCGAGCTTATTGCAAAGAAAGCTGTTGAAAAAGACGTTAAAACGGTTGTTTTCGACCGCGGCGGATATCTTTTCCACGGCCGTGTAAAAGCATTAGCCGATGCTGCACGCGAAAATGGACTGGAATTTTAATTAAGAGGGAGGGACATATTTCATGCGTCGTAATGATCAGAACAAAAGTGAGTTCGAAGAACGCGTAGTAACGATCAACCGCGTTGCGAAAGTTGTAAAAGGTGGACGTCGTTTCCGCTTCACTGCACTTGTCGTAGTCGGTGATAAAAACGGTCGTGTCGGTTTTGGTACTGGTAAAGCACAAGAAGTTCCAGATGCAATCCGTAAAGCAATTGAAGATGCGAAGAAAAACTTGATTGTAGTGCCAATGGTCAAAGGTACAACTCCACATGAAGTAATCGGACGCTTTGGTGCAGGACAAATCCTCATCAAACCAGCTGCTCCGGGTACTGGTGTTATCGCAGGTGGACCTGTCCGTGCGGTACTTGAACTTGCAGGCATCACGGATATTCTTTCTAAATCTCTTGGATCAAGCACACCGATCAATATGGTACGTGCAACAATCGAAGGGTTGCAGAATTTGAAGCGCGCAGAAGACATTGCCAAATTGCGTGGTAAATCCGTAGAAGAACTGTTAGGTTAAGGGGGGAAATACAATGACGAACAAACTTGAAGTCACCCTTACGAAAAGTGTTATTGGTTCAAAACCGACACAACGTAAAACAATTGAAGCACTAGGTCTTCGAAAGTTAAATCAAACAGTTGAGCATCAAAGCAACGATGCCATCCGTGGTATGATCACAAAAGTTAGCCACTTGGTAACCGTTAAAGAAATTTAAGTACTATTTTACAATAAGGAGGTGCCGATAAGATGAAATTACATGAGCTAAAACCAGCTGAAGGATCTCGTAGAAACCGCAAACGTGTTGGTCGTGGGATTGGATCTGGAACAGGTAAGACTTCTGGTAGAGGTCATGACGGCCAAAACGCTCGTTCAGGCGGCGGTGTACGTCTTGGTTTCGAAGGTGGACAAATTCCTCTTTTCCAACGACTTCCTAAGCGCGGGTTCACGAACATCAATCGTAAAGATTATGCCATCGTTAACCTCGATACATTAAATCGTTTCGAAGAAGGCACGGAAGTAACACCGGAATTGCTAATTGAGACTGGTGTTGTAAGCAACGCTAAATCTGGTATCAAGATTCTGGGTAACGGAACACTTGATAAGAAGATCACAGTACGTGCTAACAAATTCTCCGCTTCTGCAAAAGAAGCAATTGAAAAAGCAGGCGGGCAAACAGAGGTGGTATAATGTTTCAGACAATCTCTAATTTCATGCGTGTGAAGGAGATCCGGTCTAAAATAATTTTCACCCTCCTAGTGCTCATCGTTTTCAGACTAGGGACATTTGTTCCGGTTCCAAACGTTGATGCAACTGCTTTGCAACAATCAGATAATCAGTTTATCGGATTCTTGAACACATTCGGTGGAGGAGCATTATCCAACTTCTCGATCTTTGCAATGGGGATAATGCCGTATATCACGGCATCCATCATTGTACAACTCTTGCAGATGGATGTTGTTCCAAAGTTTACTGAGTGGTCAAAACAAGGGGACGTCGGAAGACGAAAGCTTGCACAATTCACAAGATATTTCACGATTGTTCTTGCCTTTATTCAAGCACTTGCCATGTCATTTGGTTTCAACCAAACGTTTGGTGGTACACTGATTCAAGACAACAGCATATCCACTTATATCACAATTGCAATTGTATTGACTGCCGGTACAGCTTTCCTACTATGGCTTGGTGAACAAATTACTGCAAAAGGTGTTGGGAATGGTATTTCCATCATTATCTTTGCAGGGATTGTCGCCGGCATTCCGAATGCTGTTAACCAGTTGTATGTAACGCAAATTCAAGACGCTGGAGATGCACTATTTATTAGAATTGCAACGATGGTCTTGTTATTGATCGTAATCGTAGCCATTGTAGTCGGAGTTATTTACTTCCAAGAAGCATTGCGGAAAATTCCGATTCAATATGCGAAGCGTGTCTCAGGACGTAATCAATCTGTTGCAAGTCAACAAACACATTTACCTTTGAAATTGAATGCTGCAGGAGTTATCCCGGTAATCTTTGCGGTGGCATTCTTCATCACGCCACAACAAATCGCTCCATTTTTCGGTGAGAACAGTGTAACTAAAACTATTATTCGGATCTTCGATTATACGAATCCGATCGGTATGATTTTATATGTAACACTTATTGTCGCGTTTACGTATTTCTATGCATTCATTCAAGTGAATCCAGAAAATATGGCAGACAATCTGAAAAAGCAAGGGGCATATATCCCGGGAATTCGCCCAGGAGCAAACACTCAAAAGTACTTAACAAGTACTCTGTATAGGCTGACGTTCGTCGGCTCGATTTTTCTTGCCGTCGTAGCAGTTATGCCAATTTTCTTCATTAACTTGGCGAATTTGCCTGAATCCGCTCAAATCGGCGGAACGAGCTTGCTCATCGTAGTAGGGGTTGCCCTCGAATCAATGAAGCAATTAGAATCACAATTAGTGAAGAGACATTACAGAGGCTTTATGAAATAAAAAGCAATAGCCTGACCTATTGTAAACAAACGGAGGGCAAGGACGTATGAACATCGTATTAATGGGTCTGCCTGGTGCTGGTAAAGGTACACAAGCAGACAAAATTGTCGAGAAGTACGGAATCCCTCATATTTCTACAGGCGATATGTTCCGTGCTGCCATCAAAGATGGCACGGAACTTGGAGTTAAAGCGAAATCGTTCATGGATCAAGGAGCATTAGTTCCTGATGAAGTTACCATTGGTATCGTGCGTGAGCGTTTAAGCAAAACGGATTGTGACAATGGATTTCTTCTTGATGGTTTTCCTAGAACAGTACCTCAAGCTGAAGCACTAGATGCTTTACTTAAGGATTTAGGAAAAAGCATTGAGTACGTATTGGACATCGAAGTCGATACGCAAGAATTAGTTGCACGATTATCTGGGCGTCGTATTTGTAAAGTGTGTGGCACATCGTATCACTTGATCTTCAATCCTCCAGAGGTAGAAGATGTGTGTGATAAAGATGGTGGCGAACTTTACCAGCGTGCAGATGATAATCCGGATACTGTCATGAATCGTCTGGAAGTAAATATGAATCAGACAGCTCCTTTACTCGACTTTTATGGCGAAAAAGGTGTACTGACTAAAATTAATGGCCAACAGGACATTAATCTTGTATTCAAGGACTTGGATGCAATTTTGCAACAGCATAAAAAGTAATCAATCCTTTTCGGGCGCATCTTCATCATTGTTCGGAAAGTAATGGATGAAAACGAACTGCAAAAGCTTTAAGTTCCTGTTATAAGATAAATGAGAGTTTATCATTAATTCCTTGGTAGTTCTGACATGCATTCTATTGCCAATGGCAGTATAATATATAATTGGCACTGCAACGAGGGCAATAAAGGATCTCATTCGCAATTTATGCGAAACAGCGAAATGTGGCAGACGTCTTTCGAACATCACTCATGCTAACTGGACATATGTTGAAGGAAGCCTTTTGAAGGCAACTGATGCCGCTCGATGGTGAAAGCCTTTATTGGATATAGAAGGGAGACAGGATTGATGGCGAAGGACGACGTAATTGAGGTAGAAGGAACTGTTCTTGAAACGTTGCCGAATGCGATGTTTAAAGTGGAGTTAGAAAACGGACATACTGTGCTTGCACACGTGTCAGGTAAAATTCGTATGCACTTTATTCGTATTCTGCCAGGCGACAAGGTGACATTGGAACTTTCACCTTACGATTTAACACGTGGTCGTATCACATACCGTTTCAAATAAACTTTTGCACTCCCGAAATATTGAAGGAGGTTGGGTAGGATGAAAGTAAGACCATCTGTAAAACCGATCTGCGAAAAATGTAAAGTTATTCGTAGACGCGGCCGGGTAATGGTAATCTGTGAAAATCCAAAGCATAAACAAAGACAAGGCTAAAACACAAGGAGGTGCACAACTTATATGGCACGTATTGCTGGTGTAGACGTTCCGCGCGATAAGCGCGTTGTCATTTCATTGACATATATATTCGGTATTGGTAAAACAACTGCACAATCAATTTTAACTGCAGCTGATATTTCTCAAGAGACTCGCGTTCGTGATTTAACTGACGCTGAACTTGATAAGATTCGTGAACAAATTGACGGCTTGAAAGTAGAAGGAGATCTTCGACGTGAAACTTCTCTAAACATCAAGCGTTTGATGGAAATCGGTAGTAACCGTGGAATCCGTCACCGTCGTGGATTGCCTGTTCGTGGACAAAACACGAAAAACAATGCACGTACGCGTAAGGGTCCTAAACGCACAATGGCTAACAAGAAAAAATAATAGGTAAAGGAGGGTTCTTTCCAACATGGCACGTAAACAACAAACTCGTAAACGTCGTGTAAAAAAGAATATTGAGACTGGTATTGCACATATCCGTTCAACGTTCAATAACACTATCGTAACTATCACGGATAGCCACGGTAATGCACTTTCATGGTCTAGCGCTGGTGCACTTGGCTTTAGAGGTTCCCGTAAATCTACTCCGTTTGCTGCACAAATGGCTGCTGAAACTGCAGCGAAAACAGCAATGGAACATGGTTTGAAATCATTGGAAGTAACAGTTAAAGGCCCAGGTGCTGGTCGTGAAGCGGCTATCCGTTCACTACAAGCTGCAGGTCTTGAAGTTACTGCAATCAGAGACGTAACTCCAGTTCCACACAATGGTTGTCGCCCGCCAAAACGTCGTCGCGTATAATCGGTTTGAATCTATTGGATTAAGAAAGACAATTTTTGTTAATACTGTTGAAATAGACTATCTATTATCAGTGAATTCAATAAGGTTAAACCAATATAGAGACGTTTTGAGGAGGGTAAATAAATGATCGAGATTGAAAAACCAAAGATTGAAACAGTAACGATCGGTGAAGATTCACAGTTCGGTAAGTTTATTATCGAACCTTTAGAGCGTGGATATGGAAATACCTTAGGGAATTCCTTGCGCCGCATTCTCTTGTCTTCATTACCAGGAGCTGCTGTGACATCTATTCAAATCGATGGTGTACTTCATGAATTCGCTACAATTGAAGGTGTCGTCGAAGACGTATCTACAGTTATTTTGAATGTGAAGAAACTAGCACTCAAAATTTACTCAGATGATGAGAAAGTTATTGAGATCGATGTGAAAGGTGAAGGCGTCGTGACGGCTGCAGACATCACACATGATAGTGATGTTGAAGTATTAAATCCAGATCTCCCGATTGCTACTCTCGGTAAAAATGGACATTTACGTATGCGTATGTATGCTGTACGTGGACGCGGATATGTTCCTTCCGATCAAAACAAACGTGAGGATCTAGCGATTGGTGTGATTCCAATTGACTCGATTTACACTCCTGTATCACGCGTTAATTTCCAAGTTGAAAACACTCGCGTCGGACAAAGTACCAACTTTGATAAGTTGACACTCGATGTATGGACAGATGGAAGCATAGGTCCTAAAGAGGCAGTATCGCTTGGAGCTAAGATTCTTACAGAGCATTTGAATATATTCGTTGGTATGACTGACGAAGCACAAACTGCAGAAATCATGGTAGAAAAAGAAGAAGACCAAAAAGAAAAGGTTCTGGAAATGACGATTGAAGAACTTGATCTTTCTGTTCGATCTTATAACTGCTTGAAGCGTGCAGGCATCAATACGGTTTTAGAACTTGCTAACAAGTCTGAAGACGAAATGATGAAAGTGCGAAACTTAGGCCGTAAATCGCTTGAAGAAGTGAAGGCTAAATTGGATGAGCTAAACCTTGAGTTACGCTCTGAAGAGTAACTGACATATATTGAAGGAGGGTAACTTCAAATGGGATACAGAAAACTTGGACGCACAAGTTCACAACGTAAAGCAATGCTTCGCGACTTAACGACAGATCTTATTATTCACGAGCGCATCCAGACAACTGAAACACGTGCGAAAGAATTACGTAAAGTAGTTGAAAAGATGATCACTCTTGGAAAACGTGGAGATCTTCATGCACGTCGTCAAGCGGCTGAATATATTCGTCGTGAGAAGGTGACTGTTGAAAACGCAGAAGGCGAAGAAGCAACAGTGTTTGCACTTCAAAAACTTTTTGATACAGTAGCACCACGTTATGCAGATCGCCAAGGCGGTTATACACGTATAATGAAAATGGGACCTCGCCGTGGCGATGGCGCACCAGTAGTTATTATCGAACTGGTGTAATTCCAACACTTCGAGGGTGTGTCTGTCACGCACAGCACACCCTTTTATTACAAGTACGAGATTTATACGACATAAAAGCTGAGTGTTATGATCCGCGAGTAATCGACTGGTCTAGCTCTACGTACCTCATCTGAGATGTCGGCATGAGCACCCGGCATTTTCGTTTTCAAAGGCGCATTCCTTAGATGAGGTACGCGCTTTTTTTTTATACATAAGAATAATGGAGTACATAAGAATTATAGTGATTCATAACAACATCTAAGAGGAGGAATCCAGATGAAGGAAATAGCGTCGATGCACCACGTTGACTTTTCTTACGAGATTGAAGAAGAGGAATCTTCGCTTATGTCAACTAAAGCATTACATGATATATCTTTCACTTTGTATGAAGGAGAATGGCTGGCAGTTGTAGGACATAACGGTTCTGGTAAGTCGACGTTAGCCAAGCTATTGATTGGCTTGATGTTTCCTTCGTCAGGTGAAGTACATCTCTTTTCTGAACGACTATCAGAAGAAAATCTTTGGGAGACACGTTCCCGTATGGGCATTGTCTTTCAGAACCCTGATAACCAGTTTGTCGGTTCAACGGTGCAGGATGATGTAGCATTTGCACTTGAAAACAATGGCGTACCACACGACATGATGGTAAAACGTGTTCATGAGGCTCTGGAGCAGGTGAAGATGACAGAATACATCAATCATGAGCCGCATCATCTCTCAGGTGGGCAGAAGCAGCGTGTGGCGATTGCAGGTGCATTAGCTTTGCATCCTGAACTGCTTATTCTAGATGAAGCCACTTCCATGTTGGATCCCCAAGGACGTGAAGAAGTAATCGAGATCGTCAAGAAATTACGGTCTGAAATCGGACTGACTGTGTTATCCATTACGCATGACTTGGAAGAAGTGTTATTGGCAGATCGTATATTGGTTATGAATGAAGGACAAGTCTTGATGGTAGGTACACCGCAGGAAATCTTTCAACAAGGTACTGAACTTGAAAAGGTTGGACTCGATCTGCCGTTTGCTTTACGTGTTTCTGAGTTATTAAAAATAGCTGGCGTAGAGTTGGAAAGCAATCATATGACAGAAGAAGAGTTGGTGAATGAATTGTGGACATTTCACTTCAGCAAGTAGGCTACTTATACGCTAAAGATTCACCGTTTGAGAAACGTGCCTTGCAGGACGTGACAGCTACAATCCCTTCAGGTTCTTATACGTCAATCATTGGTCATACAGGATCAGGGAAATCGACATTATTGCTTCATTTGAATGGTTTGCTAAAGCCGTCTGAGGGTATTGTCAAAATAGGTGACACGATGATTACTGCACAGACTAAAGGTAAGCAGATGAAAGAAGTTCGACACCAAGTAGGGATTGTGTTTCAGTTTCCTGAACATCAGTTATTTGAAGAGACAGTTGAAAAAGATATTATGTTCGGTCCTATCAATTTTGGTGTGCCGAAAGAGGTAGCAAGGTCTCGCGCACATGAACTAGTAAAGCTTTTAGGTCTGCCTGAAGATGTGTTGCAAAAGTCTCCTTTTGAGCTATCAGGAGGTCAAATGCGGCGTGTTGCCATTGCAGGTGTCCTTGCGTTCAAACCGTCTGTCTTAGTCCTTGACGAGCCGACAGCAGGGCTAGACCCTAAAGGTCGTAAAGAAATTATGGAGTTGTTCCATCATTTGCATAAGACAGAGAGTTTAACGACTATCCTCGTTACACATAGTATGGAAGACGCCGCACGCTACAGTGATCGGATTCTGGTGATGCATGAGGGGACAGCCGTGATGGAAGGGACGCCTGAAGATATATATAGTCTGGAAGAGGAACTCCATTCATTTCGACTCAGCGTCCCGCGTTCTGTGCGTTTTCAACGTGAAGTAGAAAGGATGAGTGGACAGCGTTTTGATCGTATTGCACTTACGGAAGAAGTATTGGCGCAAGAACTAGCAAAAGCCATTGCAAGAAAAGGGGAGCGGCCATGTTAGAAAAAATGATTATTGGCCGTTTTATTCCCGGTACATCTATTGTGCATCGTATGGATCCGCGTTCCAAATTACTCTTTGTCTTTCTGTTTGTAGTAGCAGTGTTCTTGGCAAATAACTTAGTATCTTATGCCATTTTGCTTGGTTTCACGGCGTTTGTCATTGCACTTGCTAGAATCAGACCATATTTTCTAATCAACGGGTTGAAACCGGTCATCTTTTTAATCATTTTTACTCTTTTATTACATATTTTCTTCACACGCGAAGGACCCATTATATTTGAATGGAAGTTTATTAAAATTTATGAAGAAGGATTGCGAATGGGTATATTCATATCCATCCGATTTTTGGTCCTTGTTTTGATTACGACAGTATTGACGTTAACCACTTCACCGATCTCAATTACGGATGGATTGGAAACACTACTCAATCCGTTTAAAAAGCTGAAATTGCCCGTACATGAATTAGCGTTGATGATGTCCATTTCTCTACGTTTCATTCCAACTCTTATGGACGAAACAGATAAAATATTAAAGGCACAACTAGCAAGAGGATCTGATTTAAGTACCGGTTCCATCAAAGAACGGGTACAGGCAGTCATTCCTTTGCTTGTACCGCTATTTGTTAGTGCATTTAAGCGTGCAGAAGATTTGGCAATTGCAATGGAAGTGCGTGGTTACCGTGGTGGGGAAGGTCGCACAAGGTTCCGTCAGCTGTCTTGGCATATGAGGGATACTGCTGTCCTAATCGCTTTTGTGCTATTAGTAGGTGTATTGCTATTGGTAAGGAAGTGAATAAATTGAAACGAATGAAAGCGACTGTTTCGTATGACGGTACGAACTTTGCTGGCTATCAATCTCAGCCAGGCATGCGGACAGTTCAAGCAGAGATCGATAAGGCACTTGTTAAATTGCATAAAGATTCTACATCACACGCAGTAGCAAGCGGACGAACCGATGCTGGTGTTCATGCGTTAGGTCAGGTTATCCATTTTGACACACCTCTTGATTTAGGTGATCGATGGCTGATGGCATTAAATGTGCTTCTACCTAAAGACGTACGCATAACTGCGATTAAACAGGTGTCTGAAGAATTCCATGCGCGTTACGGTGCAAAAGGTAAAACGTATCGATATAAATGGTCCTATGGAGAATTACAAAGTCCATTCGAACGTAATTTTGCTGTCCATTTAGGTAGATGGAATCCGGATGTAGAACGAATGAATGCAGGTGCTGCCTATTTAATCGGCACACATGATTTCACAAGTTTCTGTTCGGCGAAGACTGCTACTTCGAATAAAGTCCGTACGATCCGAAAACTAACACTTGAACGTCATCAGGATGAACTGATTCTTGAAGTGGAAGGTGATGGATTTCTTTACAATATGGTCCGGACGATTGCGGGTGCTTTGCTGGCGGTCGGTATTGGTTGGGACGAGCCAGAAGATATCCAGAAAATTCTCGAGGCGAAAGATCGTCAAAGAGCAGGGAAGACAGCGGCAGCACACGGTTTGTACTTACTAGAAGTTACTTATTGAACTCATGGCAACTAATCCTGGTGTATTCATAAAAACGCTTGACTTTATTGACAATAAAGGGTAACATGATAAATGGTATTTCAATAACCCCACAAACAAGCCCCGGAAGTTTATTTGTGTTTAGGGATAGAGAAAACAAGGGAACAGATTTGATATTTTAGGAGGAAATACAATATGCGCACAACATTCATGGCTAAAGGTCACGAAGTCGAACGTAAATGGCTAGTTGTCGACGCTGAAGGACAAACGCTTGGTCGTCTTGCTTCAGAAGTTGCAACTCTTTTACGCGGTAAACATAAACCGACGTTTACACCACATGTTGATACAGGTGATCACGTCATCATCATCAACGCTGAAAAAATCCATTTGACAGGTAATAAATTGAAAGATAAATTATACCACCGTCACTCTGGTTACACAGGTAGCCTTAAGTCACGTACTGCTCTTGAGATGCGTACTAACTACCCTGTAAAAATGCTTGAACTTGCGATTAAAGGAATGCTTCCAAACGGTCCTCTAGGTCGTCAAACAATTAAGAAATTACATGTATACGCTGGTCCAGAGCATCAGCATATCGCACAAAAACCAGAAGCTTTCGAGCTTCGCGGTTAATTAAGAGGAGGAAACCCACTTGGCACAAGTACAATATATCGGCACTGGCCGTCGTAAAAGTTCAGTAGCTCGTGTACGTCTAATTCCTGGCGAAGGCAAAATTGTCGTCAATAATCGTGACGTAGAGGACTACGTACCATTCGAAACACTACGTGAAATCATTAAACAACCACTAGTTACAACGGAAACACTTGGAAGCTATGATATCCACGTTAACGTTAACGGTGGAGGTTACACAGGTCAAGCAGGCGCAATCCGTCACGGCGTTGCTCGTGCATTGCTTACTGTAGATCCTGATTTCCGTGCAGCACTTAAATCAGCAGGATTCCTAACACGTGACCCACGTATGAAGGAACGTAAGAAACCAGGTCTTCGCGGCGCTCGTCGTGCACCTCAGTTCTCAAAACGTTAATTTGTTTTTTCAAAAGCTCTTCTCATTATTTTATGAGAAGGGCTTTTTTACGTCTAGTATGCTGTATTTGGGGATGAACATTTACTACTAGTTGTGCAGTAAACACTGCAAGCTCTATGGGTATCGGTTTGCTAATTTATCATACTTCGCATCACTTATCATATGTGAATTTCTTTATACCAAATGACTATATGACGAGATGTGATTTAAGCATTTTAACTGCAATAAAATCTGTTTTAGTTGTACTTTTGTAAGTAGATAACTTGTCAGCTCCTTTCGTAAGCGGGAACACTTGAATCTTCACCGAGAAACTGTACAATAAATTAGTAGCAGTAACTCCAAATTACTTTCTAAAACTTTGTGATAAGGAAAGTAGACCACCCTTCATATCCAGTTGTTCAAGATATTTGAGAGACTCACGGATCACCCCCTGATGTAATGAGTCATTAACGATTCAACTGCGACTAGACCATTTAATAAACATCTCGTTACCAATTTATATGATACGAAATTAGAGCTAACTAGAAAGAAACCATTTCTTCAAATAACAATAATCATTTGTCAGAAAAGTGTTATACAGGTGACGTTTATGCTAACTTGCATTTGGGTAAACTGTGACAAGTTGTATTTTTCTATTCATACTCGTTTTAGTCCAATTGAACTGTATGAATGAATAAAAATGTGTGGAACGATTGAAAGTGTAAAGTAGGCTGACATAAGTTTTTACACTTTATAGAATATTCAACAGTTTTAATTTATTTGGAGATAAAAGTTTACTGCAATATATTATTTTAGGAGGTTGAACAATGCGATTACTACCGCGCGAAATTGATAAATTAATGATTGTTGTTGCTGCAGACGTTGCCAGAAGACGAAGGGAACGAGGGCTTAAATTGAATCATCCAGAAGCAATGGCTCTTATTACATATGAAGTGATGGAAGGTGCCAGAGATGGTAAAACAGTAGCAGAACTTATGGCTTATGGTGCGACAATTTTATCCCGTGAAGATGTAATGGATGGTATTCCAGAAATGATCGATGATATTCAAGTTGAGGCAACATTCCCGGATGGGACGAAGTTGGTCACAGTGCATAATCCGATAAGATAGATTATTTATAAAAAGAAAGGGGAAACAACGATGATACCAGGCGAATATATTTTAAAAGATGAACCGATCATCTGTAATGAAGGCGCAGAAAGTATACATGTACAAGTTATTAATCATGGTGACAGACCCATCCAAGTCGGTTCTCATTACCATTTCTATGAAGTAAATCTTGCCCTGAATTTTGATCGGGAAGTGACGTACGGTAAACGCCTCAATATACCGGCAGGTGCTGCTGTTCGTTTTGAACCGGGTGATGAAAAAGAAGTGCAGCTAATTGACTATGCTGGAGAAAGAGAAGTTTACGGATTTCATAATAAAGTAGACGGACCATTGGAAGGCGGGAATACGAAATGAGTTTTAAAATGGATAGAGAGCAATATGCTCAAATGTTCGGGCCGACAACTGGAGACTCTGTTCGACTAGCAGATACAAATTTATTCATCCAAATTGAAAAAGATTTTACTAAATACGGAGAAGAAGTTGTGTTTGGTGGTGGGAAAGTCATTCGTGATGGAATGGGGCAACATCCATTCATTACGCGCGAAGAAGATGAACGAGTCCCTGATACAGTCATTACGAATGTTATCGTTCTTGACTATACGGGGATATATAAAGCTGACCTAGCAATTCGTGACGGTAAAATTTCAGGTGTTGGTAAAGCAGGTAATCCGCTTGTTCAAGACAAAGTAGATATTATTATTGGAGCTTCCACTGAAATTATTTCGGGAGAAGGTAAGATTATTACGGCTGGTGCAATTGATACGCACGTACATTTCATTAATCCTGCGCAAGTAGATGTTGCACTTACGGCTGGGACAACCACATTAATCGGCGGTGGAGCTGGACCAGGAGATGGTTCTAGAGCTACGACTGCCACACCGGGTGCTTGGCATCTTCATTCAATGCTTAAGGCTTTAGATGGACAACCAATCAATATTGGTTTAACAGGTAAAGGGCATGCGGCTGCGGGAGCTCCCTTAGCGGAACAAATAATTGCTGGAGCGATTGGTTTGAAAGTCCATGAAGATTGGGGGGCGACACCATCCGTTCTTGATCATGCATTACGAATTGCTGATGAATATGATGTACAAGTCGCACTTCACGCGGATACATTAAATGAATCGGGATTTTTTGAAGATACGATTAAAGCGATTGATGGTCGTGGTATCCATATGTACCATACGGAAGGTGCAGGAGGCGGACATGCTCCCGATTTAATTAAATCTGCAGGTATGATGAATGTGTTGCCGGCTTCTACCAATCCGACATTGCCGTATACGATTAATACGATTGATGAGCATTTGGATATGGTCATGGTTGCCCATAACTTAAATCCATCTGTGCCAGAAGATATCGCATTTGCGGATTCACGCATCCGTAACGAAACGATTGCTGCGGAAGATGTTTTACAAGACTTGGGTGTCTTTAGTATGACAAGCTCCGATTCTCAGGCGATGGGCCGTATCGGTGAAGTTGCACTTCGTACATGGCAAGTAGCTCATAAAATGAAAAAGCAACTTGGGGTCATGGAAGGTGACAGTGAGTATTCGGATAATAATCGGGTAAAACGCTATGTCGCTAAATATACGATCAATCCTGCTATTGCTCATGGCGTATCGGAGTATATCGGTTCAATTGAAATTGGGAAAATAGCGGACCTTGTCTTGTGGGATCCGAAGTTCTTTGGAGTCAAACCGGAGATGATCTTGAAAAGTGGAATGGCGGTCTTTAGCTTAATGGGCGATGCGAATGCAACGATTCCTACACCGCAACCAATGATTTATCGCCCGATGTATGCCACGCTCGGGAAAGCACTGTCGCAAAGTTCCATTACATTTGTTTCGCAGATCGCATATGATCAAGGAATCAAAGAGAAGCTTGGACTTGAAAAAGTGGTACTCCCTGTCCGTAATATACGGAGTCTTACAAAAAAAGATATGAAGTTAAATACAGCTACGCCACATATTGAAGTAGATCCACAAACGTATGAAGTAAAAATCGATGGAAAGCATATAACATGCGACCCAGTTGACGAAGTGCCAATGGGGCAACGCTATTTCCTATTCTGAGGTGAAGAAAATGATTATAGAAGAAGTCTTAATGAACGTCAGGGATTTAGATCCAAGTGAGTATGAAAGTCGTCATAAAGAGAAAGTGTACTTAGAAAGTGCACATTTAATGAAGAGAATTCAACGCGTAGAAACCGATCATGGACGTGAAATTGGTATTCGATTAAATAGCCCGCGTGATTTGGAAGCGGGAGACATTCTGTTTATGGATGATAAGAATATTATTTTGATTGATGTCCTTTCTGATGATTTAATTATTATTAGCCCGCGGACGATGCTTGAAATGGGAACGATTGCTCATCAACTTGGAAATCGTCATTTACCTGCGCAATTTGAGGATGAAGATATGCTCGTGCAATATGATTATTTAGTTGAAGATTTGCTGCGAGAAATGGATATTCCATTCAAGAGAGAAGAGCGAAAAGTTGCAAAGGCTTTCCGTCATATTGGGCATAGCCATGACTAACCATGCATTATCCTTGTTACAGCTATGCGATTCTAGTTTTCCCATAGGCTCTTTTAGTCAATCATTCGGGCTAGAAACTTATATCCAGAACGACAAGGTTATCGATGCTAATACATTTTCTGAGTGGTTAAATGTCTATGTGCATGAACAGCTTGCATATGCAGACGGCTTAGCTGTTAGACTCGCTTATGATGCATTGGATATGAATGAACTTGATAAGATTTGGGAACTGGATCGCATATTGACTGTGCAGAATCTTGCCCGCGAATCCCGCGATGGTACACAGCGTATGGGCGATAGGATGTTAGATATTGCAGAATCCATTTACAAAATACCGGTATTATCTACCTACACGCAGAAAATTCGTGATAAACAAGCTTTTGGCCATCCCGCTATTGTTTTTACGATGATTGGACATCACTTACAAGTAGAAAAGAATACAACGATTTTATATTATTTATACTCGACGGTTGTTAGTCTCGTGCAAAACGCTGTACGGGCTATCCCGCTTGGACAAACTGCAGGACAGAAAATTATTTATACTTTTCAACAACAACTTCAGCAAACAACAGACAAAATAATGAAGTTAGATCAAGAAGAGTTTGGTATTGTATCACCAGGACTCGAGCTTTCACAAATGCAACACGAACGTGTTGGAATACGTATTTTTAGTTCATAATGAACAGAATGAAATTGATGATAAGGATGTGCTTAGAATGGGACCAATTAAAATAGGTGTCGGTGGACCAGTTGGTGCAGGAAAAACAATGCTTGTCGAAAAACTCACACGCGCTTTAGATGGCGAAGTGAGTATGGCAGTCATTACTAATGATATATATACGAAAGAAGATGCTAAATTTTTAGTAGCGAACGGTATTCTTCCTGAAGACCGTATTGTAGGTGTGGAAACAGGAGGCTGCCCACATACGGCGATTCGTGAAGATGCCTCGATGAACTTCGCAGCAATTAATGAACTGAAGGAAAAGCATCCCGACGTCGAGTTGATTTTTGTAGAGAGTGGCGGCGATAACCTAGCAGCTACGTTTAGTCCGGAACTCGTAGACTTTTCCATTTATATAATTGACGTGGCGCAAGGTGAAAAAATCCCACGTAAAGGTGGACAAGGAATGATTAAATCTGATTTGTTTATTATTAACAAAACAGATTTGGCACCATATGTCGGGGCAAGACTTGAGGTAATGGAATCTGACACGAAAATATTTAGAGGGAATAAACCGTTCTTTTTTACTAATTTAAAAGATGATCAGGGACTAGATGAAGTAGTAGAGTGGGTCAGGAAGCATGCGTTGTTAAAAGGACTAGGACAAGATGTCTGAATGGACAGGTGTTCTTGACCTCGTCATGGAAAATCGGCTAGGCCGCTCCGTGGCGAAAAGTGTCTACTTTCAAGGCGCATTTAAAGTAATGCGTCCCGTCTATTTCAATAAGAATAGTTATCCATGCTATTACTTATTGAATCCTGGCGGTGGTTATTTAGATGGTGATCGGTATCAAATGAAAGTCACACTGGGTGAACAGGCAATGCTAACGTTGACGACTCAGTCAGCGACGAAAGTATATAAAACGCCGACCAAGCAAGTATACCAAGAGACCGTCTTTCATCTGAAAAAAGACAGTTATTTAGAGTACTTACCCGATGCACTGATTGCATACGAAGATGCCAGTTGTTATCAGAAAAATAGTGTGTATATGGAAAAGGGAGCAACTTTTCTGTATTCTGATATATTGACTCCAGGTTGGTCACCGGAAGGAAGAAAATTCAGCTACGACATGCTCCGTTTGAAAACGGAGATTTATATGGAAGGTCAACTTGTTGTCTTTGATCATATTAAACTTCATCCAGCATCCCAAGACATGAATGAGTTAGGATTTATGGAAGGATATACACATTTAGGTTCGTTAATTGTCGTTGGAGAAAAAACGAGTGATGCGCTATTGGATCGATTATATGAAACGATTCAACATGAGACTGGAGAATTTGCATTTGGATTATCCAAGCTTACTGTTCCGGGCTTCACTATTCGCATATTGGCAAACTATACACAAGTTATAGAACGGATTATTTCAGTCTGCCACCACGTGATTAGCGATGAATGGAATCAACCGAAACCAAGTTTTTTAAGGAAGTACTAAAGACAGCCCGACAATTCAAAAGAGTTGTCGGGCTTTTTCTAAGAATTTTGTTAGTACTATACAAATTACTATGTATGAATAGTATTGAAGAAGATTTTATAATTCAATATGATTTGAAGTTCGCAGATTGGAGTGTGTTCGAACAACTAAGGTACCAGACAAGCGAAATAGGTAGAGTGTCATTTCCGATGATTGAAACACAGAAATTAGGGTATTATTATACATACGAGCTGCGGCATTTTATGGGCTTTGGCCTCTCCGTCAAACTAAGCAAATTATAGGAGTTTTTGGGTGTATTGGCTCCAACACTCGAGTGGATTAACAGAGGCTACAATAGATCGTTATACAAATGTATATTTGGCATTCTTTGCAAGGAACAAAGGAGTAATTGAGTAGACGACATGTAAGATGACTGTGATCACCAATTTTTTAACCGTATTTCCGAATTCCATAAAATATGTCAGAACATGAATTGATTTGACAACAAACTATTGCTGAGATATATTTGAATTTAAATTTCAGTATGATAAGGAATTTATAAGTAGCAAAAATAATGGGAAATTAAACTATGGGCTAGGTTGCTTGAATTAGTATTGTTGATGAAGTAAGATGAGCTATTTAATAAAAAAAGAATGGATACTATTTTTGGAGGTGTTTCCTGTGGTAGATGACTTTGAAGTGGAAAAAGTTTTTGAAGACAGGCAGTACGAGCGAATTCAGTTTAAGCTCATCATAGAAGGTCGCAATTACAAAGCAGACTATCATGATGGTAAAATCCAATGGCTTAATCCACACCCTAAGCAAGACGTTGGTGAAGAAGAAGTAAATGCCATAGAGGATAAAGTTTTGGAACTGTTATCCGAGCAAGGGATTAGAAATGAAGCGGATGATATTGAGATCGAACGTTCGATTAGCAATAATCAAACTCGGCCACTTCAGTTATTTAAATTGAAGATTCAAGGCGAAGAATTTAAAGGCACATTTATTAATGGCGAAGTTGAGTGGTTTCATCCTAAACCACGACGTAAACTAAAAGAAGAGCGCGTGAAAAAAATAGAAGAAGATGTTCAGAAGAAGCTAAACGAACATTTAGAATAACGAATGGACACTACATGAAATCTGCCGAAATAGATGTAGTCGATTGGAAAAGATCTATTTAAGATCTGTTGCCAATGGAAGTGTTGTATGTAGTGCAACAAGTACTCTCAATTCGTTTGACCTTTCCGACAAGATATGACTACAATGGATACACAAATGAAATAGTTGTTACCGCTAGGGGTGCTCTGTTGAGCTGAGAGAAGCATATTGCTTTAACCCTTTAACTTGATCCGGTTCATACCGGCGTAAGGAAGTGGTGCAGATGTTACGTAGCTTAGTTAAGTGCTTTGTGACGTCTCTCCGCCACTTCTGGTCAAGAAGTGGTTTTTTCATTTATTAAGAAAAAAGGGGAGAGTATACATGAAGTTCACTGAGCGTTTATTAGAGAAAACATTACCGATTTGGAGACAGAATCATAGTCATCCGTTTGTCCAAGAAATTGGAAATGGGACGTTGGATCCGGATAATTTTCGATTTTATATGGTGCAAGACTATTTATACTTAATTGATTATGCGAAAGTGTTTGCTGTAGGCACTATGAAAGCGACCGATGTAGAGATGATGGGGAAATTCGCTGCGTTGCTTAACGGCACATTAAACACAGAAATGGAGCTTCATCGTAAATATGCGGCGCGCTTTGGCATTACCGAAGAAGAGCTCGAGAATGCCAAGCCGTCTCCAATTGTCCTAGCGTATACGCACTATATGCTACATGTTAGTCAAAACGGTTCTTTAGCAGAAGTAGTCGCTGCATTATTGCCTTGTGCGTGGAGTTACTGGGAGATAGGCAAAGAGCTTGCTGCGTTACCAGGAGCGTTGGATCATCCATTGTATGGTGACTGGATTCGCATGTATTCATCGGAGGACTTTGGTGAGTTGGCTACTTGGTGCTTAGAATTAATGGATGAAACTGCAGAAGGTAAACCTGAATCGGAACTAGCGAGGCTAGAAGAGATTTTCCTTAATACGACTCGTTATGAGTATATGTTCTGGGACATGGCGTATACGAAACAGATGTGGCCTGGTGTGCAGGAAGAACAGATGATTACAAAGTAATACACAATAAACGTCCGACTAACATAGTTGGATGTTTTTTATTTAGAATCGAATGGGTAGAAACAGCGCATGCTATTTCCAAAGGAGGTGTGCGCCATCTTAGCGAAAGTAGGTTTGGCACTTGGAGTATTATGGACAAGTGGGTGGGGTACTAGTGATGCGCCAGCTGCTGCACATAGTAAAGTTGAAGTACCGGCATACGCCAAATGGTCAAGGCTTGCGATCAAGCAAACGATGCTTAAATATCCTCATGCAGATATCAAGGATTACTTGCATATCGCAACCGACTCAAAAAAAGTTACAAACCTGGAAAAATTTCAACTTTGGCTAAAAGAGGAAGAACGGGAATTCGGTGTGATAGTGACTGTCACCTATTCAACTGAAACAGGTAAATTTATTCGCATTGATTTTCAAGAAATACCTGTTCACTAAAAAAACGCCCCTATACCATATAACATGGCACAGGGGCGTTGGTTTATTCGGGATCTTTCTGATAAAAGAAATTGGGTGTCATAATGTCATTGGCAAACCGCTTGTGATAAACATGCGTGGCAGCAGGTGACAGTGGTGGGATGAGCCATACCCAGTTACCTGTCACTCTTCTTCCAACACTCCGCTCTTTCTTTTCGAACGATTTGAATTGCTTCGCTGCGGTATGATGATCAACAAGTGTGACACCTTCCTTCTCGTAGGAATGTAGAACAGCTATATTCAACTCCACAAGTGCTTTGTCTATCCAAAGAGAACGATTGGATTTTGTGTTTAGCCCCATCAGTTTGGCGACAGACGGCAAAAGATTATAACGATCCGCATCTGCAAGATTACGTGCTCCAATTTCTGTGCCCATATACCAGCCGTTAAATGGTGCCATAGGATATTCAATTCCACCGATATCAAGACGCATATTGGAAATGATCGGAACGGCATACCATTTTGTATTTAACTCGGAAATTCCTTTAATTTCGGGATGACTGATAGGTACTTCCTTTACTGATGATTTCGGTAGTTCAAAGAGTCGTGGAGATTTCCCAAACTCTTGAATGACAAGTGGTAATACATCAAAAGGTGTTTTGTTCCCTCGCCATCCCAGACGTTCACACAACTTGGTCATCTCAATGGATGCAGAGTCGCCAATGATTGTAGCTCCATCCTCGTATCCAGCATAACGAACTAATTGATGATTCCAGATCCTCAGAGGGTCTTTGTCTTGTACCCGAGGGGCGAAGACGGTAATCGTTGAACAAATATCTCCATCATTCGTTGCATAATCCACATGATGCTTCAATTTTTCAAATGCATCTTCAGCAGTAGTGACTTGTCGTTCATCAAATACTTCCAACGTTTCCCACAATAATCGTCCGATACAGTGATTACTGTTTCGCCAAGCCATTTTCGCGCCATGTGTCAGTTCGGATTGTGTATGAGTGTACGTTCCCGTTTGGATAATCTCTTCTTCAATTTCTTTGACGCGCATGAGTTGTTCCTCTTGAGAAATTCCTAGTTCATTATAACAACTATGGATAAACTGGATTGCTTCTTGGAAGAGCTCAATACGATTTACAGATAGCACCATAATCATCAACTCCATATACAGAGTGTAGCATGTGAATAATATAATGAGTCGCAATAATTTCGGCGAATTACTGACTTTTCATTTAATAGGAAAGTAAACGGCGTATCATTTCCTGACCTGCGTCTTTCGGATAGGATCGGTATAGATGACCTGATAAGCGTACCGGATCCCCGAAGAAATACCGCTCATATTGTGTTTGTCTTGTGCCGAACGAACTCATTGTCAAATCCCAAGCTAACCGAAATAGTTGCACACGTTCCAACGCGGTTTTCGTAGCACCTTGTAGGTACTTTTCGAGATCAAGTTGAATAGGAGATTGGAAATCTTTATCGGTAGGTAACGCAATCATCCCACTCGCTCCGATTAGCTGAATGATCTCACTGAAACGCGGGTAGACTTTCGGAAAAATATTGCTAGCTACTTGAAGTGGTATTGCACTTGGACACATATTTCCCCATTGATCGAGTGATGCATCGGCCTCAGATTTATCTCGTAATGCTTTCATTGTTTCGAGTCCAATAATTATCTCAGATAGTTTTTCTTGAATATGGAGATATTCGGCTACATTAATCATTTGGACGAGTTGCTCTGCTAAATTCAGCATGAACTCTGTTTTGACGATCTGTCTCGTAATGACTTGATGTGTGGCGAACGGATGGAATGAACTCATTGAAAAAAATTCTGAAGCTACTTCCTTATTGTGATGAAAGAATACACGCTCCCACGGGACGAGAACATTATCGAAAACAACTACAGCATCCATCTCTTCAAATCGCGAACTCAGTGGGTAATTAAATGTGGAATTCCCCCCTACAAATGATTCCCTACAGAGAAAACGTAAACCTTCTGTACGGGAAGGTATTGAAAAGGCGAAAGCTTCATCAGAATCCCCAAGAAATGAAGGCGTGCTGAATACCAATACCTCATCCGTCACGCCGCCCTGTGTTGCCAGTAGTTTAGCTCCTTTAATGATGAGTCCAGCTGCTGTTTTATCTACAATCTTGGCGGAGATCGGTTCATCTGACGTAGTAAAGGCAGCCTGAGATCGATTGACCTGTGGCGTGATGAAGGTGTGAGTAAAGGATAGATCTTCTTCTCGTGCTCGTTCATAAAGCGCTTGAATATGTTCTGGAAAGCAGTTTTCCTTGCCGAGCAAGTGAGCGGAAGAAGAGGCAAAGCTCATAATCACCGTATTGAGGTAATCCGGACTTCTACCAAGTAAGCCGCAAGAAAGTCTTGCCCATTCCTCTGTCATAACTCTGCGATTGCGCAAATCCGCTTTGGTTTTCGGTTGTAAGTACGAAAGTCCAATGCGCTCATTTGTGACTGGTGAAGCGTATGTCATAAGAGCCTTATGTGAAGGTGACAATTGTAAATCATACAAAGAGGCCTTTGTTTCTATAAGTCCTTTAAATGCCGGATGTTTAGAAATAGGACCTTTCAATTGTTTTCCATCGAGCCAAATCTCCGCGTTCTGCTCATCCATTCTACGCACAAACTCGTTGCCATTTATAGCACCCATACCATTCCTCCTGAATTTTCAAGTTGATATAGTATATTATGACACCTTCATGGATGATCAAAAAAGTTCTAGGTCAGAACAATAGATGATAATTTTGATACAATACAGAAGGAGTACATCGGGAATGTATTCGGATCAGCGAAAGGTGTGCATATGATGGATAAAGAATTGGTAATGAAGTATATTGTAGCGTGCACAAATCTATATGGGATAGTGCCTATTGAAAAAGTTATTGAAATTTACACTAATCAAAACGAAGAAAACATTTCACTGGATGAAGTGGAAAGTTTTTTGCGAAGTAAGCAAGTGAAAGAAAAACTAGAAGAGAGCTTCGTCTATATTCAATCAAACGAATTTGTGGCTGAAGCGACAAGCGAAGAAGCTGAGAAGGAAAACCTAAGACAAACTGCAGCTGGAAAGCCGTATTATATACCTAGAAGAGAAGAATTACTGTGTTTCATTGACGAAGAGTACGTACAAGAAACACCGGAGCAATTAAATTTGAAAAACATGTTGAAAGAAGATTTCGGTGATCAATTGAATGTAGACGTAGAAGTCTCAGAACTAGTATATAATTTGCAAGTAAGTGGTGGTGATTTCATGATGGAACTGTCCTTATTTATATCCCGTCTGGAACTGCCTATTAAAGAATCTGAGCGCTATATCCCTGCGATTGTCGAAATAGCGGACACGACTAGATTATGGGAAAACCGTGGCCATACTATGAAAGAGTTACAGCAACGCTAATTAGTTCATTTCAATAGACAATGATTGACCGAGCAAGATAGAATAAGAGTACATTACACACTTTGGAGGATGCCACTCATGACTTTAAAAGAATTAACTGCAAAAGAAGTACAAGAGCAATTGGAAAGCGGTAAAGAATTGAATATCATCGACGTGCGTGAAGATGACGAAGTAGCAGAAGGTATGATTCCAGGTGCAGAACACATTGCCCTCGGCAATCTACCTGTCGAAATGCACGAATTGAATACAGAAACACCTTACATCCTTGTATGCCGTTCAGGCGGTAGAAGCGGACGTGCACAAGAGCTTATGGCAGACGAAGGCTTTGACGTAACCAACATGGTAGGCGGTATGCTCGCATGGGAAGGCGAAACGAAATAACAAGCTAAACCAAAGCTGTCGTAAGAAGTGAAAACTTCTTACGACAGCTTTTTTGTGTACAGAGCGATGATGCTTTCAACCTATCAAATTCTATGTCTTCTCGGCATGCCTCAGTATTCAAACCTCTAATTCATCCATCTGCTACTGCGTAGACATAACCTCAAAAGTCCAAGCGTATAGTGAAAGAAAAAGGGGTGTCTGTATGAAAAAGTGGCTTGTGACAGGGTTGCTAATAATTTTCTCATTAGGTGGAGTGTTATACGGTGTCAAAGCATCTGATCGTGGATTCTTTCTGCCCTCAGAACTCGGTGGTGTAAGCATCTTAATTGATCCTGGGCATGGTGGGGAAGACGGAGGTGCTTCGGCAGGCGAACTCGTTGAAAAAGATATTACGTTAAACATCTCCCATGAAGTAAGTAAACTATTGAAGAAAAAAGGTGCAACCGTAGAAATGACGAGAGAGAAAAGCGGGGATGCAGTAGCGGAACATGCACCATCCGAGACGTTCACTTCGTTGAGAAGCAGAAAGTTCGCAGATTTGAAACTACGTGAAAGCATGGCAGTAGAATCGAAGCCTGACATGTTTATCAGCGTACACGTGAACGCAATTCCAGAAGAACGCTGGAGAGGCGCGCAAGTATTCTATCATCCAGGGGGCCATCCAGAGGGTAAGCAGCTGGCGACGTCCATCCAAAATGAACTGCGCGACCAGTTGAAAAATACAGAGCGGGAAGCTATGAAAATCACAGGGGTCTATTTGTTGAAAAAAGTACCGGTGCCAGCTGTATTGGTAGAAACAGGTTTCCTGTCCAATCCGGAAGAAAGAAAGTTATTATCAAGTAAATCCTATCAGAAAAAAGTGGCGGCAGCGATTGTAGATGGAATCGTAAAATATCAACTCGCTGAAGAGCAATAAAGCATATGACGTTTGAGTGAATAGGGAATATGATATACTAAAAGGGAGTGAATGAATCCAGTAGGGAGTGTCGAATGTGATTAATGAACAACAAGTTCGTGAACTGATTGGCGCATTGGAAGATCCGTTTTTACATAAAACATTGGCAGAAACAAATGGTATTGTGGATGTAACCATCAAACCAGAGAAAGAACATGTCAGTGTTAAAGTCGCGATTGCGAAAGTGAATACCGGAGAGCAATTGACGCTACAATCAAAAGTGGTAGAAGTATTGAAAGAAGCAGGAGCCGATTCGGTAGGTATTAGATTTGAAGAACTGCCTAAAGAAGTATTAGAACAATTTCGTGGTACAGTTACGGAAGCGGAAGCACAAGATATCTTATCGCCAGTATCCAATATTGAGTTTATTTCGATTGCATCTGGAAAAGGCGGCGTAGGGAAATCTACAGTTTCTGTCAACTTAGCAGTGGCTTTAGCCAGACGTGGCAAAAAAGTTGGTTTGATTGATGCAGATATTTATGGATTCAGTGTACCAGATATGATGGGTATTACAGCTATGCCTGAAGTCCGGGAAGATCGTATCATGCCGGTAGAACGTTTTGGCGTAAAAGTGATTTCAATGGGCTTCTTTGTTGAAGATAACGCACCTGTTGTATGGCGTGGACCTATGCTTGGGAAAGTGTTAGATCAATTCTTCCGTGACGTAGACTGGGGCGAGTTGGATTATTTGTTGCTCGACTTACCACCAGGAACAGGGGACGTAGCGCTTGATATTCACCAAATGATTCCAGCATCCAAAGAAATTGTGGTTACTACACCGCATCCAACTGCAGCATTCGTTGCAGCACGTGCGGGGGCGATGGCATTACAGACTGAACATGAGTTGCTCGGTGTTATTGAAAACATGTCTTGGTTTGCATCGGAAGTAACAGGAGAAAAAGAGTATGTCTTTGGTCAAGGCGGTGGTGTTCGTCTATCTGAAGAACTTCGTACAGAATTACTAGGACAAATACCTCTTGGTCAACCTGACTGGAACGAAACGGATTTTGCACCTTCTGTCTATGCAGAAGATCATCCGATCGGGAAAATCTATTTAGACGTTGCCGATACAGTAATCAAAAAAACGGAAAAGTAAAATGTAACAGACGAAGAAAGGATTATTTTCCTTCTTCGTCTGTTTTTTCTCCTTTACCACCATCCTTGGTGGATCCCTCTGCAGCACCTTTTCCTGCTTTCATAATCAATTCTTGCCACTTTGCTTGCATGAGAGGACTATTGATAGTGTCCTGTATAGTCTTTTCCATTTCCTTCTTGAGCGTTGCTGAATTGACGATATTCTCCATTTGTTTCATCATGTCAGGTTGACCGAAAAACTTCTCCATTTCTTTTTGAAAAGAAGCATCTCCCATCAAATCTTTCATGATATCCGCTTGTTGTTTTTTCATGCTTTTTGCGATGGATTCAGTGAATTTAGGATCTTCAAAAGCGGTTTTCCAAAAACGTTCACCTTCTTTAGAAAGCAGTACATTCTCAATGCTCTGCTTGACTTCTGGTTGTTCAAGTACTAATAACTCCCTGAACTCGGGATCAGTCATCAATTTACGGAGTGCCTTTTTTCCGTCTTCCGTCTGGATTGCATCTGTCATCATCTTTTTCATCTCATCATAGCTTGGTGCTGCTTGATGACTTCCGCTGCAACCCGTAAGGAATAGAAGGAATAGAAAAAGAACTGCGAATTTTTTCATTCCACTCAACCTTCCACTTGTATTTTCATTTATTGTTCACAATATATGAAGGAATATGCATGAATCGTTCAATGAAATAGATTTTTTTGTCGATCGTTGATACACTAGGATAGACATGATAAAAAGGGGAACAGTGCTGTGACAATACGAAATTGGGTTAAATTTTTCTTACGCGCAATGGCAATTGGCGGAGCGATTACAGCGGTTGTCGGTCTAATTGTACGTTGGGACTTTTTCTATGGATACTTACAGGCAGGCGAGATATGGCAATTTCTTGGTGCTTTTTTATGGATGATTTTCTTAGGATTTACGATGAGTGTAATTGCGCAGATGGGTTTCTTCGCCTATTTGACCGTTCATCAGTTTGGCGTGAATTTGTTCCGTACACTAACGTTGTGGAACTGGGTTCAAATGTTGATCATAGTAGTCGTGCTGTTTGATTTAGTCTTTTTCCGTTTCCAATTAACGAAAGCAGATATGAGTCGTACAGTTCTGTATATCTTCTTACTGATTACCTTGATTGCAGTATCCGTAGTGACAGCGTACTTCAAAGCACAGTGGACGAAAAAACATGCATTGATTTCTGCATTATTTTTCATGATTGTTATCACGACGCTTGAATGGTTGCCGGCACTTATGGTCACTTCAGGTAACAAAGATGAATGGGTAACTATTCTCTTATTCCCGCTGCTCGCAGTGAATGCGTATCAATTATTAGTATTGCCTAAATACAATAAACAATCCGATATTGATAAAGAAAAGTTGGATAAACGCAGAAATGATAGAAAAAAAACGAAGAAACAAGTAGGCAAATCCCAAAAAAACTGACAGGAGATTTTCTCTTGTCAGTTTTTTTATTGTGGAATTTTTTTTGTTTTTACAGTTGATTGAAATAATAGATCCTCTACGGATTGAAAAGTACGGCTAGCAAGTAGTCGCTGAATATCTGCCATGGCTACGTGTTCATTGCGAGCGTATGGAACAGCGATAATTTCTCCCTTAGTAGCCTTCGGGAGTGTACCACCAGACCACTGAGTAGTAGAGCCTAAGGCATTTATTTCTGCTTCACTTAACTCTTGCAATAATGCCAAAGGGAATTCTTCATCTGTCGTACGGAACCAAAGAGGGCGTGTGCTAAACAACTCTTCAAACGTTTGAAGTTGCTCGCTTAAAAGCTTGGGATTGCTTTCATAATGTTGACCTTCAGTACCAAGTAATGCGACAGGCATAGATCGCTGTTTAATCTGTTCTGTAATATGAGGGAAGCGTGAAGCCCAGTCACTATCAATAAACAATAAAGGATAGGGCTGCGATAATTTTCCAAGAAGTTCTTCCACTTCTTTCTCACCAAATGAAATATTAATGGTCAATGCAGAACCTTGTGTACCTTTCACTATCACTGCAGGTTGTTCAGTCAATCGGAAAACTGCCTTCAAGGTTGAAGAAGGCTTGGTCAATTGAGGAATAAAAGCCAAGAATAGTGCAGTCAATATAAAAAGGAAGAGAAGTTTTTTTATCATGCCATTCTCCTTAATTATGTGAAGTCTAAACTATTATATGAAAAACCCTTGACGTCTATGACTAAGCCCACTATAATTAAAAAAGCTTGGGTGATATAAAAAGTATCTGTTGCAAAGAGTCAGCAAGCATGCTATAATGGTTTTTGTCGTCAAGCGTACGAAACATATTATTATTCCGCAGTAGCTCAGTGGTAGAGCAATCGGCTGTTAACCGATCGGTCGTAAGTTCGAGTCTTACCTGCGGAGTCATTTTTTTATGCTTCCATAGCTCAGCAGGTAGAGTGCTTCCATGGTAAGGAAGAGGTCGCCGGTTCGAGCCCGGCTGGAAGCTCCATGAACACTTTCATGGCCCCTTGGTCAAGCGGTTAAGACACCGCCCTTTCACGGCGGTATCACGGGTTCGAATCCCGTAGGGGTCACCATTTACTTTTTTAAAGCAAAGCTTAGCACGATTTTAACACGGTGGGGTAGCGAAGTGGCTAAACGCGGCGGACTGTAAATCCGCTCCCTCCGGGTTCGGCGGTTCGAATCCGTCCCCCACCACCATGTTTATTTTACCTGTAGAAAGTATAACTAGCTATACATTGGGGTATAGCCAAGCGGTAAGGCAACGGACTTTGACTCCGTCACTCGTTGGTTCGAATCCAGCTACCCCAGCCATTTTACTGACGTACTTACAATTCAATAGTTAATATGTTAAATCCTTATTATTTTAAAATAATGAAGGTTTTTTTTGTTGTACAAACACTCAATCATATAGAATAATTGGAATTATCATGTATAATAATTTGTAACACATATAGGTAGTTTATCTTGTATGATTAATGAAAAATAACTAGATATAGGGATTGTGATATAGCAATGCAAGAATTTTTAAACGGTATGGATGTATTTGTTGAGTCTAGTAGTGAAAAGGAATTACAAAAGGTTCTTAGTGATATTTCTTATACACTAGAACAAGCAGCTATCGTCGCAATCACCGACTCAAAAGGAACGATCCAATATGCAAACGAACACTTCGAAAGACTTTCAAAATACTCAAGAAAAGAATTAATTGGTGCTAATCAACGTATTGTAAACTCAGGTCACCATGACGCAGCGTTCTTTAAAGAGATGTGGTCAACGATTGGGATGGGCAATACTTGGCGTGGCGATATATGTAATCGTGCGAAGGATGGTTCAACGTATTGGGTAGACACCACAATCGTCGCATTTTTAAATGATAAAGGAAAACCTTATCAATATATTTCAATCCGCTATGATATTACCGAGAGAAAGAAAATGGAACTAGAAATACGAAAAAATGCAGATCTTTATGAAATTATTACAGACAATGCATCTGACTATATTGCGATTATTGATCGGCAGGGGAAACTTTACTATGTCTCTCCATCATTTCAGAAGCTTCTTGGACATTCAGTGGATGAACTATATTCCAATTCATTCTTTTCCTATATTTCTAAGAAAAATCGCCAACAGGTACAAAAGAAAATTATGCAATTTGGAGGATATCAACGCCAAGCATTTAATATAGAGTACTCTTTTTTAGATAGTAAAAAAGGGTTGCATGTTATGGAAGCGAAAATTAATGAAGTGAAAGAATCAGTTGAATATGAAGATAAATTATTGGTTGTCATGCGAGATGTCACCGAACGTGTGAAATCAGACGAAAAAATCAAATATCTTGTCTACAATGACCAACTAACTTCCTTAATGAACCGAAATTCGTTTAGAGAACAGATGGCACTGGCATTTGAAAGAGCACGTACCCGCAAGCAAGTATTTGCCCTCGTTCATATAAATATTGATCGTCTGCGCTATGCTAACGATTTACTAGGGCATGAAGCAGGGGATTATTTATTGGCGATGGTTGGAGAACGGCTGAAAAAAAGAACAGGTCCTGAAAGCCTATTAGCCCGTATTGCGGGAGATGAATTTGCATTCATCATATCCGGTTTGAAAGATGAAGAAGAGTTTTATAATCATGCGGAAGATATTCGTACGTTTTTAGAACAACCAATCCAAGTTGGAAAACAAAACTACACATTGTCCATTAGTTGCGGTATTTCTATGTATCCCGAACACGCCAATCAGCCGTCTGATTTGGTCACTAAAGCTACATTGGCATTGGGGAAGGTCAAGTTACATGGTGGCGGGGCTACTGAAATGTACGAGCCGGGTACTTCAAAGATGTCTTTAGAGCGAATTTTGTTGGAAAATGAATTACGTAAAAGTGTGCAACAACAACATTTCTATCTTGAGTACCAGCCGAAAGTATTACTAGATACCGGTGAGTTGACTGGCGTAGAAGCACTTGTGCGTTGGAAACACCCCGATTTGGGTGTTATTCCGCCTAATAAGTTCATTCCACTCGCTGAGGAAACGAAAATCATTGTATCGCTTGGAGAATGGATTTTACGGGAAGTGTGTAAACGCGCACAAATAGAACGGGCAGCTGGTGGAGAATGCCGCTTTGCTGTGAATGTTTCAACAGTTCAAATGAAAGAAGAAGGCTTTGTTGACTCCGTTTTGAATATTATTAAAGAATATCGCGTACCGCCTGAGATGCTAGAGTTGGAACTGACAGAAAGCTCATTTATGGATACGATAGGCATGAAAGAATCCATTCAAAGACTTCGAAGTGAAGGGATTACGATTGCGATTGACGACTTTGGGACAGGTTATAGTACGTTTAGTTATATTAAAGAACTCCCGGCTGATACGTTAAAAATTGATATGGCATTTGTACGGGATATATTGGAGAATGAAAACAGTCAGGCTATTGTCAAAGCGATTGTGACACTTGCTGATACGGCGGGGTTGAACGTAGTGGCGGAAGGAATAGAATTACAGGAGCAGGCCAAAATGCTCTACAACTTAGGATGCCGCGAAGGACAAGGCTATTATTTCGGTCGACCCATGTCACTAGAAGATGCGAAAAGAATATGAAAATACTGTGTTGCTCAAAAATATAAAGATCAGGTGGGAGGATTGGTTATGCGCGAACTAAACATTTCAATAATTGGAGTACCCGTGGATCTTGGTCAGAGCCGCCGTGGAGTGGATATGGGACCCAGTGCGATTCGATATGCAGGAGCGGTAGAGCGTCTGCAGGCATTAGGGCATCACGTAATGGACGAAGGAAATATTTCTGTTTCTCCCATTCGTGATTTATCGTGTAATGAGGTTGGGTTGAAGAACTTAACAGAAGTGACTGAAGCGACTGAAGAGCTTGCTGCGACAGTTTCGGCTATTGTAAAAAACAAGAAGTTTCCACTCGTGCTTGGTGGAGATCATAGTATCGCAATAGGCACACTTGCAGGGTTGGCAGAACACTATAAAAACCTTGGTGTTATTTGGTACGATGCGCATGCAGATATGAATACATGCGAAACATCTCCGTCGGGAAATATCCACGGTATGCCGCTCGCGGTCAGTATGGGGCTGGGCCATGAACAATTGGTGAATGTGCATAGTGAAGGAGCAAAAATCAAGCCTGAAAATGTAGTGATTATCGGAGCGCGCTCAGTAGATCCTGGTGAACGCCAAATGATTAAAGAAAAAGGCGTAAAAGTATTTACTATGCATGAAATCGACCGTTATGGAATGTCAGTGGTCATACAGCAAACACTTGAATATTTTGCATCAAGACAAGTAGATGGTGTTCATTTGTCATTAGACTTGGACGGTTTGGATCCGTTATATACACCGGGAGTAGGAACACCGGTGCCAGGTGGAATCACATACCGTGAAAGTCATTTGGCTATGGAATTACTTGAAGATGCACATGTCATTACATCCGCGGAATTTGTTGAGGTGAACCCTGTACTTGACGAGTACAATAAGACGGCTGACGTAGCAGTCGGCTTGATGGGATCGTTATTTGGTGAAAAACTATTGTAATTTGTTGAAGTGGTTAAAGCCTACGGGTTTTAATCACTTTTTTCAATTTAAGAAATGACTATCACTGATAGCCAGAATAATGATAAAGTAGAGATGAACGTAATAAATGAAAAAAGTGAAACCAAATGATGTTTCTAACGTATATAGAGGGACAGCCGCATAAGAGCGGAGAGTGAAGCCTATTGGACGAGTTAATTAACAAACGAGTAAAAGAAGTTTTACATGGCAATCAGGAAGCTTTTGAGGAAATCGTAATCCACTTTCAGCACCGGCTATATCAAGTGTGCTACCGAATGTTGAACAATGCAGCAGAGGCAGAAGATATTGCGCAAGAAGCCTTTGTGCGTGCTTATGTAAACTTGGAAACCTATGATCAAAAGAGAAAATTTTCTACTTGGCTGTACCGTATTGCGACCAATTTGTGTATAGACCGCATTCGTAAGAAAAAACCTGATCACTACTTGGATGCTACAATTCCAGGGACGGAAGGCTTGGATATGTATTCACAAATTGCAGCGGTGCAACAATTACCGGAAGAAGAAGTAGAAAAGATGGAAATGAAGGATCGTATTCAATATGAAGTAAACAGGCTGCCCGATAAATACCGCACGATTATTATTTTACGATATATGGAAGACCTACAGTTGCAGGAAATTGCTGACATTTTGGAGATGCCACTCGGCACAGTAAAAACACGAGTACATCGAGGACGAGAAGCACTTCGGCAACAAATGGGGAGTATGTAGGAGGTTAGATTTATGGAAAAATGTCCTAAACATGTTGTCCATTATATGCATGCGTTTTTAGATGGTGAAATCACCAATGAGGAAGAACTAGTTATGAACGAACATTTGAAGTCATGTGAAGAGTGCAGAGAAACATTTGAGGAACTAGAGCAGACCGTTACTTTATTTAAGGGTGTGGATGTAGTGGAAGCACCTCCGGGCTTTGTCAATGGTGTAACTGCAAGATTGCCGAGACGGACAATCAAGAAAGGTCCGAGTAAATGGTTTCGTCAGCATCCATTTATGGTGGCGGCTGCAATGTTTTTATTGCTTATGAGTGCATCTTTCTTCTCAAGTTTTGAAAATGAACAGCAGTTTTCATTTACAAAACAGCCTAATTTGGTTGTAGAGGGGGAAACGGTTGTGGTGCCAGCAGGAGAAACGGTTGTTGGTGATCTTGTCGTGAAGAACGGAGACCTTCGGATTGAAGGAGAAGTTGATGGTGATGTCACGGTTATTAGAGGTTCTAAGTATATGGCTTCAACGGCCGTTATTACGGGATCAAGTGAAGAAATTGATGAGATCTTTGATTGGCTGTGGTATAAGATGAAGTCTTTGGCAAAAGAAATTATCCCTGCATCGAAGGAACAAAAGCTTGAAAATGAATGAGAAAATAGCTTTTCAAAGTGATGCGGCTTAAGGGCTTCCGCATCACTTTTTTGATTTTCATTCGGATGTACATGACCTTTTAGTTGGGCATGTTAGTTGGGAATTATGTTATACTAAATCTATAAGAACTTTCTTAAAAGGTAGGGGAAGCACATGCCGGGTTTGGAGCAAGCAACAACGTTAGCACCAATAGAAATACTGAAAAATATTGTGGATGTGCTTCTTGTTTGGTTCGTACTCTATAAATTAATTACCATCATTAAAGGAACAAAGGCTGTTCAATTACTAAAAGGTATATTTGTGATTCTAATCGGTCGCTATATTACAGAATGGTTCGGTTTGAAGACGCTTCAATGGATGATGGAAGAAGTACTTCGATTTGGTTTTTTGGCTGCGATCATTATATTCCAGCCTGAACTTCGCAGAGCATTAGAGCAATTGGGACGGGGCAAACTCTTTGCACGTACTGCTATGCAGGAGGAAGAAGAACGTGACCGCTTGATTGAAGCATTCGTCAAATCCGTTAGCTATATGGCGAAGCGGCGTATTGGTGCGCTAATTACAATTGAGAAGGAAACAGGTCTTAGTGAATATATCGAAACAGGTACCCCTATGAATTCACATATTACTTCCGAACTTCTTATCAATATTTTCATTCCAAACACACCATTGCATGACGGTGCGGTTATTGTGACGAAGAACCGTATTGCTGCCGCAGGTTGTTATTTACCATTGTCGGAAAGTCCGTTTATTTCCAAAGAGCTCGGTACACGACACCGTGCGGCGCTTGGAATCAGTGAGGTGACTGATTCAGTAACCATCATTGTGTCAGAAGAAACGGGTGCCATAAGTCTGGCTGCAGATGGAGAAATCAATCGGAAATTGGATATTGAGGAATTCGAAAAGCTATTACGTATTTCCTGGTTCGGTAACACAACAGGACAAACAGATACTTCTCTATGGAAGTGGGGGAAGAGAAAAAATGGATAAATTTATGGATAGCCCCTGGTTTCTTCGACTAACTGCTCTATTTTTGGCGATTATGCTGTTTTTATCAGTAAAAGCGGAGGATCAATCAAGTCGTAATACAATAGGCGATGTGTTCGATCTCTTGCAAGACGTACCGGTGGAAGTTTATTACGATACGGAAAATTTAGTAGTAACAGGAGTACCTGACATGGTCAATATGACGATTGAAGGACCCGCCCAAATTGTACAGACTACTAAACTGTTAAAAGATTTTACATTGAAATTAGATTTACAAAACTTGACACTCGGTGAACATACCGTACGTATACAAGCGGAAAATTTGTCAGATAAACTGGATGTTCGACTTGATCCATCAACAGTTAATATTAATATTGAGGAGAAGGTAACCCAGTCATTTCGTGTCGATCCTGAGATGAATACTAGATTGTTAGCAGAAGGATATGAAGTGATAAGCATGGGTGTCCACCCCTCTTCGATTAATGTTACAGGTGCGAAAAGTGTTGTGGATGCGATTAGTTTCGTAAAAGTTTCTATTACCAATGACGGTAGCCTAAATAAGTCTTTTGAGCAAAAATCACGCGTTCGCGTATTGGATCGCGACTTGAATAAGCTATCCGTTGAATTGGATCCGGAAGAAGTCACGGTGAAAGTAGATATCCAAGAATATAGTCGTGAAATTCCATTGAAATTGCAACAAAAGGGACAATCTCCAGATGGAATAACTATTGAAAGTGCAGTACCTGATGTTCAATCCATTCGCGTATATGGTCCCAAAAGCATAGTGGACGCAATTAAAGAAATCCCAGTGGAACTGGATATAGATAAAATAAATAAGTCCGGAAAAGTGGAAGTGGATATAAAAAATCCTGAAGGAATTACTAAAGTGACACCTGCTAAATTAAAAATTCAGGTGAAAGTTTCAGGTGATACTTCCGACATATCGAAAAAGACGGATGATAAGAAAGAATCATAAAGCTCGTACCAAACGTGATCTAAGATAAGATCGAAAGGAAGAATACAACATGACACAGTATTTTGGAACAGATGGCGTCAGAGGTATAGCCAACGAGGAACTAACACCTGAATTGGCATTTAAATTAGGCAGGATCGGTGGATATTTATTTACTAAAGATGTGGAAGAGAAAGCCGAAGTGCTAGTAGGAAGAGATACACGAATTTCTGGTTTAATGCTTGAAAATGCTTTAATAGCAGGCTTATTATCTGTTGGTGTGGAAGTTATGAAATTAGGCGTAATTAGTACACCAGGCGTAGCCTATTTAACACGTGTCATGAACGCACAAGCAGGTGTTATGATTTCAGCATCACATAATCCAGTTGAAGATAATGGAATTAAGTTCTTTGGAGAAACCGGCTTTAAATTAACTGACGCACAGGAAGAAGAATTCGAACAACTATTAAATGCAGAAGAAGATACATTGCCTCGTCCTGTTGGTGGAAATGTTGGAACCATAACGGAATACTTTGAAGGCGGTCAAAAGTATATTCAATATCTGAAACAAATTGTCGATGACGATTTCGAGAATATTCATGTGGCACTTGATTGTGCACATGGTGCGACATCAGTCTTGGCAACTCATGTATTTGCAGACTTGGATGCAGACTTGACTACAATGGGTGCTTCCCCAAATGGTTTGAATATTAATGATGGCGTTGGCTCCACACACCCTGAAGCACTTGCAGCACTCGTAGTAGAAAAGAGTGCAGATATCGGTTTAGCATTTGATGGCGATGGAGATCGTCTTATCGCAGTAGATGAAAAAGGAAACATTGTCGATGGCGACCAAATTATGTTTATTGTAGCTCGATATTTACATAGCAAAGGCAGATTAAAATCAGACACTATCGTCTCTACTGTGATGAGCAACCTAGGTTTCTATAAAGCTCTAGAGGAATTTGGCATGAAGAGTGTTCAAACAGCTGTAGGTGATCGGTATGTCGTAGAAGAAATGCGTAAAAATCATTATAATCTTGGTGGTGAGCAATCAGGCCACATTATCTTTATGGATTATAATACAACGGGCGATGGCTTACTGACGGCATTGCAACTTGTGAACATCATGCAGCAAACAGGTAAAAAATTATCTGAATTAGCTAGCGAAATGAAAGTGTATCCACAGAAACTTATTAATATTCGTGTAATGGATAAATATGCGGTCATGGATAATATGCGTATTGTCGGGGTTATTAACGAAGTAGAGAAAGAGATGAACGGACAGGGAAGAGTACTTGTACGTCCTTCAGGGACAGAGCCCCTCGTCCGTGTAATGGTCGAATCTGAAACAGAAGCACAATGTGCAGACTATGCAGATCGGATTTCACAAGTAGTAAAAGAAGAAATGGGTCTAGAGTAAATATGCGTTAGGGCTGGTAATAGGAAATTCTATATTACCAGCTCTTTTTTTTTATAGATGTAGAATACCGGGGAATCAGAAGTATAGAACGAAATGGGAATGCTTCCGCTGAACGGAGAGGAAAACAGTGAGTCAAAAAAAATATCAGAATATGCTTGCACAACGTACAGAGAATATCTTTGAAGAGTGGAAAGCGCGTGGTAGTTTAACGGAAAGGGAGTTGTATTATTTTCTTCATAAATTGAAGGGAACATCCGGGACAATCGGATTGCAACAGTTGTCTCTCTTTTGTGCGTCACAATTAGAGATTCTGACGTCTTCTAACGATCAGAAAATACCCGTATCTTCATTAGAAAATTTAAAGAATCGTATTCGTTCGCATTTTGATGATACTATTGCTGTGAAAAAAGAAGAATTTCAATTGCCTGATCGCTACGTTAACCGTCTTGATCAAGAAACGTTTATTTTAATCATTGATCAAGACTTGGAGTTCGTATCCTATTTAAAAGAGTTGCTCGAGAAGCTTGGAGCTCAAGTAATTATTTCATTGAATGGAAAGCGTGGAATTGAACAATTTTACTCTATGAGACCAAGTATTGTAATCATAGATGCAAAGTTGCCTGATATGACAGGCTTTGAAGTATTGGATCAAATTGCAGAACCTGCGCGGCAAAAAAATACGACTTTAGCTATCTCGAGTGAAGAAGTAACGAAAGACATTCTAATTGAAACGTATCGTAGAGGGGCTATGGATTTGCTATCTAAACCTTTTGATATGGATATCTTTTTCCCTTATTTGTTCAATCGTCAATTGCGTCAGCATGCGGTCAGTAGCAGTATGATTACAGATAGTTTGACAGGTGTTGGAAATCGACGCTACTTCGACGAGACCATCAATACATTGGCCAAAAAAGCCGATCAATCTGAAGTGATTTTCTCTCTTGTCATTATCGATTTGGATCACTTTAAACAAGTAAATGACCTGTATGGACACCCAGCAGGCGATGAAGTTCTACGAAAATTTGGCGAAATCATCAAAGAAGAAAAACGTGAAGGCGATTATGTATGCCGGTATGGCGGAGAAGAGTTTGCTTTATTATTTGATAATAGTAATGCTGAAGATACCGTGCATGCCGTTGAGAGAATTCGAGCCAAATTCAATGATACGATATTCACATCTGATGAAGAGACATTCCAAGTAACTTTCTCGGCGGGCAGTGCGACGTACGAAGGAAATACTGCCAACATGATATCCGCTGCAGATCAAGCTCTTTATGAAGCCAAGCGTTCAGGGCGAAACCAAACAGTGATTTACGATCAGAGAAAACGGGTAGTAAAACGAAAGTTAATCGTTATTATCGTTGATGATGATTCATTCATCAGACAAATCCTTGAGCAAACTTTGCTGGAGTTAAAGTCTTCGTACATTGATATTACAGTAAAGACATATGCTGACGGCCCTTCATTTCTAGAAGAAGACTGGTATAGTCCCGATGCCTATTTCATCGTATTACTTGATGGTGTGATGCCAAAAATGGACGGTCTAGAAGTATTGAGTCAGTTAAAGAGTGACCATTCCAAAACAAACGTCACAGTCTCCATGATGACGGCTAGAAAAAGTGCGAATGATATTAAGGCAGCACTTTGGCTTGGAGCAGATGACTATATAATAAAACCATTTAAACCGTCGGAAGTCCTTGGAAGAATTGATAAATTAGCAAATCGTTTATTTGATAAAAGAGAATAGAAGGAGGTGGCCACTTTGACGCATATAGGAAAAAAGGTCTTAGTTGTAGACGATGAAGATATTTTGCGCATGTTGCTCACGGACACGTTGGAATTTGAAGGGTTTCAAGTAGAAGAAGCAGTGGATGGGGTAGAAGCATTAAGTAAAATCCAAAGCCATCCATATGACGCCATTCTTTTGGATTATATGATGCCACGTATGACAGGTTTAGAATTATTAGAGCATCTACAACCGCTAAAGCTATCAACGCCTATTATTATGCTCACAGCAAAAGCACAGCAAGCAGATCAAGACGCTGCTTTAGCCAAAGGGGCCTCTTACTTCGTACCTAAACCATTTAGCCCGAATGAACTGGCTGAATTAGTTAAATCACTATTTTAATTACAGTATACAAAATAGAAGAACGTCCTTTCCGTAAAGGAAAAGACGTTCTTTTAGTTATTCTCTGGATAAAAAATCAGTCCATCAGATCGTTCTATAGTCTCTATAATAATAGAGGATAAATCGCTGAGAGGATAAGGTTTCGTCAAATATTCACTGATATGAAATTCTTCCATCAATAAAGGTTCTTTTTCCAATGAAGAGGATATAATAATTGGGATCGATTTAGTTTTAGTATGTTCTTTCATTTGGCTAATTAAATCCCAACCATTTTCACCTTCTTCTAATTTTAGATCGACAACGACTGCGGCTGGTTGCATTACTTCTATACATACAAATGCTTCGCCCACTTTGGAATGATGAATTATTGAAAATCCATTGCTTGCTAGTTCTTCTCCCAGTAACAATGAAATATTCACATCATCTTCTACTATAACCACCAAAGGTTTGTCGTAGTCAATTTTTTCATTTGGCAGCTGCTGTTTCAAAGGAAGAGAGAAGAAAATTGTCGTCCCTACATTTTCCTCAGAACTTACCCAAATTCGTCCATGATGATCTTGAATAATCTCCTTACAAATAGATAGACCGAGACCTGTACCGCCAATTTTTCTACTGTAACTATTATCAAATCTATAGAATTTCTCAAATAGATGTTTAATCGTATCGGATGGAATGCCAATCCCTTCATCCGCTATAGAAACGACAACTGTGTCCTGTTGATTTAACAGAGTAATATTCACATTTCCGCCGTCGGGTGAAAACTTAATGGCATTGCCAATTAAATTCATGAATACTTGTAAAATACGATCATAGTCCGCTCTGACCATTGATGAATATGTGAGATCCTGCATCTTTATAGTATGATCTGGTGATTGAATCAGTAAATAGTCTACCGCCATTTCAGCTACTTTAGTGATGGATATATCTTCTATCTTATAGGATTGACGCCCTGATTCCATCCGTTGCAAATCTAAGAAGTCATTGATGAGCGTAGTTAATCGGTTAGCTTCGCTGTGGATAGTTTCAAGATACCGTTTTTTACGTTGATCATCCATATCTTTATTTAGTAAAAGCTCAGAGAATCCGAGAATGCTCGATAAAGGTGTTCGCAATTCATGACTGACAGTCGACACCAATTCCGTTTTCATTTTATTGACTTCGTGTTCGTGAGTTATATCCCGATGTACGAAGATCGTACCGACTTTTTCTTCTTGAATAATAATCGGCACACTGTATACATTCATGACCCGGGACTTTTCAGAAGGTAATGAAAGTATGTATTTATTAGTAATAAATTCCGTGGATTCAGACCTGATAGCGTCATCAAAAAATGCTTTATATTGAACAGGGTCATCAATTTGTTTCAGGAAATACTCCGTCCATTCTTCTCGTGGCCAAGCCCTATGTTCTGTTTCAGGTTCCATTCCAAGTAAATTGAATAAGGCTTTATTATACTTATCATTCTCACTTGTATTTGAAACGAAACGAATGCCTTCATTGATGTTATTCAAGATATTCTGATTCAACTGACGTTCATGAATAATGAGTTCATATTGTTCAATCCGATCCACTGCGATTGCAATTCGTTTAAGCAAACCGTATAAATCTTGTTGGTCATCTTCTGTAAATGGCTTACCGATACGCGAGAGGACAGACACGACGCTTAATTCATTAGCAACATTGTAGATACCTGTAACAAAATCATAGACATATGTAATATTGTCAGCTATTCCTTTTTCATATTCCGCTTCTCTTTTGATAATGAAATAGGGCTCTGTTTCAAGTCGGATTTTTATATATTCTATTCGTTCTTGTTTAATTTCATTGAAAAACTCTTCTGAAATCCCCTTTAACGTATGAATTTCACTTTTAGGAAACCAAAGAAAACTTAAGTCGGATTGATAGACTTGATTTAAATAGCTAGAAGTTTGGTCGCATACTTCTTGCTTATCCAACGAGAACGATAAGATATGACTCAAACCGTTGTATCGTTCTAAACGGACACGGGAAAATCGAGCTTCTGATAAGGCGAATTCCATCTTCGTTTGGCGATTGAATAATTCATCTTGCTGTGTAATCAACTCTTCATTTTGTGAAAGGAGCTCCTGCTCATTCATTTGTATATGTTCCATCATTTTATGAATGGATTGTGAAAGTGCACCGATTTCATTTTCAGTCTGAATAGGTTGGAATAGGACAGTACCTTCTGTTTCATACTGATCTGCCGCGCGCGTGATATCTTCTACTGGCTTGACTACTCGGTTGACGACGCTCCAAAACATATAGATTGGAATACATAAGAAGATGATGCCGAATAATGTGATGATCAAAAAGAATGTTTTTGTTTTTTGCATCGTATTATTATATGCAATTTCCATCTTATTTTTTAATGAATCTTCGTATTCGTTAGCATATTGAATGAATCTATTAACGGCTAAGTTCGTACCACTCTTTGCTAAGTCTTGTAAACCAGCATAATCGTCCTTTTTGACATATTGAATAGCTTTTGGAAGAGTAACATTTTCATATTCCATCAAGAAATTATCGATTTCGTCAATGATTCGCTGTTCTTCTGCTGTTAATTGAAAAGATTTAAACTCACTAGAATAAGAATGAATGTCTTCAATTGATTGATAGGCAAAATTTAGTTCTTCCTCAATTTGAAAAGCATAGTAACCACGAACCCGAAAGAATAGATCTTGGATTGAATCGGATATGTTTTCAATTAATACCGACTTTTCTATTGAGGCTTGCTGTTTATTTTCTAGTTCATCCCATGAGCTACTAGCATAGAAATACATGCTAGCCATCCCGATAATCGCAATCACTATGGAAGCGATAAATACTTTTATGTATTGTTGACGAATACCTTTTTTATGCGCCATCCGATTGCCCCTCCCGACTTCCTTGTGTATTCCTATTCTATCATTTACACCTATTAATTACAGATAGAATTTTCAGTTGAAAAATAATGTTTTGACACGTGGTAGGGTGAATTGAGTGCGTGAAAATAGTAGTCAAAATAAAGTGTGTTTCAAGTAAAGATTATGGTCATTAGTGGAATTGAGAAAGACAAGCCCATAATTTGATAGGCTTGTCTTCTAGCAAGTAATTAAATATTTACTCGAAAATATATTTTAATGCTAAAACTGCTTGATCTACCGATTCCACCGTAACATGTGCTTTACGGGATAGTTCTTTTAGTGGGTGGTGATGGTTTTCCTGACGAATCAGAATGAGTGGCTTGCCGAAAGCGACTGCTGCGCTGGCATCCATTGCAGTATTCCATTGTTTGTACTGTTCACCAAATAACGCAATGACAATATCTGATTTTTTCATTAAGATTTCCGTTCGTAAGTTGTTAAGGCTTGAAGCTGCAGCATCTTTAAAAATTTTATCCGGTTGTTGTCCTAGAATCTCTTCTCCAATGTTGTCCGAGCGATCATGGTCTTCCATGGGTCCGACAAAGTCTACAGGTAATTGTAGATCTTTTGCTTGTTGTTTGACTTCTTCTCGCCAAGATGTATGAATTTCTCCAGCCAGGTATACTGTTAATCGCATGAATACACCTCCTAGTTTGATAGTCTTTATTGTACCATGCATCCTGTCTTCGTTCATCCGATGTACTAGAAGAGAAAGAGTTCATGAATATGGTACACTGAATAAAAAGAGGAGAGATGAATATATGAATGGACAAAATCGGTCAGATGTAAAACCTGGGTTACGGGTAGCGGTTATTTTAAAGAAAGATCAGCGAAGTGGCGTGAAAACAGAAGGTGTTGTCAAAGATTTATTGACTAATTCTAGCTTCCATCCACATGGGATTAAAGTGCGACTTGAAGACGGACAAGTTGGACGTGTGGCAGAAATATTAACGTAATACAAAAAGAGAGGGGGGAACCCCTCTCTTTTTGTATAAATGATTACTCTCCATCCCGATACGTAACAGCTGTACCGGTTGCGATACACATCATCATGCCTTCACGTACCATTTCGAAATCTAAGTCGACTCCAATGACAGCGTTCGCCCCCATAGCACTTGCTTTATGAGACATTTCATCAATTGCTGTTTGTCGTGCTTCGGTTAATTTGCTTTCATAAGCAGCACTGCGTCCACCTACAATATCGGTGACAGATGCAAAAATATCCCGAACGATATTTGCCCCCATGATTGTTTCCCCTGATACAATTCCGTGATACATTTCAATTGTGCGGCCTTGCAACATGTTAGTTGTCGTGTGTAACATTCGATCTCCCCCTTTTTTTATATACGTTACAATAGATAGAATGGTTTCAATATATGCGTAGAATATGCAAAGTAAGTTACTTTAAGTTGCTGTGTCAAATGGTGTAATTTCCCGGGGAATACTGCCTGAAAAAATAGTTCTATTCTACGAATCACCAAATAAAGGTTCAAAGTGTACTATCCATAAGGTAGTATAGGTATATTGATAGTAAGGAAGGAGATGATTATATGACGGAGCAAATGTACCAACTTGTTTCTATTGTCGTCTATATGATAGCCATGCTGCTAATCGGTTGGTATGCATTCAAACGCACATCGAATCTAACGGATTATATGTTAGGTGGACGGTCGCTCGGACCAGCAGTTACCGCATTAAGTGCCGGAGCTTCCGATATGTCGGGTTGGCTATTGATGGGATTGCCGGGTGCTATTTACTTGAGTGGACTGGGCGAAGCGTGGATTGCGATAGGTTTGACATTAGGTGCCTATCTAAACTGGTTATATGTTGCACCACGTTTACGTGCATATACGCAAGTTTCAAATAACTCCATCACGATTCCGAGTTTCTTGGATAACAGGTTAAAAGATACATCCCGCTTATTGAGAGTGGCTTCAGGCATTATTATTTTAGTGTTCTTCACATTCTACGTATCTTCAGGTATGGTAGCGGGCGGTAAATTCTTCCAGAGCTCATTTGGGCTAGAGTATCATACGGGTCTGATTATTGTATCGGTGGTAGTTCTGGCATATACATTGTTCGGTGGATTCTTAGCAGTTAGTTATACCGATTTTGTACAAGGTTTGATTATGTTTCTGGCACTGATTTTAGTTCCGGCGTTCGGAATTTTTATTACAGGTGGCTTCTCTGAAACGGCAGCGAGTATACGTGAAGTAGATTCCGCACTGTTTAACCTGGTGTCAGGTGTCAGTGTTGTCACAATAATCTCTTCGCTCGCATGGGGTCTAGGTTATTTTGGGCAGCCGCATATCATCGTCCGTTTCATGGCGATCAAGTCGGTGAAAGAGACGAAGAGTGCAAGACGGATTGGTATTGGTTGGATGATACTGAGTTTGTTTGGTGCGATTGCTACTGCATTAATTGGTATCGCGTATTTTCAACAAAACAACGTGGACTTGGCGGATCCAGAAACGGTCTTTATCGTTCTCGGACAGATTATTTTCCATCCGCTGATTGCAGGTATTATGCTAGCAGCGGTATTGGCAGCTATTATGAGTACGATATCGTCGCAATTGATTGTGACATCGTCTGCTTTGATTGAAGACTTATATAAAGCGGTTTTCAAAACAAACGCTACAGATAGTCACTATGTATTTTTAGGGCGTTTGGCTGTTCTGGTCGTGACGATCATCGCAATGATACTCGCTTGGCCGAATAAAGAATCCGTATTGAAATTGGTTTCATTCGCTTGGGCAGGTTTCGGCGGAGCATTTGGTCCTATTATTCTCTTATCATTATACTGGAGAAAGCTAACGGCTAAAGGGGCATTGTTCGGTATGATTATTGGTGCTGTAACGGTAGGTGTTTGGGGAAGTATCGATGTCTTGCACGATGCATTGTATGAGATTGTTCCTGGATTTGCGCTTTGCCTTATTGTTGCGGTATTAGTAAGTAAGGCAACGTATAAACGCGATACTGTTATTGAAAGAGAATACGATGACACATTGGAATTACTCAAAGAAGAAATGTGAAAAAAAGAGCTATCATTGCGCAATACGCAATGGATAGCTCTTTTTTCTCTGTCAATATAATTTATAACGCGTCCGTCACTTCGTCGCCATCAGGCAAATACTCGTATAGCCCAATTTCTTTAAGTCCTTTTTTAATCTTCGTCGTATAGCCAAGTTTTTCATTCGATAAGAAAGTGGCCTTAGAAATAATGAGTTGCTTTAACGTAGGCAAGTAGCTTGAATCGATTTGTTGCCAAAGTTGATAGGAGTCGATTAGGTCTTCTAGCGTCAAATGTTTATAATCATCACCTTCAAAATTAGATTCCGGTGAAACCTTATACCATATATCTCCATTATCGCGAATCCATTTATCTTTTTGATAGACAATGGCTCTCTGGATATTGCGTGCGGTTTGAAGATATCGCGAATCTCCAAACTCTTGGTAAGACATGAGCAAAATATTCATACCACCAAGTGCATGATTCATGGATGTATGGGTAGTGACTTTCTGTTTTATTGGGAAGTAATCTGCAATATAGTATGCATCACTGGCTACTCGATTAATATTGCCTTTTCGTTGCTGGGAAACGAGAAGGTCCGCATAATCTCGCAGTGGTTCATTCGCAGAAGGAATTCCGAACTCATCACCGATATTATAATAGAATAAAGCGATTTGTTCATTGAAACGCGTATCAATAAATGGTGCGTGAATATCATATAAGTTTTTTAGATACGTACTTGTTACTTCTGTTTCCCAGTAGTCTTTATCCTGTTTGAAGATTTTCAAATTGACGAAGGAATTATAGACCAGATTCTCATAGTAACGTCCTTTATTTTCATGATAAAGCGTCAATGCGCGATCTTCTTTTAGCATCAATAAATTACGACCGTAGTTTTGACCTGTAACGGGCATTGGTTCTGTCGAGTCAGCCAATTTATTATACGAACCTTCAGCTGTGTACCACTTATTGCGCTTCTTGTGATTCTGACTTGTTTCTCTCATCCACTTGAATAGGTCGTCTTTTGAATTAAACAATTGCTCATCGGAATCTACATACCAGTGGTCCACTATTTCTCCTGTATTAGCTTGTAGTTTATAGGAAGATAATAGCGTTTTTCCGGCTAACGTATAGGAGAAATTCTCTTGTTCTCCAATGAGTTCACGAGAGACACTTTGTTCAGCATTATCGTAGCGAAGGGATAATTGTTTGGATTGGTAGGCCTGTCCAATCATCCGTTCTTCTACAGTGCCGTCCGTCTTGATGAAGCGCAGTAAGCCTGTCGGATAAGTGGTCATATCCGCATCCGCCAAATCTATATTCTCACGCATGAGTGGATAACGATCATAGCGGTATAGATCAAACTGTGCGATATCTTGTTCTTTTTGAAGTACTTCTACCGTTATAGACCTGTCAGTAGGGTTAGTTAGTTCTGAAAATACAAATACATCTTTGTTAGGCAATTCTCGAACAGTCAATTTGATTTCAGCGCCTTCTTTTCCGACAGCATATGTATAAGCACTATCGCGTGAAAATCCATAATTGGTTTGTGTAAAGTCTTTATATTCAAATGCTTCCTCAGAGCGCAAATAAAGGGGATGAGTACTAAACGGTACACTTCCTAAATTAGTCTCAGGCACACTTTTACTATAGTGAATGGACTCTTCCGGATTGGAGAGTGTAAATTGTTTCGGTTGTTTAATACGATTGGTTTCCACTAGTATCCTGTGTAATGCTTTTGAAAAGTATGCCCTTGATACGATCGAGTCGCCGTAATGAAGAAACTCCTCCACTTGAGGAAACGTATAGACAGGAATGTTTTTTAATGTAGCTCTATCCGAACTGGAAGGCCAGCTAGTCGATAACACTTTACCGAGGTCCTCTTCCATGTCAAAAGCCGTAATCAATGCGTCCCATAGCTCTGTCTTCGTCAATGGTTCATCAAAGCCGAAAACTCCCTGTTTGCTTGGTTGGATCCATCCATTCTCGACAGCGGTCAAGGCAAAACGTCCTTTATCTGATCCCCATACAATATCTGAAAAACCGTAAGACTTATCAATGAATTTCGATCCGAAGATTTTAGATAAAGAAACAGCAGCTTGCCCCTTTGTTAGTGGAGTTTCGGGATGGAACTGCATATCGAAATTGCCCGTGATGATTTTCATTTCATCCAGCTGCATGATTTCATTTTTTGCCCAGTGATCATTGGGGACGTCTATATATTTTACATCTGTCGTTTGTGCGCTGACAGACTGAATGGAACAAATGAAAAGTAGTGCTAGTAAAACTATTGCGGTATTCCATTTTCTCACTTTCATGACCTCCAACTAAATGTCGCTTCAATACTCTAGTATACCCCAAAATAAATCATAACAACAACGGAGGAAGCAAAAGGGGACATATGTTACAATCGGAATAGAAAGATTACTATGAAAATATGAGCCGAGGAGGTTTCTACATGAATAAAGAAGAATTTTTAGAACGTTATGCAATTGATCGAAAGGGTACGAACTCGCTGAAATGGGATAAACTTGAGGAACGATTTGGTGATGCGAATTTACTTGCGGCTTGGGTAGCGGATATGGAGTTTAAGGCACCAGAGCAAGTAATAGAGGCAATGAAAGAAAAAGTGGACTTCGGAGTATTTGGTTATACATATGCGCCTGAATCTTATTATAAAGCGTTTATTAATTGGGAACGTGAACGCCATGGCTATGAAGTGAAAGAGGAATGGATGCGTTTTTCAACAGGGGTTGTGACTGCGTTATACTGGTTCGTTAATGCATTTACGAAACCAAAAGAAGCAGTGATCATTCTGTCCCCAGTTTATTATCCATTTGCCAACGCAGTGAAAGATACAGGTCGTACGCTCATAAGCAGTGAACTCATTAATACAGAGGGCGTCTACACGATCGATTTTGAAGACTTTGAAAAGCAAATAGTTGATAATGACGTGAAATTATTTATTCATTGTACACCGCATAATCCTGTAGGCCGTGTCTGGACAGCAGAGGAAGCGGAAAAACTCTTATCAATCTGTGACAGGCATGACGTCTTGGTGGTATCGGATGAAATCCATCACGATATGACGTTTGGCGATCATACACATATACCATCTGCGATTGTGGCTGGAGGAAAGTTCTCTAAACGTGTTGTTACAGTAACCGCTGCTTCGAAAACATTCAACTTGGCAGGCTTATTGACATCACAAATCATCATTGAAAATGAAGCGTTGCTGGAGCAATTCGATACGTTTGTGAAAACAGTTAATCAAACCGAAGTCAATATGCTAGGTATGACGGCTGCAGAAGCGGCTTATAATCATGGTGCAGACTGGCTTGAAGGACTACGAGAAGTCGTTAAATCAAATGAACGCTATGCGGTCGAACAATTCGCAGAGCATGCCCCTAAGTTAATCGTTACACCTTTGGAAGGAACTTACTTATTATGGATTGATTTGCGTGCACATATCCAGCCAGACGGTGTAAAAGAATTCGTTCAAGATACGTGTAGGCTAGCAATTGACTACGGAGAGTGGTTTGGGGAAAACTCGAAAGGCTTCATTCGTTTAAATCTTGGGACAAAACCGCATTATATTAAGCAAGCAGTAGATAGTATCATCGAGCATTTGCCACAATCTTAAGATATATATAAAGATCGCCGCAGTGTCAAAATATGACGCTGCGGCGATCTTTTTCATAATTATATGGTCTGGTCGCCATGTGCTGGTAGAAAATCGAGCAAAGGCTTCAGTTCATTCTCAAGGAAAGGCTTCGCTTGCAACATATTCCTAAATGCTGCATAACGATCAATTTGTTCCAGTGTTGGTTGTTTAGTAGTACGGTAGGCACGTATTAAAATGTTCTTTGGTGTATGCTCCATATCGATGAACTCCACAAGTTGTGATTCGTAGCCAACCAATGTCAGCAACTCTGCACGGATGGAGTCCGTTGCGAGTGCAGCAAAACGTTCTTTCACTAAACCGTGCTGCAACATGATGTCGAGTGCAGGAGCTTGAACTTGTGAAAACAGCTCATGCTGACAGCAAGGGACAGATAGGATGACGGAAGCTCCCCAGTTGACTGCTTTCGCTAATGCCATATCCGTTGCCACATCACATGCGTGAAGCGTGACGACCATATCGACTGCGGTATCTCCATCATATTCATTGATATCGCCTACTAGAAATTCTAGCTGATCGTATTGCAGATCACGTGCAATTTCCTGGCATTCTTCAATGACTTCTTTTTTTAGATCTAACCCCGTTACACGAATGTCGAGGCCTTTTTCAATTCGCAAGTAATGATACAGTGCGAACGTCAAATACGATTTCCCCGAACCAAAATCCAGTATGCGAATCGGACGGTCTTTCGGCAAGTGGGAAAGCGTGTCATCAATAAGTTCGACGAAACGATTAATCTGGCGGAACTTATCATGTTTTTGATTTTTAACCTTACCTTCAGGTGTTTGAACGCCGAGACGAATGAGAAATGGGTAAGGGGTTCCTTCATGTAAAGCATAATTCTTAATACGATTATGCGAATAGTCGACCGTCTTTTCGGTATTGAGGAAAATTCGTTTAATCGAAACTTTCATCTTCTTGGATATTTGGATCTGCATCGTTTCATCTGATAAATCAATATGGAATTGCTTAAAGTTTTGCAATGCATCCTGCAAAGGTTGCTTCACGTTTTCAAGTGCCACATTATCATGCTTAAGAACACGTTCATGTTGATATTCAAATTGAATGTAAAATTCACCTTTTAGTTCAAGCGGCTTTAATTTAATTCGCTTTACATCATTGGATTTCATTCGTGGCCCACTAATTGTAGCACGGATGAATGTTCCATCTTTCATGCGTCGCTGGAGTAGTTCCAGCACGTCGTCTACTGACATCGTTTGACACTCCTGTCTATCCTCAGTTCAATAGGAATCCTTGCTTTTGTAAGAATGCCTCGAGATCCGTTCTTCTTGGTGACTCAAGGAAATCTGCCATTTCTTTTGTCCACATCGCATCACGTTGATTGGAGTCACGGCTTGCATAGTATTCTTTCATGATTTCGTCATATGCTGGCAAAAGATCATGATACTTTTCTTCGTTATATGTGTTTTCATGTAGTACGGCTTCTACAGGCAAACGCGGTTTGACTTCATTGGATTCATTTGGAACACCGATGGACAATCCAAATAGAGGCACAACGCCTTTTGGCAATTCCAGTACTTGTGAAATTTCTTCCATCGCATTTCGTACACCGCCGATATAGCAAATGCCGTAGCCTTTTGATTCGGCTGCAATGACAACATTTTGCGAGAACAGAGCGACGTCGATTGCACCGACTAGCACATTCTCTGCTACTGTATAATCAATTTCCTGACCGTGTAAACGGGCAGCGTGAGATAATCGGTTATAGTCCATACAAAATACTAATACTGCGCCAGCTGTATAGAATTGACGACGATTCTTAGATAGTTCAGCCAACTGACCCCGTTTTTCAGTGTCTGTTACATACATCACAGTACATGCTTGCACGAAGTGAGAACTGGCGGCGTGTTGACCTGCTTTAATTAGTTCTATAACGGTTTCTCTTGAAATCGGTTCATCTTTATAACGTCGAACCGATGAATGAGATGTTAATAAATCGATTACCATACAATCCCTCCGCATTCGTTTTCATCAGGACATATCTCTTCCTGAAACTCTTCTTTTATCCTACACTATTCTGACCTTTCGGGAAACACTGAAGCGTGTTTTGACTGTAGTGGATCTCATGCTAAGAGAGGTAGGGATCCCCGATTGATAGGCCGGGTTTGATATGATAGAAGGAAATCATCTATTTAGGAGGGATACGTATGATGAAACTCGACCACCTTATCTATTTCACTCAGGATACTGTACAAAGCATTGTCATGGAACAACGTGCAAAAGGTAATCAGGCAGTAGCTGGCGGGCGGCATGAAAACTGGGGAACAGCCAATGCATTATTGTATGCTGACAATGTATATATCGAATGGCTGACAGTAGAAGACGAAGACAAAGCGAGAGTAGCGGCAACGGATCTTCCACTTATTGCACACTATTTTCATGATCAGCAATATGGAGATGGCTGGGCGAATGTATGCTTTTCTGTCGAAGATATGGAACAATGGAAAGATGAACTCGATAACAAAGGATTCACCACAACAAAAATTATCAATGCATCAAGAAAAACAGAAGATGGTGAGTTGGTTCGTTGGAAGATGTTGTTTATTGAACAAGACGTCTCCAATGAATTGCCATATCCATTCTTCATCGAATGGGATGAATCGGAAGCGCAGCGACAATCTCGTCTCGCTAAGACGGGTGCACGAACGATATTCCATCAACAACAAAAAGTTTCAGAATGTATTTTCCATGTGGAAGACCCATTACAAGAAGTAGGCGAATGGGCAATACTATTATCACAGAAAGTCGGCGATGTACATGATATTCGAATTGGGAACGTTATATTGCGCTTTATAGAAAAACAAGAAAAAGTACAGCGGTTGGCAGAGATTCATTTCACATCGAGCGATTAGGCAACAGAACGAAGGGTAAACTATATATAAAGATGTCGGGGGGATGCTAGCATGGATGTGTTAATTGAAAAAGCCGTAATAGTTGGCGTACATGAACAGAAGGATTTGCACTTTGAATATGCGATGGAAGAACTAAAGAATTTGGCGGAAGCAATCAATGTGGAAGTTCTAGGTGAAGTGACACAGAATTTAGAACGGAAAAATCCATCCACTTATATTGGAAAAGGTAAGATTGATGAAATCCGTGATGTATATGAGGAATCTGAAGCAAATTTACTAATCTTCAATGATGAATTATCGCCTTCCCAGTTGAGAAACTTGGAGAGAGATCTAGAATGTAAAATTATTGACCGTACTATGCTTATATTGGATATTTTTGCAAGGCGGGCACGCAATCGAGAGGCACAGATGCAAGTTGAATTAGCACAACTGCAATATACATTGCCGAGACTTGTTGGACTTCGAGCTTCACTTAGCAGGCAAGGTGGCGGAACAGGAGGCGGCTTACAGAATAAAGGAGCCGGTGAAACGAAGCTTGAGCTCGATCGTCGGAAAATTGAAGATCAGATCGCTAAACTTCGCAGAGAACTTGAGCATGTAAGTGATCAACGTGAAACACAGCGAAAACAGCGTGTCAGAAGCGGTATACCTGTTGTATCCATTGTAGGTTACACAAACGCTGGGAAATCCACGTTGATGAATCGATTGCTACAATATACGGATGTAGATGAATCCAAAGAAGTTAGTGAAAAAGACATGCTATTCGCAACGCTCGAAACCGCTGTAAGAAAAATCAAACTACAAGATAAAAAAGAATTTATTTTAACAGATACTGTAGGGTTCGTTTCTAAACTCCCTCACCATCTTGTCCAAGCATTTCGTTCGACATTAGAAGAAGCCAAGAATGCAGACTTACTGTTGCATGTTGTGGATGTTTCCGACGAAGAACATGGTCATATGATGGATGTTACCAATGAAACATTAGGAGATATTGGTGTGAAAAGTATCCCTACTATCAATATATATAACAAATCGGACTTGACCGAAATCGTCTATCCGCGTGTAAAAGATCAGAGTATTTGGATGTCCGCCGGCGAAAATAAAGGGATCCCTGAATTGTTAAATTTGATCCAACAAAACTTATTCAGGCAATATATCACGTGTAAATTAATGATCCCATACGACCGTGGAGAAATCGTTTCCCATCTCAACGAAAATGCTTCGATCAAAGATACGGCTTACGAAGAAGAAGGCACATTGATGACTGTGGAAATGCCCGAAAGTGAATGTGAACGTCTACAAGAATTTATTCTGAAGTGATTAAATAAAAAAGGGCTACATGCACAATGCATGTAGCCAAATCCTTTTATCTTTATAAGAAGAGAAAGGGGGTGGGATGCTTCTAGTTTGCCCGATTTACAAAATTCTAAACCTCTTGATGGAATTCAAAGAAAAATACTTGGTACACTCACTTGAAGTATTCAAATTTTTTTATGCTTCTATAAAAATGGGGTTTGTCAATTGCCAGTGTGGATCTGAAGGTTTTTCTTTAATCAATCGTACAACTAAGCGGGAACAATATAAGGAGCGATGGACTGTATGAAAAAATGGACAACAATTCTTACAGCAGGAACACTAGCAGTTGTTTTAAGTGCCTGTGGTCAAACTGCTGAACCTCAAAAAAATCCTAGTACAGATGAAGAAGAAGTGGTCGTAAATAGTGAACTGACAGCCGGTGAAGTAATGGAAAAAGCGAATGCTACAGCTGAAACGCAGCAAAGTATGCATTCGGATATGGAAATTATGCAAACGTTGGAAATGGGTGATGAGAAGCAAGACATTCATTCGACGATTGATATGGATATGATTCTTGAACCACTTGCTATGCGCCAAACGATGAATATGCAAGTAGGCGATGAAGAAATGGCAATAGAACAATATATGACAGAAGAAGGCTTCTTCATGAAAGACCCACAATCAGGCGGTTGGATAAAATTACCGGATGAATTGTATAAAGAAGCTGCCGGTCAAATGATGGGAGTGACTGAATCACCAGTGGACTTCACCATGTATAAGGATTACACAGAAGATTTTACATTTGAAGAGACCGACGATGAATACGTTCTGACATTGGTAGGTTCCGGTGAAAAGTTTAGTGAGCTCATGAAAGAATTGTTAGAGAAGAACATGCCACCAGAAGCAGATGAAGCCATGTTGGAAGAAACAGATATGAAAGTTGAAAAAGTTGACCTACAATTCACTATAGATAAAAAGACATTCTTCACAAAAGACTTTGACATGGATATGACTATGACAATGGATGAGCAAGGTCAGCAAGTTAAAGTCACACAGAATATTAAAGGTACGATGACAAAGATCAATGAGATTGATGAAATCAAAGTCCCGAAAGAAATAATAGATAGTGCCCAAGAAATGGATCAGCAGTAAATGAAAAAGCCGTTTTCCGTGTTATACGGAAAACGGCTTTTTCGTATGAATTCATAAGATTGAATAAGAGGTTAACAGATTCTGTAATGAGTAGAATTTTAAAAGTATTGATAACGATTTTCATTTAGATATTGACATCATATGTTAAACGCGGTAATGTTGTTCTTGAGCGAATGATAATCATTTTCATTTAAGTGAGAGATGCTCAAATATTCGATATCGGAGTTCTTCATGAAGAAACGTTACTTAATTACAGCAGTTATACTTTTATCATTTCTTTCGCTGTTTGTCGGCGCAAGCCGAATCACACCAGCGGACCTATTGGACTGGCGTTCAGAAGCAACAGAAATATTCTTGATTAGTCGAGTTCCTCGATTAGTCGCGATATTACTCGCTGGCGCAGGGATGAGTATTGCAGGTTTGATTATGCAACAACTGAGCCGCAATAAATTTGTATCTCCCACCACAGCAGGAACGTTGGATGCGACTAAACTGGGAATCTTGGTATCTATGTTGATATTTACCAACGCAACATTATTAGAAAAAATGGCGGTTTCGTTCACATTCGCCTTGCTTGGCACTTTCTTGTTTATGCAAATTCTCGACCGTATTAAATTTAAAGACGCGATCTTCATTCCGCTTGTTGGATTGATGTTCGGAAATATTTTATCTTCCATCGCCACATTTTTTGCATATAAAGCAAACGTGATCCAGAATATGTCTGCTTGGCTTCAAGGAGATTTTTCCATGATCATGAAAGGCCGTTATGAGCTTTTGTATATTAGTATACCTGTGTTGATCATTACATATTTATATGCGAATCAATTTACAGTGGCGGGTATGGGGGAAGACTTTTCCAAGAACTTAGGACTCGCTTATAAGAGTATCGTCAATATTGGGTTGATCTTAGTTGCGTTAATTACGACAACCGTTGTATTGACAGTGGGACTGATTCCTTTCCTAGGGTTAATCATTCCGAACATTGTCTCGATTTTTAAAGGAGACCATCTACAAAAGACGTTGCCGCATACTGCATTGCTAGGCGCAATCTTCCTTCTTATCTGTGACATTCTAGGCAGGGTTATTATCTTCCCTTATGAAATCTCGATCAGTTTAATGGTCGGTGTCATCGGAAGCGCAATCTTCCTGTTCTTGTTGTTTAGGGGGAAAGCCTATGCGTAACTCAACGAAGCTACTAATTTTATTAGCATTTTCATTAGTATTTTGCGGCTTGTATCTATTTGAAGGTTTGAACGGTAGTTATGACTATGCACTTCCTAGAAGAGCGGTCAAAGAGGTGGCGATGATTTTAACAGGTGTGGCAGTGGCATATTCCACGGTTATTTTCCAGACGATCACGCATAACCGCATTTTAACACCAAGCATCATGGGATTGGATTCACTCTATATCTTGCTGCAAACCGTTCTTATTTTCTTTTTCGGTTCGACTTCATTTGTACTGATCAACCAGCAATTTAACTTCATGCTGTCGGTCGGTGCGATGATAATATTCGCTTTGTTGCTCTATCACTTCTTATTCGGTAAAGGGAACCGACCAATCTATTTCTTATTGCTAGTCGGTATCATTGTCGGTACATTCTTCGGAAGTATTTCGACATTCCTGCAAGTGATGATTGATCCGAATGAATTTTTGCGTGTGCAAGATAAGATGTTTGCGAGTTTCAACAATATCAACGGGGATCTCGTGTGGTGGGCATTAGCGATATTGGTTATCACACTTCTTATTGGTTGGCGCTATATCAATGAACTCGATGTTTTATCATTGGGACGGGATACGGCAATCAATCTGGGTGTGCCGTATCAGTCGGTCGTCAAGATCATGTTGATTTTATCGGCAGTACTGATTGCGGTGTCCACGGCACTTGTAGGTCCGATTACATTCTTCGGATTGATCGTAGCCAACTTGTCTTACCAATTCTTCAACACGTTTAAGCATTCGGTGTTGATTGCCGGTGCTGCGTTGATGAGTGTCATTGCATTAGTTGGTGGACAATGGATCGTTGAACGTCTATTTTCTTTCTCGACCACACTCAGTGTGATCATTAACTTTGTCGGTGGCATTTACTTTATCTACTTATTATTAAAGGAGAGTCGATCTTCATGATCCAAGTTCGTGAGTTAACGAAGTTTTATGGGAAAAAAGCAGTCGTCGAAAAGGTCAGTGTAAATATTCACCGTGGAAAAATCACGTCATTCATTGGACCGAACGGGGCTGGTAAATCTACTCTTCTCTCGATGGTAAGTCGATTAATGGATGCTGACACGGGCGAAGTATTGCTCGATAAAAGCAAAGTGAAAGATATGAAATCCAATGACTTCGCTAAGCGCGTCGCGATTTTAAAGCAATCCAACTTCATGAATGTCAAACTTACCATCCGTGAACTTGTTTCATTCGGCCGTTTCCCGCACTGTAAGGGCCGTCTTCAGGAAGAAGATGACCGGATGGTGGATCAGGCGTTGGAGTATATGGGCCTGACTGACATGCAAGAAGCGTATTTGGATGAATTATCTGGCGGTCAGCGTCAGCGGGCTTTCATTGCAATGACGATTGCACAAGACACCGATTATATTTTACTCGATGAGCCACTGAATAACCTGGACATGAAACACTCTGTGCAAATCATGAAAATCTTGCGTCAGCTTGTCAATGATCTCGGCAAAACTGTGGTCATCGTCTTGCATGACATCAACTTTGCCTCTGTCTATTCAGACCGAATTGTTGCGTTGAAAAACGGAAGAATCGTCAAAGACGGAGTAACGAATGATATTATTACCTCTGAGTCATTACGCGAAATTTATGACATGGAAATTCCGATTCAACAAATGAAAGATTGCCGAATTTGTGTGTATTTTAACTCTTAAAATAAACTTTAAAAAGTGAGGAATTATACTGAAATGAAGAAACTTACCCTATCCTTATTCGCATTGATCTTAATGCTAGCACTGGCTGCTTGTGGCGGCGCAAAAGACGAAGAAAAACCTGCAGACAATGCTACACCTGAAGATAAGCCAGCTGAAGAAAGCACAGAAGTAACCATTACACATGAACTTGGTGAAACAACACTTGAAAAGAACCCTGAAAAGGTAGTAGTTTTTGACTTCGGAACATTAGATACATTGGATGAACTAGGAATTGAAGTAGCAGGACTTCCACAATCAAACGTCCCCGGTTATCTTTCTAAATATGAAGACAAAAAGTATGAAAATCTAGGTAGTTTGAAAGAGCCAGACTTTGAAGCAATCAATGCAATGAAGCCAGATGTGATCTTCATCTCTGGACGTCAAACAGACTTATATGATCAGCTATCTGAAATTGCTCCAACAATCTACATGGGCGTTGATACGTCTAACTACATGGAATCTTTCAAAGAGAACATGGGTAAAATTGCTACAATCTTCGATAAAGAAGATGAAATGAAAACTGAATTAGCAGACGTAGATGCAAGCATTGAAGAAATCAAAACTAAAACTGAAGGTATCGATAGCAAAGCATTGATCATCCTAGCAACTGAAGGAAAAGTCAGTGCATACGGCCCAAGCTCACGATTTGGACTAGTTCATGACGTATTCGGATTTGAACCTGCTGACGAGAACATCGAAGTTTCTACTCATGGACAAAATATCACGTTTGAATATATCTTAGAAACAAACCCAGACATTCTCTTCATCATCGACCGCGACGCAGCAATTGGTAACGGCGCAACAGCGAAAGATTCTGTCGAAAACGATCTTGTAAAGAAAACAAACGCATTCAAGAATGACAAAATGGTTTATTTGAACGGTGAATATTGGTACCTATCTGGTGGCGGTCTTCAATCGATCAAAGAAATGATCAAAGAAGTAGAGGTTGGACTATAAGAATGAATGAAATCCCAGGAGACTCTGTCTTCTGGGGTTTTTTCTCTTCATGATCATCTTTTTAGCCGTAATTTATCAGGCCGCGCTCATTAAACTATGACAAGCGCTCAATCGCGTTCGCTATCCGCTCAAAGCCGCATTCGTTCCGCTCAATCACGTTCGCTACCCGCTCATACCCACAGCCGTCCCGCTCTATAACTACCCACAGCCAATCACATCCAGAAATCCCCAGAAAACAAAACTAGTCAAATACAAACAAAAAATGCTATAATGACACCTGTAAAGACATATAAAGATTGCACAATAGAAAGGTAGAAGACCTGTGAAAAAGAAGGAAATCTCACGAAATAAATTACTGGGTATCGCAGGTACTGGTTGGATGTTCGATGCGATGGACGTTGGAATTCTATCATTCGTCATTGCTGCACTAGCCGTAGAGTGGAATCTAACTTCGACTGAGATGGGCTGGATAGGTAGCATTAATTCCATCGGTATGGCGATAGGTGCATTCGGATTCGGTTTATTAGCCGATCGGATTGGACGTAAGCAAGTATTTATGATGACATTGGTTTTGTTTTCAGTTGCGAGCGGCTTATCCGCTTTGACGACAACGTTATGGGCGTTCTTAGCTTTACGTTTCTTAGTAGGAGCTGGGTTAGGTGGGGAGTTGCCTGTTGCTTCTACATTAGTTTCGGAAAGCGTATCCGCAAAAGAGCGGGGACGTGTAGTGGTGTTGCTTGAAAGTTTTTGGGCAGCGGGTTGGCTCTTAGCGGCTTTAATAGCCTATTTCATTATTCCGGAGTTCGGTTGGAGAGTGGCACTGATCATCACGGCACTACCGGCATTTTATGCGATTTACTTACGACGTAATTTACCCGACTCTAAGAAGTTTGAAGAGCAAGGAAAGATATCACAAACGACAGGACAGAAACTAAAGCAATTACTGGCACCGGCATTTAGAAGACGGACGCTTATGCTGTGGATCGTATGGTTTGCCGTGGTCTTCTCGTATTACGGTATGTTCCTTTGGCTACCAAGCGTCATGGTGATCAAAGGCTTCAGTTTAATCAAAAGCTTTGGCTATGTATTATTGATGACCCTGGCACAGTTACCAGGTTACTTCAGTGCCGCGTGGCTAATTGAACGCATGGGGCGCAAGTTCGTCCTTGCTACTTATTTATTCGGAACGGCACTCAGTGCTTTAGCTTTCGGTAATGCGGAGACATTGACTACGTTGATGGTTGCTGGTGCGTTTCTATCCTTCTTTAACTTGGGTGCATGGGGAGCTCTTTATGCATATTCACCGGAACAATATCCTACCGCTATTCGAGCGACAGGCTCTGGGGTTGCGGCGGCAGTTGGGCGTGTGGGAGGTATTTTCGGACCACTTCTCGTTGGATCACTGTTAACAGCTGGATATGGCTTCGGAATCATCTTTGGTATTTTCTGCGCAGCAATTATGATAGGTGTATTAGCTGTTATTTTCCTAGGAACAGAAACAAAACAAACTGAGTTAACATAGTATAAGATAAGTCGTTTTCATTTTACATAAATGGGAGCGGCTTTTTCGATGGTTAACATTTTTTATTCGGTAGCGAAACCTTTATAATTGTAGAAAGGAGTGAATGCAATGTTTCGTGTACCAGATGAAATTGCGCGTATAGCTTTAGAACGCAGCGAAGGATTTCCAGTAGAAGGCTTTGTCCACGGAGAAGGTCCGCAATCACCAACACTCTTACTAATTGGTGAAGCACCGGGTGAACACGAAGCGATTCATGGTGTTCCGTTCATTGGTCGTGCAGGTGATGAATTGATGAAATCTCTTGCATCAATAGGGTTAACACGTGAAGATGTCTATATGACGAGTTCGTTCCGCAGTAGACCTTACAAATGGGGGACGAGGAAAGAACGGGATGGTAGTTTGACGGAACGTAAGTATAATCGTCCACCCACACAAAAGGAGCAATTGGCTCATGCACGAGTCCTTGATTTTGAAGTTGCCAATCTTCAACCAAAGCTCATTGTCACACTGGGGAATATTGGCTTGCAGCGATTGCTAGGTAAACATGCGAAGGTCACGGTTCTTCATGGACAAGTACTGACGCAACCAGTGCAATATTTAGCAAAATTAGAAGATAAACAATATAGCCTAACAGATGAATCGTACACTATAATACCGACATTCCATCCGGCTTCAGTGTTTTATCGCCCATCCCTTAGACCTGAACTGGAAGCCGATTGGCGTCGCATTGGTGAATATCTTCAAGGGGAAATGAACTATTCGTTTGAATGAAGTAGAAAAGAGGATACATCATGAATGCACAAGTAAAACCTAAAGGATCCGTTAAAAACTTTATGAGTCTAGTCAAGACATTGCATTGGCCAGTAGCCGTAACCATCGTTGCCCTAGTGCTATCTCTCGTTGAAACGGCTGCAGGACTTGCTGTGCCATTAATAACCAAAGATTTAGTAGACTCATTCACCAGTGAGCTATTGAACTGGAAGACCGGCATTTTCCTGCTCGTTTTATTCGTGGTACAAGCAATTGCCGGAGGTTTCTCCTACTATATGCTTGCCTTTATTGGCGAGACAGTAGTTGCGGACTTGCGTAATCAGTTATGGCAAAAAGTACTGCGTTTACCTGTGCCGTATTTTGATCAAAATGAAACGGGCGAAACGATGAGTCGGATTACACAAGATACAACCATATTAAAATCACTTGTCTCAGAGCACTTAGTCTCGTTCATCTCGGGTATGATCTCGATTATCGGAGCGGTCATTATTTTACTGGTGCTCGATTGGAAAATGACGATCATCATGTTGATCAGTGTGCCTGTTAGTATGGCAATTTTATTTCCGCTTGGACGCTTAATGCACAAAGTAGCGAAAGCGACACAGGCTGAAATGGCAAAGTTTTCGGGACATCTCGGCCGTGTGCTTGGGGATATTCGGTTAGTGAAAGCATACCGCGCGGAACCTATTGAAGGAGAGAAAGGCAAAAATGCAATTCAATCCCTATTTCGTTATGGGTTGAAAGAAGCGAAAATCCAAGCTGTTATTTCACCTATCATGATGTTGACGATGATGGGCATCCTAGTAGTGATTCTCGGGTATGGAGGAGCGCAAGTTGCAAAAGGAGCATTATCAGCTGGAACATTGGTTGCAATTATTTTCTTGCTGTTTCAGATTATCATTCCGTTCGCACGAATGGCTCAATTTTTCACTTCATTCCAAAAGGCGATAGGGGCGACAGAAAGAATTCAAGGGATTCTACGAATGGATTCAGAACCGGCAGATGGTGTACGTACATCGAAAATGGAAGGTGCCATTACATTTTCAAATGTTCATTTTTCATATGAAGATGGAAAAGGTGTAGTGAACGGAATTTCATTCACTGCAGAGCGAGGAACAGTAACGGCATTCGTCGGACCAAGCGGTGGAGGGAAGACGACGATTTTTTCATTGATGGAGAGATTCTATCAACCGACTTCGGGGGAAATACGGCTTGGAGAAGATCCGATCCAAACGATTCCGTTATCCGACTGGCGTCGGCGTATAGGCTATGTGTCGCAGGAAAGCCCTTTATTAAGCGGAACTATCTTAGATAACATTGCGTATGGTCTTGAAAAGAGACCGCCTCTTGAACAAGTCATTGAAGCTGCAAAAGCTGCCAATGCGTATACATTCATAAAAGGTATGCCGGATCAATTCGATACGATGGTTGGGGAGCGCGGTATGAAGTTGTCTGGCGGTCAGCGCCAACGTATTGCAATCGCGCGTGCTTTATTGCATAACCCTGAGATTCTATTGTTGGATGAAGCTACGTCGAATTTGGATAGCGGTTCGGAAACACATGTACAAGAAGCATTGCACCATTTGATGCACGGTAGAACTACGCTTATTATTGCACATCGGTTGGCTACCGTACTGCATGCAAACCAGTTACTGTTTTTAGAGAATGGCCAGATTACAGGTAGAGGAAATCATGCAGAACTATTGGAAACACATGAGCTCTATCGTGAATTCGCAGAAGGACAAGGATTGGCATAAGAACTGAAAGGAGAAGATCATATGTATGAACCAATTGATTCATCTTTCTTCAATGTACCTGTACTAGAGCTTGCCCGTAATCTAGTCGGACAATATATTGTACATGAGCAACCCGAAGGACTGTCAGTGGTCAGAATTGTGGAAACTGAAGCGTATCACGGAGCTGAAGACCGTGCTGCGCATAGTTATGGTAACCGTAGAACGAAGCGAACGGAAGTCATGTTCGGTAAGCCGGGATCCGTATATACATATCAGATGCATACCCACACGCTAATGAATGTCGTCTGTGCTCAAGAGGGGACGCCGCATGCCGTGTTACTACGGGCAGGTGAACCAATAGAAGGAGTAAGTCATATGCAACAACGCCGTGGCATACACATTAAGAGAGAAACCGATCTTACAAATGGACCCGGGAAACTTTCCAAGGCTCTCGGGGTGACGATGTCATACTACGGACATCATTGGACACAGAAGCCTCTCTACATAGCTGAAGGCTTTCCTCAGGCTGAAATAGAAGCAGGTCCGCGGGTAGGGATTGGCAACACGGGTGAAGCCGTGCATTACCCTTGGCGTTTCTATGAAAAGGACAACCCGTTCGTCTCAAAGTATAGAAAATAAATTAATGAACATCTCGAATATATTTGGTTACAGAGAAGAATAGGGGAAATTATGAAAAAAATATTGAGAATGGGCAGTGCATTTATTGGAATTATCGTAGGGGCGGGATTTGCTTCCGGTAATGAAATCATGACGTATTTTACGAGTTTCGGTTATTTAGGTATGATTGGCGCAGTGATTTGTACGGCACTCTTCGCTTACTTAGGAATGACATTAACGCGTCTTGGAAGTCGATTGCGAACAACTTCACATAAAGACGTGATCTACAAAATCAGTGGACGCTATTTAGGTGTAATAGTAGATGGTATTATCATCTTTACACTATTTGGCGTAGGTGTAGTTATGCTAGCGGGTGCGGGGGCTAATTTACATCAGCAATTTGGCTTGCCGACATTTGTAGGTAGTTTGCTTATGATAGTTTTGGTGTTCTTGACGATATTATTAAACGTAGATAAAGTAGTCGCTGTAATCGGCAGTGTAACACCGTTTTTAATTATTATGGTAGTTGTTGTCTCTGTTTACAGTATCATCACGATGGATACAACCTTCGCAGTTCTTGATCCTGTTGCCAAAGCATTGCCGACGACATTGCCTAACTGGTTCATATCTGCAATTAACTATGTGTCATTTAATATTGCGGTTGGTGCTTCGATGGCTATTGTCATGGGAGGTGCGGAAGAGGATGAAAAGATTGCGGCGCGAGGTGGATTTGTAGGTGGTCTTGGATTAGGTATTTTAATTCTGTTAAGTCATTTGGCACTTTTTTCACAAGTGGAAAACGTGGCGGGGGCAGATTTACCGATGCTTGCCATCATCAATAATATTTCACCGATCTTTGCAATTTTCATGGCGGTTATTTTATACGGTATGATCTTTAATACAGCAGTCAGTATGTTTTATGCGTTTGGTGCTCGATTCATCCAAAGTGGTACGATGAAGTTTAAGCTATTCGTAGCCTGTTCATTAGTAATTGGCTATGCACTGAGTTTTTTTGGATTCACAAATTTGGTCAGTACACTGTATCCGGTTGTCGGCTATTTAGGTCTGTTTTTAGTAGTTGCACTCATTATGGCTTCGATCCGTATGCCGAATAAAATATAAAAACAACCCCCGCGAATTTAAAATTCGTGGGGGTTGTTTCTGCTTAAACAGATTGTAACTGAAGGGCTACAGCTGGGCCGAAGAACTCGAAGTGAATTTTCTCTTCTGGAATACCCATTGCGTGAAGTTGTTGAAGTACGAACTCCATGAAGCCAGTTGGTCCGCATACATAGACATCACTGCCTGCAATCACGTTGTCTTCTAAGAATTCACGTGTGAACATGCCGTCTCCCTCTTCTGAATAAAGCGTTTTGTACGTAGAGTTTGGCAATTTAGCATTTAATTGCTCTAGTTTATTCGCAAATGCTTGTTGGCTGCGTGTACGTGCAGAGTGCAAGAATGTCACTTCACGTTCAGGAGACAAGTCTGCAATAGTTGAATACATAGCTTTCATTGGTGTAATACCCACTCCACCGCTGATTAATGTGACAGGTGCTGTACCAGTAGGATCCAAATAGAAGTCGCCTGCTGGTGCGCTGACTTCGACGATGTCGCCTACACTTGCATTTTCATGCAAGTAGCAAGATACTACGCCATTAGGTGATAATGTATCTTCACGTTTAACCGAGATACGGAAAGTCTCATCGTTTGATTTTTGAGACAAGCTGTACTGACGGTTGACAATATTTTTCGCACCTGGGATTTCCAATCGAATCGTAATGTATTGTCCTGGTAAATAGTATGGCAACTTTTTGCCGTCAACAGGTTTTAAGTAAAACGACGTAATGACGTCACTTTCTTCCACTTTGTCGATAATTTCGAAGTCTTTAAATAAATGCCATCCGCCATCAGCTTGTTCTGTATTCTCATACATATCTTTTTCTACGCCGATGAAAGCGTCAGCGATTACGCCATAAGCGGCTTCCCACGCATCCATAATTTCAGGTGTTGCTGCATCGCCAAGCACTTCTTTGATCGCTTTCAATAAATACTCTCCGACAATTGGATAATGTTCTGGCAAAATTCCCAGAGATACGTGCTTGTGCGCGATTTGGACAACCACCGGTAAAATGGCTTCTAGGTTATCGATATGTTGCGCTGCTGCGTATACTGTGTTTGCAAGAGCTGTCTGTTGACGACCTTGAGATTGGTTAGCATGGTTAAATATATCTAGTAATTCGGGATGAGCCACAAACATGTTTTTATAAAAAGCCGTAGTAATCGCGGTGCCGTGCTCTTCTAATACTGGTACTGTGGATTTGATAACGTCGATAGTTTTTTGATCTAACATTGATAATGCACAACCTCTCCGTATTTGATATCTCTATCATAAATCATTTAGAATTCAAAAGCTATATATTAAATACATGTTTAAAAATATAATGTGAATATTGTCACATTCTATTCAAAAATTAGTTATTCTTTTACGTGTAACGCCTGGTGTCAATCCATGATTTTTCAATTGAAAATGGTATAATGATGAAAGAGTAGAAAGTGGTGATATTATGCGTTTAACGATGTATACAGATTATTCGCTGCGTGTTCTGATTTTTTTAGCTTCCAAGCAATCGGATGAACTGTCCACAGTTCAAGAAATCTCGGATGCTTATCAAATATCGAAAAATCACCTCACCAAGATAGTCCATGAGTTAGGAAAACTGGAACTCATCGAAACCACTCGTGGGCGGGGTGGCGGAATCCGTCTCAGTGTAAATCCAAATAGCATTAATGTAGGCGAACTAGTTCGAAAAACAGAAGATGATTTCCACTTAGTCGAATGTTTTGATCCCAGTAAAAATATGTGCGTATTGTCTCAAGCCTGTCAGCTAAGGGGTGTCTTATACGAAGCACTTCAAGCTTACTTTGCTGTGCTAGATCGTTACACGATTGCAGATTTCCTTCATAACAAGGAAGAAATACAATCTTTACTATTTCCTACTAGTCAATCCTGAATAGTGTGATAGAATATAGTTAGTAAACATAGTGAAATAGGAGGAATTAAACATGTCAAAAGTGTTAGTCATTGGACATAAAAACCCGGATACAGATTCCATCGCATCAGCGATTACGTATGCATATCTTAAACAACAAATCGGTATGGACGCAGAAGCTGTTCGTCTAGGGACTATTACGAAAGAAACAGCGTATGCGCTTGAAACTTTCGGTTTTGAAGCACCACGCTTAATTGAAAGAGCAGCACCTGAAACATCTCAAGTCATCTTAGTCGATCATAACGAAAGACAACAAAGTGTCGATGACTTGGATGAAGTACAAGTGTTAGAAGTAATTGATCATCACCGTATTGCGAACTTCCAGACAAACGATCCATTGTATTATCGCGCAGAGCCAGTAGGCTGTACGGCAACTATATTGAATAAATTATTCAAAGAGCATGGCGTTGAAATTCCGAAGAACATTGCAGGCTTAATGCTTTCTGCGATCGTATCGGATTCGTTATTATTCAAATCGCCAACATTCACAGATCAAGATCAGGTAGCAGCCAAAGAACTAGCTGCCATTGCAGAAGTAGATGCTGCTGTTTACGGTTTGGACATGTTGAAAGCTGGAGCAGACTTAAGCTCTGTACCTGTAAAGGATTTGGCTAGTCTGGATTCGAAAGAATTTATATTCGGCGATGTGAAAATGGAAATCGCACAAGTAAATGCAGTAGACTTGCAAGATATTCTTGGTCGACAAGATGAACTGGAAGCGGAATTAAATGAAGTAATCGAACAAAAAGGGCTAGATTTATTCCTGTTTGTTGTGACGGATATCATCAATAGCGATTCCGTAATCATTGCGCTAGGAAAAGAAGCCGAACGTGCAGGTTCTGCATTTAATGTAGCATTCAATAATAATACGGCTTTGTTAAAAGGTATCGTTTCACGTAAGAAGCAAATTGTACCTGTATTGACTGAAGCACTTTCATAATAACCAGACTGTCATGGAAATCGGTAGCCCGATCTTCCGTGACAGTTTTTTTATCCTAAATCGAGGGGCTGTGTGGCAGGACCTTCCAATACGGTTCCATCCGCACGAAAACGTGATCCGTGACATGGACAGTCCCACGTTTGGTCTCCTTTATTCCAACGGGTACGACATCCCATATGCGTACAAATTGGGGAGTCAGTCCGGGCGATATGTCCACCGGCAAATTCCTTTACGGTACGCCCGGCTAATAGTAAAGCCCGGCTGGATAAAGAGCCGAAATCGGTTCTACTAGGAGAAAATAATTCGCTTGCGGCATTCGGTCGACCGATAATCGCATCCGAGATAATTTCTGCACAGGCTAAGGAATTAGATAATCCCCATTTTCGATAGCCTGTACTAATGTAGACATCCGGCGAAGAGTTTGAAATAGCTCCTGCATAAGGCACTAAATCAGGTGTGGACGGATCCTGAGCCGACCATTTGTAGACAACTTCAGGATGCCCCAATGTCGTTTTTATATCCTCTGTCAAGCTGTCATAATGTAGTTGGGTTTCTTTTTCCGAACCAGCAGGATGAGATTGAGCGGCTAGCAACAAGTAAGACTGGTCATCGATCGTCACTGTCCGTATCGAGCGTTTCGGCTCATCTACCGAGATATATTGATGATCAAATACAGTATCGGTTTTAGCCGCAGCAATATAGGAACGCTGGACGTCCAGTTTAAGAATTTGCATGCCTTCGAGTGCTTCAATGGGATAATGTGAGCAGATAACTAGTTGTCGATAACTCACTATTTTAGATGAAGAGAGTTTGACGAAATGACGATCAGTATCCAGAGCGGCTACTTGTGCATGTTCAAAAATTCGTGCACCTTCTTTTACAGCGAGCTCTGCCAATTGTTGTCCAAAACGCACTGGATGAATTTGTGCTTCGTCTTCAATCAGTAAAGTGTGAGCTGTTTCAAAAGGTAAGTAGGGTGCATTGCTCGCAAGTATAAATGGAATCCCAATCGCTTCATACGCTTTCTTCTCCGCAAGTAATCGTTCCGTACCTTCAGTTGTTTGAGAATATAGTACGGAGTGTGCATTTTGCAGTTGATCTGCTTCCGCAATGGATCGCGCAAAATCAACAGCTTGTTCATTTGCATTAAAATATTGTTTTGCGCTTTCCACACCAAACTGTTCAATCATGTCTGCATAGACTACATCATGTTGTGCGGTTAGTTTACCTGTAGAATTTCCCGTTGCCCCATGCAGCAAACTGTTTTTTTCGAGCAACACAACGTCCTTTCCTTGCTTAGACAAAAAATAGGCATTTGCTATGCCGCTCAGTCCGCCTCCGATGATTAACACATCACAAGTTAAATCATCATCTACAGTTGGATAGGTAGATTTCGGATAAGCAGTGGCGAGCCATAAAGATTGATTCATTCTGACACCTCATTCTATAAAATTATATAACCCAAGCATTAACATTGTTGCCAACTTTACTTGAATCTAAAATAGAGAATAGAAAGGTGGGGGAAAAAATGAAAATTGAAGTATGGTCAGATTATGTTTGTCCGTTTTGCTATATTGGAAAAAGACGTTTGGAGCATGCATTGAAGCAATTAGGGCTCGAGGGGGAATCGGAAGTTGTATTCAAGGCGTTTCAATTAGATCCGAATACACCCGTGGCTTCAGAGCAATCATTATTGGACGGATTAGCTAGTAAATTTAAAGTCACCAAACAAGAAGCAGAAAACATGATGAGTAATATAGAAGAGCAAGCAAAAACCGTTGATCTTCACTATCAAGTAGATCGAATGAAAACATCTAACACGCTTGATGCACACCGTTTAGTGAAATTTGCAGAGAAGCACAATGTAGAGAAGGAAGTGACAGAGCGTCTCATGCACGGTTATTTCGTGGAAGGGGAGCGTATCGATACGGAAGAAGTACTTGTAGGGATTGCAACAGAAGCTGGATTGGACGCAAAGGAAACCAAAGACATGCTTCATAGTAATGATTACGAGGATGAAGTAAAAAAAGATATCGAAGAAGCGCGGGAAATTGGTGTTCAAGGTGTACCATTCTTTGTAATTAATCGTAAATTTGCTATAAGTGGAGCGCAGCCTACTGAAGCATTTGTCGAAGCGTTTAAAAAGATTGTTGAGGAAGAGAAGGGTACAAAACCTAAGTTGCAAGTACTTGGCACAGATAATGGCGGGCAGTGTGATGATGGAGCTTGTGACATCTGAAGAAAAGTTAAATAACTGAATGGTTTTTCAGACTGAAGAAAACTCTAGAAAATTAAGAGGAGTTTTGTCTTCAGTCTTTTTTGATAGGTTTCTAGTCCGTTTGAAGTAGTGCAATAGTTGAATGAAAATGGAATGGGTCCCAGTGAAATATCAATCAATGGTGCTTTTCTATTGTCTTTTTTCCTTGCAAATTACAACGGACATCTTGATATCAATAATATCGCCAACCATTACACCACCAGCTTCAATTGCACGGTTCCACATTAATCCGAAATCTTTTCGTTTGATTTTACCCTCGACGAGATACGTAGCACCGAAGACGGTGACTTCTTGGGGAGTGATGCAGAATAGGGCTCTTTTGGTCGTATTTTTAACAGTCAAGTCACCGGACGTTTGATATCTACCATCTGTATCGTTGTAAATTGTGCGGGAAGAGAATGTCATTTCGGGGAAAGTTTCGGCATTAAAAAAGTCCGCGGAGCATAGATGTAGATCACGGTCTCTATTCTTCGTCTGGATTGAAGAAACGATTACTTGAAAACTAATCTTTGTTTTAGTCAAGTCCGCAATGTTTCCTTGTAATTCTCCTGAAAACTCTTCAAACGTTCCCGTGACAGTTGATACCATCATATGTGGAACAGAAAAGCCAACAGTGGACGCCGTAGGATCTACCTTCCAAGTATTCACTTTCACTCCTCCTTACGGATATTTAGTTAGCTAAACTGTAATTGAAAAAACATAAAAAGTCAAAATGAAAAACCTTGTCAAAAGGACTGATTGCAAGCATACTAATAGATGGATAAGATTGTTTCCGTAAAACTGGAGACACGTATAGTGAAAGGACTTGATGTAGATGTCAAAACATCGATGGTTTGAAGATCTTCAAAATAACATAAAAAGCGGTTGGTTATTACTTGATGAGCCATTAAACAAATATACGAAAACACGTCTAGGTGGTAAAGCGGATGTCTTCGCGGCACCTGGCACAATAGAAGAAGTGCAAGCGGTTGTTAGCTATGCTTATCAGCATGAAATTCCTATTTTGTTGCTAGGAAACGGTTCTAATATGGTCGTTCGTGACGGTGGTGTTCGTGGAATCGTAATGTATATGGCAAACCTAAACCATATTGAGATTGTTGGTACTCGAATGATTGCGGAAGCTGGAGCAAATATTATCGATGCCTCTAAAGAAGCAGCGATAGCTTGTTTAACTGGTCTGGAGTTTGCTTGTGGAATACCGGGTTCAATCGGTGGTGCAATGGCAATGAATGCAGGCGCATACGGTGGAGAAATCAAAGATATTATTCATCAAGCGACTGTAATGGATGACAAAGGAAGAATTTTCGTACTTTCAAAAGATGAGTTGGAGCTAGGGTATCGTAAAAGCATCATTACTACAGAAGGTTATTACGTCCTATCAGCAGAGTTCTGGCTCACACAAGGTGAACAGTGTGAAATTGATGCGGCAGTTGCCGACTTAACGTTTCAACGTGAATCAAAACAACCGCTTGAATATCCATCAGCAGGAAGTGTGTTCAAGCGTCCACCCGGTTACTTCGCTGGAAAGTTGATCCAAGATAGCGGCTTGCAAGGTAAAGGTTTTGGTGGAGCGGAAGTGTCTACTAAACACGCGGGGTTCATCGTCAATAAAAGTAATGCCACTGCGGCAGATTATATTCAGACGATTGAGATGGTCAAAGCGGAAGTGAAGAAGAACTTCGGGATTGATCTGGAAATGGAAGTGAAGATCGTAGGGGAAGAACTTTCTGAATAATAGAAGTTACAGGAGCTGTCCGCGAAATCATTATTTAATGACTACTCGGGATAGCTCTTTTTGATGTGAAAAGTTGGGGAGAAAGGCCGGCAGGGGGATGGGGGATTGCGTCCCCTCGTACTTACCACTTAACTCCCACTGTATAAATTCTTAGATCTTGTACTTAAATCCATGTAAAAAAAGAGAAGCCCCATTTCAGGACATCTCTCGTGATATTAATTTTGTATCTTGCACTGGATCTTGCTTGAGTCGAGTACTTGGTCATCTTCTATCTGTACCTGGCATATCTTACTGTTTTGCATGAACTTAAAAATCCCGTTATTGAAATCGGTCCCAATTTCCTTAAAGAAGATTCCTTCATACTGCGCATGCTTGGTAAGCGTGAAATTGATGCGGAAGTTGTCGCCATCGGGAATCAAATACGCACGTACGCCTTTTTCAAACGATCCTTCTATCTCACTTTTAATCGCACGATCAACCGATACGACATGGAAATCAACAAATGGAATTTCTCTTAACAAGACGTTCATGAAAGAGCCTTTTGTAATTTCCTCCCAGCGGCTTTGCGCGGTCTGTCCGATGATGATTTGTGTAATGCCAAATTGGTGAGCCACTTCTTTAATGACTTTTGCAGTTGGGCGCTTCTCATCGTCGCGGATAATGAATGCTTCAACATCCAATTCTTTTGCAAGTTCTTTCCAACGATCTACATACTCGGACTTCTCGACATCAAAATCATCGAGTGGTGCAGGGTCGATTGTCAGGATATACAGCGGACAGTCCATGATTGTTGCAATTTTATATCCTCTATTAATGAGACGTTCACCATTTGGACCGTAATACACACAAACGAGAATACTCTCGTCCATACGGCTTTTCATTTTGCCCATAATGACTCATCACCTCTTCAAATTCTATAAACTAATTGTAACCGGTTCACACTTTAGGGGGATGCTTTCCGCTGCAATTCCGCCAGAGAACCTCATCCTGTATAGGATTACGAACGTGGACTTACTGTATACTGACCGCGCTTTTTATGCGGTTTTCGATAAAGTAGTGTATACTTTTGAGTAGAGATTGTACACTTTGCTTAGAGTCCCATTATGCATAACGTACAGTGTTCAGTCAAGAGTCTCTGAGCATTCTATTGACACTAACAATCGATTAATTCTGGGAGGTGTTAGATTGATTACTGTCTTACTGGCAATATTCATTCCATTTATCGCAGCAGGTTTAGTTCCATTTATACATAAATTTTTGACCGGAAGTCGGATCGGTTGGTTTGTAATCACCATTCCATTATTCTTGTTTGCCTTACTAATTCGTCTTGTTCCTTCGCTTTCGGAAGGGGCGTCTTATTTATACACGTTGCCTTGGATACCTTCTGCAGATATCTATTTTTCCACGCATTTAGATGGGCTAAGTATGATTTTTGCTTTATTGATTACAGGAATTGGTAGTCTAGTTGTATTGTATTCCATTTACTATCTTTCTGAACGGGAAGCGATTGGTCGTTTTTATACATATTTGCTATTGTTCATGGGAGCTATGCTAGGTGTCGTGTTATCCGATAACCTGATTGTTCTGTATGTATTTTGGGAATTGACGAGTATTTCTTCTTTCTTATTAATTGCTTTCTGGTATCACCGAAAACAGTCAAGGTACGGAGCAAAGAAATCCATGCTGATTACTGTCACAGGTGGTATTTTCATGTTGGTTGGATTTTTAATGCTTTATACGATTACAGGAACGTTCAATTTACAAGAGTTAATCGCTATGCGAGAAGTGATTGCAGCAGACTCATTGTTCATCCCTGCTATGTTACTTGTTTTAGTTGGTGCGTTCACTAAGTCCGCACAGTTTCCATTCCACATCTGGCTACCTGACGCAATGGAAGCCCCTACGCCTGTTAGTGCCTACCTACACTCCGCTACTATGGTTAAAGCGGGTATTTATTTAGTAGCTCGGTTCACCCCAATCTTCGCAGGTGATACGACATGGTTCTTCGTCGTATCTTGTGTTGGATTATTGACGATGTTGTGGGGATCTGTCAACGCGGTGAAGCAAACGGATCTGAAAGCGTTACTCGCGTTTTCAACAGTGAGTCAGCTGGGTATGATCATGAGTTTGCTTGGTATCGGCTCATTGGCATTCGCTTCCTCTGAAAGCACGCACATCGCGTTATTCACCGCTGCTACATTCGCTGCATTATTTCATATGATTAATCATTCCACCTTTAAAGGTTCTTTATTTATGGTCGTCGGAATTTTAGATCATGAACTGGGAACACGTAATATTCAACGACTGGGTGGCTTGGCAACGATCATGCCCATTACATTTACCATTGCACTGATTGGTAGTTTTTCCATGGCAGGATTGCCACCATTTAACGGTTTCTTAAGTAAGGAATTATTTTTTGAAGCGATGCTGTCATTAAAAGAAGCCAATCTATTATCAATGGATTCGTTGGTTTTGTTGTTCCCAATCGTTGCATGGGTCGGCAGTATATTTACATTTATTTATTGTATGATCATAGTATTTCAGACGTTTTTCGGCAAAGTACATGCACCGGTTCCCGGACAAAGACCTGCTCATGAAGCACCGATCCAGATGTTGATTTCACCTATGGTACTTGGCAGTCTGGTCGTACTCATCTTCATCTTCCCGAATCTGCTCGGAACGTATATTTTAGGGCCAGCAATGAATGCGGTATATCCACAATTTGTGGGGATGCCTGGTCTAGTACCAGAAATACAAGTGTGGCATGGTTGGGGGATGCCGATCTTTATGACGATCGGTGTGGTTATCACAGGGGTTTTATTGTATTGTTTCTTGCGTTACTGGAAAGGGATTTACAGTTTAGGCTTTTTACAATGGACGCTCGATCGCTCATATAATGCATTATTACAACGGATTGAACGAGTGGCTTCTGTGGTGACGAAAACGTATATGACCGGATCGGTACGGGATTACGTTGCATATATCATGCTGTTTTTCCTTGCACTTGTCGGTATAGGTTTGCTAGGTTTTCAGCAATTCATTTTCGACTTTTCAAATGATGCTGTGATTGAAATTAATGAAAGCATCATTATTTTCGTTATGATGTGTTCAAGTGTAGCGATTTTATTTGCCAAATCCAGAATTACTGCCATTATTCTTAACGGTGTGCTGGGCTATTCCATCGCCATTCTATTTGTAGTATTCCGAGCGCCGGATCTGGCGTTGACGCAAATAATTGTCGAGACGGTTACAACGGTGCTGTTCTTATTGTGCTTCTATTATTTACCGGAATGGAAAAACGAGCATAAGTCGATTTCCATGCGAGTACGTAATGGATTGATCGCGGTTGCATCCGGAGTCGCTGTTACCGTTATCGCTTTGCTCGTGCAAGGCCATTCCTTGTATCCGTCTATTTCCATTTACTATGAAACGGCATCACGGCTTGCAGGCGGTTTGAATGTAGTGAATACGATACTCGGTGACTTCCGCGCATTCGATACGATGCTTGAAGTATTAGTATTATTCATCGCAGGTCTTGGTGTCTATTCATTAGTCAAGTTGCGTCGCAAGAAGGGAGTGGATCACCCTGAAGAAAAATGATGTAATCTTACAGACGGTGACGAAGATCGTATTCTTTATCATCTTGACGTTTGGTGTGGAACTTTTTTTATCAGGACATAATAATCCGGGAGGCGGGTTCATTGGTGGACTTGTGCTCTCTTCTGCGTTTGTATTATTGTATTTAGTTTATGACATAGAAACGGTTCACCGAGGCACGCCATTTGATTTTAAGCGAGTGGCGGCGCTTGGTGTGTTGCTTGCGGTAGGTACGGGAATGTTCTCGTTAGTGTTTGGCGAGCCCTTCCTATCACAGGAGACATGGCTCGTGGACTTACCGGTTTTTGGTGAGACAGAACTTGGAACGATGACGATTTTCGAAGCAGGAGTCGCACTGACTGTCCTCGGTGTTGTCGTGACAATTATTTTGGGAATCAGTGAGGATGTGGAGTAATGGAGACATTAATTACCCTTCTGGTAGGTGTGCTAGTGGCAGTAGGCGTTTATTTACTTTTATCAAAAGAGATGTTGCGAATTATTTTAGGGACAGCGATTCTGTCGCATGCCATCCATTTATTATTATTGACAATGGGTGGTTTAAAAAAGGGCGATGTTCCTTTGCTAACAGAGACGGCTGCTGAATATACAGATGCACTGCCGCAAGCGTTGATTCTGACGGCGATTGTTATCAGTTTCGCGGTGACAGCATTTTTACTCGTATTGTCTTACCGTGTGTATCAAGAGTCTGGACCTGGATTGCGAGGGCAAGAAGATGAATAATATATTGGTATTGCCTATGATTTTGCCTATTTTGGTAGGTGTGATTTTAGTATTCTTACGTCCTTATATTCGTGTGCAACGTGTACTTAGTGTACTGACGACGATCGCTTCTGCTGCTGTGGCGGCCTATTGTCTCCAACATATACACCTGAACGGCATCATGCGTTTGGATTTTGGAGATTGGTTACCACCGCATGGTATTTTGTTTGTGGGCGATTCATTCGCAATGTTATTAGTATTGGTTGCGTGCATCGTTTCCAGTATTATTTTGCTGTATGCATTCGCTACGACAGGGATTGAGACAGAGGCGATGTTTTTCTATCCATTCTTCCTGTTTTTAGTGGCGGGAGTCAATGGCTCATTTCTGACTGGCGATTTATTTAATCTGTTTGTTTGTTTTGAAGTCATGTTACTGGCTTCCTATGTGCTGCTGACTCTTGGCGGACGTAAAACACAGTTAAAGGAAGGTATTACTTATGTATTGATCAATGTGCTGGCTTCTTGGTTCTTCTTATTGGGCATCGCGTATTTATACGGTGTACTCGGTACGTTAAACATGGCACATATCGCTGCGCGCGTAGCAGAAACGGGACAAGGACCTCTACTGACATTGATCGCAATTATTTTCTTAATTGTCTTTAGTTTGAAAGCGGGCTTGCTACTTTATTTCTGGCTGCCGGGTTCTTATTCCGCACCCCCTATTGCGGTCGCGGCACTGTTTGGTGCGTTACTGACAAAGGTCGGTATTTATGCGCTGTACCGCATGTTCACATTAATATTCATACATGATCCGATTATTTATAAAATCATTGGCGTGCTAGCCATTGTCACAATGGTTGCGGGTTGTCTCGGAGCGATTGCCTATTCAGATATACGTCAGATCGTCTCGTATAACGTCATCATTTCCGTTGGTTTTGTGTTGACGGGTCTTGCGGTTGCTACGAATACTGCATTTCAAGGTGCGAGCTATTATTTGATTCATGACATGGTCAGTAAAGCATTGCTGTTTTTATTGGCAGGTACTGTCGTGTATTTGACAGGACGTTCAAAGTTCAATGAAATCAGCGGCCTAATCCGAAACTATCCGCTAGTCGGTTGGTTATTTTTCTTGACGATGCTAGCGATTGCCGGAATACCACCATTTAGCGGATTTATCGGTAAAGTGTACATAGGATTAGGTGCAATTGAAACAGGATCTTACGTGTTACTTGCAGTGGCGTTTTTATCGAGTATCGGTGTATTGTATTCACTTCTTCGTATTTTCCTCAATAGTTTTTGGGGGGAAACGACAATTAGTGAAGATGATCAGAAGCCGTTTCAAAAGAAGGTCGGCTTGCCGCTCGTATTGCTTGCAATACTCGTAGTTGGATTAGGTATAGGTGCAGAACTGCTGTCGCCTTATATCCAGGACGCAGCCGATGCATTAGCAAATCCGGAACAGTATATACGTGCTGTGATGGGTGACGATTTAGAGTAGGGAGGGGGAGACGACATGCCGTTACAGCTTCTGCTGAATTTATTCATCGCATTTTTGTGGATGACGCTGATGGATGAAGATGAACTGAGATTTACGACATTTTTCATGGGGTTTTTAGTCGGGCTTGGCATTATCTTTGTCATGAGCCGTTTTTTCGATACGCATTTCTATTTGCGCAGAGTATATGCTGCCTGCAAGCTCTTGTTAATCTTTATAAGGGAACTGACGCAGTCAAGTATTGTGGTCATCTCCCAAATCATGAGACCTACACTGCGTATTAAGCCTGGTATCTTTAAATATAAAACTATTTTGACGAGTGATGTGGAAGTGACTATGCTGTCTATGCTTCTCACCTTAACGCCAGGCTCGGTTGTGATGGAAGTATCCTCTGAGGGCAATGAGTTATATATTCACGCAATGGACGTTGAAGAGTCACGCGACGGATTGATTAAGCAACTGAAGAATTTCGAGAAAGCGATTATGGAGGTGACACGATGATAGCAGGTATGCTGACAATATCGGTCATACTATTCGCGCTGACCATTTTGGTGGCAGTCATCCGGATTATCTTAGGTCCTTCACTACCGGACCGTGTGGTGGCACTCGATGTAATCGGTGTGAATTTGATTGCTACAATTGCCGTCGTGTCGGTGATTTTAAATACAAAAGCATTTTTGGAAGCCATCTTGATCCTAGGGATTCTTTCCTTTATCGGAACGATCGCATTTTCCAAATTTATTGAGAGGGGGAAAATAGTTGAACGTAAGCGAGATCGGTGAATTTATAGGGGCTTTATTGATTTTGACAGGGGCTGTTGCCAGTATGTTAAGTGTCTTTGGGTTGATCCGTTTACCGGATGTCTATACTCGGTCACACGCCGCAACGAAAAGTTCGACATTGGCAGTATTATTGACATTATCCGGCGCATTCGTCTATTTCCTCTTCTCTGAAAACTTTATCAGCGTACGGTTGCTTCTTGGTATCGGCTTTGTGTTTTTGACAGCACCGGTGGCGGGGCATGTAATCATCCGTGCTGCTTATCGATCGAAAGTTAAGCTAGCGGATATTTCTACGGAAGATGAATTATATGAAAAAATCCATGGACAAAACAAAGACGATATCCAGTAAGTGTTGATTGAAATGAACAGAAGAGTCAATTGATTTTTTACTATCATATCTATTATAATTGCCGTAATCTATAGTCGACTGAATGGGGTGAAAATGTGGTAAATCAAGATGCTTGTGAAGTAACGATTGTGCATGAGGATGTCGTTCGTAAAATTCGAAAAGAGCTCCCTGATGTAACGAAGATGGTACAAATATTCAAAGCACTGGCTGATGAAACACGTTTGCGAATTGCTTATTCACTGACATTGGAATCGGAAATGTGCGTCTGTGATGTAGCGGCAGTGATTCAATCTTCATCCGCTACCGCTTCCCATCATTTACGTTATTTACGGGATCATTCATTGGCTAAATCAGAAAGACGTGGAAAAATGGTATACTACTCTTTGGCAGACGAGCATGTCGCGGACTTAGTGAAAATTGCATATGAACATGCAATTGAAGCAAAGCAAACGTTATAATGTCATGTGAGGCGCCTGCATACAGGCAGTCATGATGGAGGAATTTTAATGCGCTTACAAGAATGGACGATAGAAGAACAAGATTTACTTATTCAGTTTATGACGACAAACTCATGGCCTTATCATGATAGTAGTCAGCCAGGTCGCGAGTTGCTTGAAAAGTCGATAGAAGAGGGCGGCTATGCATCTGATGACGTAAAGACCTTCTGGATTGAAAATAATGAAAACGAAAAAGTGGGAATCGTAAAAGTCTATGACTTACAGGAAGACGTTCCATTATTCGACTTGCGGATTGCTGATCATTTTCGAGGGTATGGTTATGGTTCGCGAGCGCTAAAAAAACTCACACAATACGTCTTCGAATTACCGGAGCATAAGATTCGTATAGAAGGACATACACGCCATGATAATGCAGCTATGCGTAAAGCGTTTGAGCGGGCCGGCTTTGTAAAAGAAGCACACTTGCGTCAAGCATGGTTCCTTCCGAAAGAGAACACGTATTATGATGCGGTAACATATGGAATGACGAGAGAAGATTATGAGGCCGGTACGACAACGCCTGTCCGTTGGGAAGACCGGGAACGTGATGTTAAGAGCATACCCGGTTTCAAAGAACAGCTACAATCTGAGCGGCTACATATTCGAGCACCTGAATTACACGATGTGATGGATGTTTGGGGTGCGGTGTCACATTCAATGCCTACGTTGCGTAAATGGACTGGATGGGCGCAGAAAGACATGACGATTGAAACGACAGAGGAATATGTACGTCAATCAGTTTCTGAATTCATCGGTAGAAAATCTTTGAACTTTCATCTGTTTTTAAGAGAAACGGGTGAATTCATTGGTTGCGCAGGTTTCCATCGTATCGATTGGAGCATTCGCAAATTTGAAGTAGAGTATTGGCTGGATACGAAGTTTGAAGGCGAAGGCTATATGACAGAAGCGATCAAAGAGCTTGTGGAGTTTGCATTTACAGATTTATCGGCTGTACGGATAGAATTTGTTTGTGACGAGAACCACAGTAAAGGCCGTGCAGTAGCCAAACGAACAAATTTTGAACTGGAAGGAATTTTACGCAAAAATGCTCCTTCTGCGAATGGGCAAGGCTTACGCAACACATGTGTGTATGCGATAGTTACCTGATCACAGAAAGAGCACTATAAGCGTCACTATATCGAACGTCTTCCAGTTATTAATTGAATGACAAAGATAATGCCGGCAATTACTAAAAGTGTGTGGATTAAGCCACCGCCAATATTTGCTACTAAACCAATTACCCATAATGCTATTAGAACTACGATAACAAGCCATAATATACGACCCATAGTGAATCAACTCCTTTTCATTGTTATTTGCTATGTAAGTATTTTACCCACGATTTACTATCTTAAACTTTTAAGATAGTAAATCGTGGATGTGGACAGTCAAATGAGGAGGCGATAGTTTGGCTACACCGAGTATGGAAGACTATATTGAACAAATTTATTTACAACTAGAAGCAAGGGGTGAAGCGCGTGTGTCCGACGTGGCAGAGGCGCTTTCTGTGCTCCCTTCATCTGTAACCAAAATGGCCCAGCGGCTAGATCGTGAAGGCTATGTACACTATGAGCGCTACCGGGGTTTGGCATTGACGGACCGCGGCTTACGCTTTGGTAAAAAACTTGTGCATCGTCATGAATTACTGGAACAATTCCTGCGTATCATAGGTGTGGAAGAAGAAAATATCTATGGAGACGTAGAAGGAATTGAACATCACTTAAGTTGGAATGCGATGGATCGTATTACAGATCTAGTGGAGACGCTCGAGTCTGATCCCGAATTCGTTAAAAAATTAAAAAGTAAAGCACTCTAGAGAGGATTATCTTATATGACATTATTACAACCAGGTACACTTGCAACACTCGAAATACTTCGCAAAGAAGGGTCACGCTTTGTATTGAATGCTGCCGGAGAAGAAATCTATATGAATGAATCCGAAGCACCGGATGCACAAGAACAATCGACGATAGAAGTTTTTCTTTACATCAATAGAAGAGGTGAACTGACAGGTACTGCGCAAATTCCGTCAGTCACAGTTCATTCATTCGGGTGGGCAAAAGTTATTCGCTTGGATAGAAGTGAAGGAGTTTATGTAGATATTGGTGCATCGTTTGAAGTGCTGATCAATCGAGCAGACTTTCCACAAATTAAAGAACTATGGCCACAACCAGGTGATGAGTTATATATGACGCTTCGTTCAGATCCAGGGGGCAACTTGTTTGGACGACTAGTGACTGAAGAAAGAATTCAGGAGCACTATACAATGGCGGAAGCAGATATGTACAATCAAAATGTCAAAGCAAGAGCGTACCGCTTGCTACCAATCGGTACATTCCTATTGACAGAAGATATTCAACGTATTTTCGTTCACGAAACAGAGCGTAAAGCAGAGCCAAGATTAGGTGAAGAAGTAGATGTTCGTATTATTGAAGTCCATGAAGACGGCACGATGAACGGCTCATTATTGCCGAGGAAGCAAGACCGTTTACAAACAGATGGCGAACAAATTTTAGCCTATTTGCAACAGTCAGGCGGTAAAATGCCATTTACCGATAAATCGACTCCTGAAGAGATTGATGAGATGTTCCAGATGAGTAAGGGGGCCTTCAAGCGGGCACTAGGCACGTTGATGAGAGAACGAAGAATTACACAACAAGACGGTTGGACAACTCTTATATTATAATAAATGCAACTTTTTTATGAACCTCAACGTATCTATACATGTAGAACAAGGAGGAGTGACTGTATGAAAAAAGGATTAGCCTCTCTATTGGCTTTCATGATGATGGTCGCAGTCATAGCGCCATCTGCAGTATCAGCAGATAAAGCCATCAATGAAAAGCTTGGAGTTCCGATTGTAGTCTATGGTTCAAATTTATCGGATAGTGAAAAAGCGAGTGTTAAAGAAAGTCTAAAAGTTGCCGAGGAAGCTGAAGTGGAAGAATTATCAGTAGACGGCAATGATTTGATCAAATATATTCCTGGTGGCGACCGAAATGCACGAATGTATTCTTCTGCCAAAATTACTAGACAAGAAGCAGGAGAAGGTCTCGTCATCAATATTGTAACACCAGATAATATCACGCAAGTAACTGAGGACATGTATGCTACTGCCATGTTGACAGCAGGTATTGAAGACGCCCTTGTAGAAGTGGCGGCACCAAAAAAGGTAACGGGTCACTCAGCTCTCGTTGGAATTTACAAAGCGTATGAAGTGTCAGGAGAGGTTCTCGATACTGAACGTACGGATGTAGCAAATGATGAATTGAGCTTGGCAACGAAGCTATCAGAAAAAGCAGGCGTCGATCAAGATGAAGTAGCTAATTTGCTAACAGAAATCAAAAAACAGATTTCAGAACAAAAGCCCGCGACAAAGGAAGACGTAGAACAGATCGTCCATGATCAATTGCAGAAATTTAATATCCAGTTGAATGAGGCGGATCGTCAATTATTAATTGACTTAATGGATCGGATCTCGAAACTTGATATCGATTTCACGAAGCTTAACGAGCAACTGTCCGATATGGCATCGAAAATTAAAGATAAATTAGGCGACATAGATCCAAGTTTCTGGGAAAAAGTAAAAGAGTTTTTCAGAAATATGGCAGATTCTCTTAAAACTTTGTTTAGTTAAGTTGTCATTGTGGTACGTTATATTGTAGAAGTATAACTACAAAGGAGAGATATGCATGAGTGAAAATAAAGACAACGAACAGCGTGAAGGAATGGATTTTGAGCTTGCGGAGCTAGGCGGTACGAAGTATGCGTATCAGTATAAAGTGGCCGGTGATGTAAAAGCAGAAATCGAATGGACTGAAGAAAACGGTGTCATGACGATGACACATACCTATACAGACGATTCATTGCGTGGTCAAGGTGTTGCCAAGAAATTACTTGACCAAGCTGCTGATAATGCACGTGAAAAAGGATTGAAGATGAAAGCGGTCTGTTCATACGTAGTGAATGCGTTCGACCGAAGTGATGAATATAACGACGTAAAAGCATAAGTTGTATTTTGGAATGGCTACGCGATAGATGTTCCGCATCATTTTTTTGAAACTTTTCTCATTTCATTGCGTATAAATAATAAGGAAACAAACTAGCAGAAAAAGGATGATGTGGAATGATTAATCGTACAGCAGAGCGCGTACTCGGTATCATATCAGCTGTTTTATTGACACTGAGTGTTTTAGGTGCTGCATTAGTAGCATTCATTTGGAATATGGCAAGCACGGATCCAACCTTCATGGATGAATTCCGCGGAGAAATTGTGAGTGAGGGAGTATTAAATACTGAAGAAGTGGATATGTTCATGTCGTTTATGAGCTCTTTTTCTACTATCATATGGGTTTTGGTTGCTGTAGCATTCATAGGCTTGGTATTGAATATTATCGGTCTGGTAAAAGTCTGGAATAATAAGAGTCCAAAAACAGCCGGTATATTATTCATCATCGCAGGTTTACTAGGTGGGTTTCTATCGTTACCATCCATCTTGCTCTACATTGCGGCAATCCTGTGCTTCACAAAGAAGCCTCCAATGACAACAGGACCTTCACCTGATGAATACGTCTCCACTCAATCTAACTGGATGAACTAAATACTTACTGACACGTAAAGACCCTTTTCTTTTAGAAAAGGGTCTTTAGTATACGTTCTGGTAGTCGCACTGGACTCAAAGAAAACACGCTAGTTTATCGTAAGTAAATGGCGACCAAACTCAATAGAAAGCGTCCGCTTGCGATAGTATTCAACGGCGTCTACCTATTTAACACATCTACACTTTGGTTACGTATGTGCAGGTTGCGTGATAGGCAATGAATAATGAAGAATATTTACGGAAATGCCTTCAAATAACTCAGGGAACGACTCAACGAAATTAAATCCTTGTTTCGCATAAAAATCTTGAAGTGCTATATCATTTTGATCGACATACACATCAACATTTACAGCTTCCTGTAACGTTCCTAGTGCTTCTTTTAACAATGCTTCCTCGTATCCGCTATTCAAATACTCAGGAAGCATGTGCAGGGCCGTCAATTCACTCTCACCATCCACATCAATCGGGGTATAACTTAAATACCCGATAGAATGCCCTTGCTCGTCTATCGCGAGCAAAACCATCGTCTTTTCCAATTGCTTTTTTAGCATTAAATCAGAATACGTACGTTCAATATATTCTTCGATCACTTCTTCAGGTATATGTTGTTGAAATGTATGTTGCCAAGACGTATGAGCAATTTGTTGAACATCTGGAATGTCTTCTACTGTCATTTTACGAATCATAGTGATCTCACCTCTAGTTATCTTTCTACATAGTATAACAAATTAGGCTTTGCAAAACTACTATGCGATAAAACGGTAACGACTACTAAACTAAAAACTATAACCTATACGTCAAATATGAACAACATCATAAAAAGACATTTACATCCTAAGTTTACAATTGCTAAGTAACTAACCAAGCTGTAGACGTTTGAAAGTAAGAGTGCGGGGTATATTAAGCAGTAGGTAGAAAATCACCACAATTACATTACGACGGAGGATGGTAAATATGGCTAAAAAATCAAATGGGTTATTATTTGCAACACTTGCAGCAGGAGCTTACGCTTTCTTTAGTAAAAAGGAAAATCGTGATAAGGCAATGGAAACTGTAGGTGTTTTGAAGGGAAAAGTAGACACATTTGTGAACAACAATAAATTAGTTGACCAAGCAACTGAAAAAGTTGGACATTCTGATCCGACAGATTTAAGAGATAATAACATGGTATCTGAGGGAGCTCAGACAAGTGTTCATTATTACAACCAAGAAGTACAAGATCCAGATAAAAATGCTGCAAAAAAAGATGGTCTTTACAAGAAAAATGAAGATACGAGCGATAATAAGCCACTATATAATAAAGATGAATCAACTAAGCAAGCGGAAAAAGACAATAAATCTAACTAAATTTAATCACATTAAAATACTAAAAGCGCCCATTTTTAAAGGGCGCTTTAATACATATATAGCGTTAACCACATAAGGGGTAGATAATATTGGGGTATGAGGTAAAATAATGTACATATAGTAATATATCTTGCGTAGTCATATATATAAGATGAGTGGGGTGAAACTCATGACGGGCAAGGAAACAGAAGTATCTAAGTTGGATTTGATCAGTGTTATTGAGAAAGAGGGAAATACAGATACAGCAAAATTATTTTTTCGTTTAGAAAAAGAATTTCTTACACATGTCTTCAATTTGGAGAAAGACGAAGCACGTTCCAAGCTTAGGGAAATTGAAAAAATTTTGTATGAGTATAAACCTACACATTCATTTGAAGTTGTAAAATATTATTTGATTATCCTCTCTTCCGTTATGACAAGACAATTACAAAAAGAATCTATATTTACTGAAGAAAATGCCTTTATATTTAATACGGCTTGTATAAAAATGATCGAAGCCAATCTCCATAGAGGAAACGTAGTAGAAATTGGAGACGAATTAGTCGAGTTCTTTTGTTACGTCCTCAAAGGGAAAATAAAACCTTCCCTGTCGCATGATACGGTCAATGAAGTGATTCAGTACATAAATGAAAATGTTGAAAATCAATTAATCGTTGAAGAAATTGCAAAATATTTCAATGTAAGTACTAGTCATCTTTCTCGCATATTCCGAGAACATACATCTGTTACGTTAGTAGAATATATTACAATCCGTAAAATAGAAGATATCCAGTTTTATTTACGATTCTCTGATATAAAAATAGCGGAAATTGCAGAGAGATTTCATTTTTGTAATCAAAGTTATTTCACCCGTGTCTTTAAAAAGTATACTGGGCTAACGCCGCGACGCTTTCGGATGGACTTGGATAGAAATTACTTTCAATTTACATTAAAAAAAGGTGATTCGCTGTAAATTTACTGCTGTTTGCTGTATACTTTTCTTTAGTTTGAGATAGCGTAGGTGAAACCATTGAAGAAGAGAATAGGGCTCGTAAGTTTATTAGCAATTACTGCTGTGTTTTTAAGTGGTTGTTCTGGTGTGGAAAACAAAACAGGTATCTTCTACAGTACATTTGTTAGACCGATGGATTGGCTACTCCATTATCTAGGGGAAGCTTTCAATGGAAATTATGGTTTTGCGATCGTACTAATTACTGTAGCGATTCGGGTAGTATTGATGCCGTTGATGTTAAAGAACTATAAATCTCAACAAGAGATGAAAGTAAAGATGGATGGACTACGACCGGAAATGGAAGATATCCAAAAGCGTATGAAAGCATCTAAGGAATCTGGGGATAAAGAAGAGCAAATGAAGCTTCAGCAGGAAATGATGGGACTGTATTCTAAGCATGGAGTCAATCCATTAAATATGGGTTGTTTACCACTTGTGATTCAAATGCCAATCATCATGGGCTTATACTTTGCTATACTTTACGCTCCACCTGAAGTGAAAAATCATGAATTCTTATGGTTTAAACTAGGTGAACCGGATATTATTATGATGTTAGTAGCCGGAGCTGTCTACTTTGTCCAAGCGCGCGTGTCATTGTGGACGATGCCTGAACAGCAACAAAAACAAATGAAGTTATTCATTTACATGTCACCTATAATGATTATGTTCATTTCGTATACTGTAATGGCTGCATTGCCACTATATTGGGCAGTCGGAGGATTACTGTTAATCTTCCAAACGTATCTTGGGCGTAAATTTTACTTTAAACATGTTGAACCACCAGTTGCGGAAGAAAAGTAAGGTACTTAGAAAGCTGGTGCATACCAGCTTTTTTTGTTGCCAACAATGGAGAGGAAGAGTCGCATGAAATTGAAATGGATCATGGGCTTGGCAATTACAGCATCTGCTGCCGCAGCACTGTATTTTATCATCAAGTTAAATTTGGAATTCGCCATTTTGTTCATGCTAATCATGTTTACCTTTACCAATGCCGCGCGAACCATTATGTATAGAAATCAAGGTCTGATGCGTGAGGCGAAATGGATGCTTTGGATGGCATTATTTTTCGGATTAGGTTCACTTGGAACATTAGCGTACGTCTTACTATTTTAACAAAAGGAAAGGCCGCAATTAATTCAGCGGCCTTTCCTTTTATTCAATTACACGAGAAATACGCTGCTTTGTCGCGAAAGTTAAAATTAATGCACCCATGGAACAAATCGCCATACTTAGGAATGCCAAGCGAGGTGACTGGTCATACAAATATCCAGCGGGGAAAGTAAGAATCGCAATACTGAGACTTAACGCCACTGCCGCGTAGACACCTTGCGCAGAAGCGATGAGATGATTTGGTACATTCTTCGAAATGTATTGAATGAATGCAAAATGTGCCATGCCAAATGAAACAGAGTGGAGAACCTGCGTGGCAATAAATACACTAGTTATAGGAAAGAGGAAGATGGCAATCCAACGAATGGTAGAACCGGTTGCGGCTAATAAGAAAATAGTCGACGTCTTGACTTTAGCAAGCGAACGATCTGCCTGCGTGAAAAATATGATTTCAAACAGCACTGCGATATTGAGAATCAGCCCGATATAAAACCCGTTGATTCCCATATCATCCAAAAAGATAAAACCATAATTATAATAAGAGGCATGCGAGCCTTGCAGTAAAACCGCAATACATAGCACGATTACAAACGATTTATTGGCAAACAAAGCCTGCAATTGGCCTTTTTGTACTGCTGTATTTGCAACGGGATGGCGTTGTAATACACCCGGGGCAGGTTGAAAAGAAAATATCAAGCCTATACCAAGGCCGATGATCATCATATACAAAATGGCGTGTACATTCCAGATTGCTGTTACCGTACCAATCAAGAGCAATGCGATAGTGTAGCCGATTGAACCGAATGAGCGACTCTTGCCATAATGGATTCGTTCATGTTGCATCAATAATGATGCACCACTTTCAACGCTTGGTAGGATAATAGGATAGATGGAGCTGAATAATACGGTCAATCCGAATAAGATTGCAAAAGGACTTTCCGGAAGATAAGCAAGCGTGAGAATGAAGGACAAAAAAATAGTCCAACGTATAACACGCAGAAGTGACATATTTCGTGTAGCGTACGGAAATAGAAAGAACGTGGAAAAAGACCTAGCGATCATACCAATACCCATCATGACGCTAGCCTGTGTTACTGATAGACCTTTTGCTGAAGTCAGCCAGCCAGTCCAATAAGGTAAAAAGATACCCCATGTAAAGAAAAATATGAAAAAGCTCATCGAGAGCCAACGTTGATTATTCACATGTATGACCTCACAATAATAGCTGAATCTAAAGTTATGTAAATACTAGCATAGACAGACGAAAAAGAAAAATGGTGATACACTAGAATACGTGGTTTGAAACAGAGCATAATTTGTATAAAAAAGAGAGTGGTAATTTGATAAGCGATTTAGAAAGAAAGCAGGGTATAGCATGAGAAATAAAAACGATGAATTTTCCTCTAGAAAGCGTAGGCGGAAAAACAGATGGGTAGATGGGGGGATCGTTCTACTCTTTATTATCCTAACTAGTAGCGTGATATGGATAGGGACGAACGGATGGAGTATAAAAGAGGCGGTTGACAGTATTCAAAATGGGTCGGAACCAACAGCAGACTTTCTCGAAATAGAAGAGCCTGCGGATTCAGAAAGTAACGATATGACAGGAAGTAGCAAAGAAAACACATCTTCATCAGACGTGCCGAGTGAAGCAATTCTTCGAGAGGTAGAAGAACCAATAACTGAAGAGGAACCGAATGAAGGGGAAGTCCGAGAAGAAAACTCTAAAGGGAAAGCAGTGCCGCAAAATCCAGTAAAACCTTCCAATCCCACTGGCTATATAACAGGACAGATATTACCTAAAGAACCGAAACGTATTAAAGGTGTATTGCTTGCCAATAAACAATATCCTTTACCGAAGGACTATGCACCGGGAGAAAGCGCAGAAGCGAGAGAAGCATTCAATGAATTAGCAGCAGCAGCCGTTACATCGGGCATAAATCTGCAGGCCTTCAGTACGTATCGTTCGTATGATTATCAAGTCACTTTATACAACCGTTACGTGGAAAGAGACGGACAAGAGGCAGCTGATCGTTATAGTGCGCGTCCTGGCTATTCGGAGCATCAGACAGGGCTTGCGTTTGATATCGGTGAAGTCAATCATGAAAAACATTGGGCGTCGAATTCATTCGGTGATACAGAAGCGGCTAAGTGGCTTGCTGCCAATGCCCATCAATACGGATTTATTCTCCGCTATCCTGAAGGAAAAGAAGAAATTACCGGTTACATGCATGAATCTTGGCATTATCGATATGTTGGAAAAGATAAAGCGGAACAAATATTTAAACGGAGTATCACTTTAGAGGAATATTTAGGTATACGATAAAAAACAGCTGACAGAAGATCATGATCTTCTGCCAGCTGTTTTTGTTTATAAAATAGGGGAAAGTAAGCGAGAGATGGATTCCTTCACTTTAATCAATCGCTCACGCTCCAAATAAGCATCTAGTGTCAGCTCGGTTGAATTTTGAATATCTTCCTCAAAAATCTCTGCTAATTCATGTGATTTTTCTCGATCATAAATGAATGCATTCACTTCGAAGTTCAAGCGGAAACTACGGACGTCTATATTTGCTGTTCCAACTGACGACACTTGATCATCCACTACGATTTGCTTGGCATGGATGAAACCATTTTCATAAATATATATTCTTGCTCCAGCTTTTAATAAAATACCGACATTCGAATAGGTAGCCCAGTAAACAAACATATGATCCGGCTTATTAGGAATCATAATTCGGACGTCTACGCCAGACAGACACGCGATCCGAAGTGCATCAAGCATACTTGTATCAGGAATAAAATAAGGCGTCTGAATATAGATGTAATCTTTGGCCAGAAATATCATTTTCAAGTAGCCATCTTTAATATCTTCCCACTCCGAATCAGGTCCGCTAGACACAATCTGCAAGCCGACATCCCCTTTACGAGGAATCGCCGGGAAAAATCGTTCATTGTATTGGATGTTCGTTTTAGGAGAAGCTTGATTCCAATCGAGTATAAAGCGCGTTTGTAATGGATGAACTGCACTTCCCTCGATTCGGAGATGGGTATCGCGCCAGTAACCGAATTTCTTGCTGAGACCCAAATATTCATCCCCAACGTTAAATCCACCGATATAACCAATTCGCCCGTCGATAATGACGATCTTCCGATGATTCCGGTAATTTAAACGAGGATTGATCAATGGTAGCAAGGCGGGGAAGAACGCTGCCACCTCACCACCGCTTTCAATCAATTCATGAAAATTCTTCACATGCAATCCACGTGAACCAATATCATCAAACAGCATCCGTATTTTCACACCTGATTTCGCTTTATTGATTAGAATCTCTTCAATCTGCTTTCCTATTCCATCTAGTCGAAAAATATAATACTGAATATGGATGTGATCACGAGCGTTTTCTAAGTCTTCAATTAAAGCGTCGAATTTATCGCGACCATCCGTATATACTTGCACATCATTATCTTGTGTTAGTACGGAATGATTATTACGCAAATGCAAATAAATCATATCGTCATATTCTTCTGTATCAGTCTTTAGAAACTCAAACGTTTCATTTTCTATGGCCTCGAGTTGATAATTAATTAGCTTTTCAATACCAATTTTACTTCTACCTTCCCAGCGGAATAAGTGCTTTTGACGCAATTGGCGACCGAGTAGTAAATAGATAATGAAACCTAAAATTGGAATAAAGAATAGTACGAGGAGCCATGCCCAAGTACTTGTAGGATCTCGGCGCTCTAAAAATATCAAAGCAATCGCGAGAAATATGTTAATAATCAACGTGCTTGTGATAATCAAACTAATAACTTGCGTCATATGCTTCCTCCCGTAGGATATATACTATTCCTTTAGTATAACGGAGTTGCGAATAAATAGCCTATTAATAAAATAAAGTGAAGCTTTTTCCTTTTTATATTAAACAATTGGATCTTCTGTGTTTCGCAAAGAGCGAGTAGATTTCCGGAAAATAAATACGAGTCCTATAGATAGTAGCGCTATGATAGCAGAAATGAAGTACATATTTCCTGCTTGCATTGTGAATATCCACGTAAATAACAACGGCCCAATAATCCGCCCCATATTATCCATCGAGTATGAGAGACCTGCCGCAGTACCGTACATACCGCCTGATTCTTTCGTTGTAAGAGATACGAGTACTGTTCGAACAAGTGCGTTACCGGCGGTGAATACGCTCATCGCAAAACCTGCCCAAAGCAAACTTGTGGAAAATGGAATGAGTATTAGACCAATTGCCGTAACGACTTGCGCAACGATGATCCATGAAGTTTCCGTTCCGTTTTTCACACGTCGTACCACGCCGCCTTGAATAGCTGCATCTACTAAACCGCTAGCCATAAACAAATAGCCTAGTTGCAATGGTGTGATTTGAATCTTATCTATTTGGAAGAGTTGGAATGTTGCTTCCACACCGGCAAGTAAAAAAGTAATAATGAATGAAGTGATAAATAGATAACGAATACGATACGTCCATAACACAGAGGCGCCTTTAGGAATAATCGCCCGTTTATTTCCTTCGCTATGACGTGTAGGCTCTCTCAGAATAATCATAGCGTACACTGCTAATAATAACGTTAAAGTACCCGAAGCGATGAATGGTAATTGCAAATGAACGTCACCAAGAATACCACCAATCGCTGGTCCGAAAATAAAGCCAAGACCGATTGACATGCCGAGCAGGCCCATATATTTATTACGATTCTCCTCGGTTGTGAGATCAGCAACGAAACCTGTTACGGCTGTATACAGTGCACCTGAGAAAATACCACCCACTACACGTGAAATATAGAGCAATACAATATGGTGCATGAATGCCGCAAATAAAAAGAAACTGACGCTAAAGCCAAGCAGTCCGATCATAATCAGTTTCTTTCTACCAGTGCGGTCAGACAGCGCACCCCATAAAGGTGCAGTGAAAAATGAAGACAAGGCATAAACCGTCAACAAACCACCGACGTGCACTTGCGAAAAGCCTTCGGCGAGTATAACTTCAGGTAAAATAGGGATAATGATGCCGAAGCCAAGATAAACGAAGAACTGGACGGACATTAATAATAAGATCGTTTTCTTCATATGTAACCCGCTTTCTGAATGAATAGTTTCTTTCTTATCGTACGATGAATAGGAGTAGTATTCAAGTAGCAGTGAAGGGATGGAAGCTCAAGTTGGCGGACGCTTTTCCCATGGGCTCTCGGTGAGCCAACCAGGTCGCGAGGTCCCTTGTGGTTGTCTCACCGCGGACCCATAAGACACGCGTCCCCTCCGAAACGCAAATCCCCAACCCAACAACCTTGCCAGCCTATCTATTTAGCTTATTTAATCCTCCACTTTAGAAGCGAAAAAGACTACCCCAGAAAATCGCATGTTACGACTTCTAGGGTAGCCTAATACTTTTCTTAATGCAATTTCACACGCTGTAAACGTAAAGCGTTCAATACGACAGATACCGAACTAAACGCCATCGCCGCACCGGCTAACCAAGGTGCTAACAGACCGGCCGCTGCAATAGGAATACCAATCGAGTTATATGCCAACGCCCAGAACAAGTTTTGCTTAATATTCCGGACCGTCAATTCGCTCATTTTCAGCGTATCTACTACACGCAACAAATCGCCATGCATGAGTGTGACGTCAGCCGCATCCATCGCGACCGCTGTTCCAGTACCCATCGCCATCCCAATATCAGCTACCGCAAGAGCGGGCGCATCGTTAATACCATCACCGACCATAGCTACGCGCTTTCCTTCGGCTTGCAAAGAGCGGATGACTTCTGCTTTACGCTCTGGCAACACACCTGCGATGACATGATCGATGCCCGCGGTATTTGCAATCGCTTGCGCCGTCATATGTTGATCTCCTGTTAACATGATGACATCGAGGTTCATCGCACGCAGCTCAGCAATTGCTTGCTTCGATGTATCTTTAATCGTATCTGCAACCGCGATGATTGCTTCGTGTACTCCATCCACTGCCATGAACATGACGGTTTTGCCGTCACCTTCCATTTGTTCTACAGAAGCAATCGTAGAATCAAAATCCACATCATGGTGAGAAAGCAGATTCTTTGTTCCGAGTAAAATGTTTTGTCCGTCAATTAAGGTTTGAATTCCGTAACCTGGAATTGCTTCAAATGACTCAACAATGGGCAGCGTAGAAATCTGCTGCAATCCATAAGACGTAATGGCTTTTGCAACGGGGTGCTCAGAGTCACTTTCGGCTGCTGCAGCAAGTGAAAGCAAAGACATGCGCTGTTTTTCATTGCGAACATGGAAATCTGTTAATTCTGGATGACCTTTTGTGATTGTCCCCGTCTTGTCCAAAACAATGGTATCGATCAAACGAGTTTGTTCCATTGCTTCAGCAGTTTTAAACAATACGCCTTCTTCGGCTGCCCGTCCCGAGCCTGCCATGATGGAAGTAGGGGTAGCTAGACCAAGTGCGCATGGACACGCAATGACTAGAACTGCAATCAAGCTTGTTAAAGAAGCTTCGAAATCACCAGGTGCGACTACGAAATACCAGATGAGGAACGTAATTATCGCAATCCCGACGACGATAGGCACAAACACACCGGAAATCCGATCAGCTAGTCTCTGGATCGGCGCTTTTGAACCTTGTGCTTCCTCTACGACGCGAATGATATTGGAAATCATCGTGTCTTTACCGACATTCGATGCTTTTATCCGTAATGAACCATTGGCGTTTACGGTGGCGGCAAACACTTCATTACCTTGTTGTTTGTCTACAGGTAAGCTTTCACCCGTTAGCATGGATTCATCCACTGCAGAAGATCCGGATAGCACCACTCCGTCTACAGGAACAGAAGCTCCCGGTCGAATGACTAGAATATCTCCGTGCGCTACTTCGTGGATGGGTATTTCCACCGTTTCGCCGTCGCGCTCTAGAATGGCCACTTGCGGTTGCAACTTCATGAGATTTTTGATTGCATCTGAAGACCGACCTTTTGCACGTGCCTCGAATAATTTACCTAATAAAATCAATGTAATTAAAACTGCGCTTGTTTCGAAATATAAGCCATGATTCAGTGCGTCACCGGTCAACACAAGGTAGACCGAATAGAAATAGGCAGCAGATGTACCGAGAACAACGAGTACGTCCATATTGGCACCACCGTTACGTAATGCTGCATAAGCACCTTTATAGAACGTGGCACCAATCCAAAACTGAACAGGTGTTGCTAATACCCACTGGAAATAAGGATTCATGAAAATTGCTGGCACATACATCCAAGAAGTGAAGGAAAAGTGTGCAAACATGGTCCACAAGAGTGGTAATGAAAGGATTGAAGAAATAATTAGCTTGCGCGTTTTTTCATCAATATCTTTCTGTCGATAATCTGTTTGATGATCTGATTCTTCTGTACGAGGTGATGCTTCATAACCAATTTTTTTGATCTTCTGCAAAATGTCTGCCAATTCCAAAGCGGCTGGATCGTAGCTTATATGCGCGGTTTCAAGTGCTAAGTTAACGGTGGCGGATCGAATGCCGGACATTCGAGACAATACTTTTTCAATTCGCGCGGAACAAGCAGCACACGTCATACCGCTAATATTGAGGTTCATTTCTTCCGTCAGTACGTCGTAACCTAGCTTTCTAATTCGGTCTTCCACTTCAGTTAATCCGATTTGGTTGGAATCAAATGTAACAGCCGCTTTTTCCGTAGCGAAATTGACAGTAGCCGTCGATACGCCTTCCATTCGTTGCAACCCTTTTTCAATCCGGTTAGCACAAGCGGCACACGTCATACCTATTATAGCAATTTCTTTTTTTTGCTCACTCATAGTGCTGGTCACCTTTCTTGTCACGCTTCGACGTCATAACCTTGATCTTCAATGGCATCTTTCATTTTTTCAACGGTTACAAGAGAATCGTCAAACTGCACGGTTACGCTATTCGCTTTTAAATCAACCAAAGCACGTTCTACACCCGATAATTCCGTTAATGCACCTTCTACTGCTTGTACGCAATGATTACATGTCATACCTTTTACGTTCAATGTAGTTGTATTCATCTATAATTCCTCCTATTTTCTAATTAATTTAGCTATAGTTTTCGCCAGTTCGTCTAAGACTTCTTCGTCGCCTTCAGCCAATCGATTTTTGACGCAACCTTTTAAGTGTCCGTCCAACAAAACATTTGCCACGCTGTTTAAAGCAGATTGTGTAGCGGATAGTTGAGTAATAACATCATCACAATAAACATCGCGCTCTATCATACCTTTAATGCCTCGTATCTGACCTTCTATGCGGTTAAGACGATGAGTCAAGTTCGTCTTAATTTCTTCCGGATGATGACTCTTGCGGCAAGAATTTTCTACTTCATCTAGAGAAGGTTCTTCAGGAAGTAACGTCACTCCATATCCACCACCTTTCGTATATATTCATTCTAATATACGTATAGGGGGTATGTCAAAATATCCATTTTTACATATTAGGGTTTAATATTGGCAAAAAAGGTGAAAATGTAACAGAAATGAAAGATTTAAAAGGTGGTTAGCGTGGTATAATAAGAGCAATAAGAAATTTTGAAAATATAGAACTTCATGAGCGATCAAACGTCTATATAACTGACTAGGAAGGTTGAGGTGGAAGAAGTGGCTAAAGAAATGGATTTCAAGAAAATTATTTCTAATTTGGCGAAGCTTGGTGTTTCCGCAAAACTCACAAAATCCAGAAGTGATATGTTGCAAGCATTGACGCCTGCCGTACAAGCACCACCCGTTCAAGCTAACTAAATAAGAGACCATACGAAAAGCTCACCCCCTAATATATTGGAGGGTGAGCTTTTCGCGTTAGTTTATGCCTTAAATTTTCTTCACAAACTCGGATTTTAGCTGCATAGCGCCAAATCCATCAATCTTACAATCAATATTATGGTCACCGTCTACTAAGCGAATACTCTTCACTTTCGTCCCCATTTTCAATGCATTGGAACTGCCTTTTACTTTTAAATCTTTAATGACCGTCACAGAATCTCCATCTTGCAACACATTGCCATTGGCGTCCTTGATCTCGGGCATCCCTGTTTGATCGGATTCTTCCGTCGTTCCAGGCGTCCACTCGTAGGCACATTCAGGACAAACGAGAAGGTTCCCATCTTCATATGTATATTCGGATTGGCATTTCGGACAATTTGGTAAACTTGACATAAAAAAACCTCCCTTTCCTATACAGTCTACACAATTTGTGCCTGCTCGGAAAGGGAGTGAGTATTCATTTACGGTTAGTCATTGTCATTCGCATCGAATAAATATGTTCGCTGATGGAACTTCATACTGAAAATCAAGCCGATTGCTAGCATATTACTGAATAAGGAACTTCCCCCATAACTGATAAACGGTAGAGGGATACCTGTAATAGGAAGCAGCTGGATATTCATGCCGATGTTTTCGAATACGTGGAACGCGATCATCGCAATGACGCCCGTGCAAATGTATACGCTGAACGGATCGTGCAAAGAAAGAGCAACTTTCGTTAAATGGTAAATTAAAATAAAATACAGTGTGATAACTAAACAAGCACCGATAAAACCGTACTCTTCTCCAATTACACTGAAGATAAAGTCCGTATGATTCTCGGGGATGTATACAACGCGCTCCAGAAAACCTTTACCCGTCAGTTGTCCGGATCCTATTGCGGTCATTGCCGTAATCAAGTTGTACCCTTCATCTGTTGGATAAGAGTAAGGATCTAACCAAGAATAGACACGTTTAAACTGATAAGGTGAAAACCCGAACTTATCGAGCAAGTCTTGTGCGAAGAGTGACATCCACAGCACAGCACCTGCGGCTACAGCTCCTAATGAAAAGATAGGTACGAGTAACTTCCATGAAATACCTGAAACGATGACGACGGCGGCAGTGATCGAAATGAATACGAGTGCAGTTCCTAGATCGGGTTGTTTCATAATGAGAACCAATGGAACGAACAGCATCAACGCTATTTTACCGAGCAATCGTAAATCTGTCGTATACGTCCTGTGTAACGAGCGTTCGTTATGCGTGCTGACCAACTTGGCAAGCCCGATAATAAAGAATGTCTTAATGAACTCAGCAGGCTGAATCGTCCCAATGACGGGTAAATGCAACCATCGCTTTGCGCTGTAGCGCATTTCTGCAATTTGCCCTGGACCTCCTGGCGCCAACATCAGAAAAACCAACAAGAAAATACCAAAGCCATAGAAATACCAAGCGAACTTTTTATATTGATCAGGTTCAAAATACATGACCATTGCTACGATGAATGAACCGAGTATATACCATCTCACTTGTTTTAAAACGAAGTTCTGTGTATATTGCTCAGAGGTTTGAGCGGATCCGATGACGAAAAAACTGACAATCGCGAAAAGTAAAATGATAAAGGCAAGTGTCCAGTCAAATCGTTCACCTAGCCTGTTTGATTGTTTCAATTATGAAATCACCTTTTCTTAAGCTAGTATTCTATTACTATAATCACCTATTATATCGCAAAACTTTTTAAGAAGTACACCCATTAATAGACGAGTTGTGAAATGATTGGTTTCTATGTGAAGTAAAAAGAATGGAGAACGTTGGTTTTTCATTCATGAATTGGCTCCGTTCATGGTAAACTGTATGAATGAAAACTACGGAATGTGAGGAGATTACATGAAAAGACGGTTAGGTTTAGTATATGGCGGGAAATCCGCGGAGCATGAAGTGTCACTTTCTACAGCGCGGGCAGTAACAGAGGCGCTTGATTTAAGTAAATATGAAGTATTGCCAATCTATATTACGATGCAAGGCGAATGGCTTAAAGGGGAACCATTGACTGGACCCGTCACGGAGATTGAGACATTACGTCTGAGAAGTGAACAACCAAAGCCCGATCATATTGAAAGTTTTTTGCAAGGAGATATGCCCGACGTCATTTTGCCACTTCTACACGGAACGAACGGGGAAGACGGAACAGTACAGGGATTATTTGAAGTCTTGAATATTCCATACGCGGGTAACGGAGTACTCGCTTCTTCAGCAGGTATGGATAAAGTCGTAATGAAACAATTATTCGCACAAGCGGGATTAGCGCAAGTTGCATATGTCCACTTCATTCGCAGTACGTGGAAAGAACATGCCGAGCAATTACTAGATCAAGCGGAACAAGAACTTAGCTACCCAATGTTCGTCAAACCAGCCAATCTTGGATCAAGCGTGGGCATCAGCAAAGCGGATGATCGCGAGTCGCTCGAAAAAGCGATTGAGTTAGCATTGAAATTTGACCGCAAAATCATTGTAGAACAAGGAATTGTGGCTCGTGAGATTGAAATGGCTGTTCTTGGTAATGATCATCCTAACGTATCGGTAGCAGGAGAAATCCGCCCGGTTGCTGACTTTTATGACTATGAAGCGAAATATAAAGACCAAAGCACGGAGTTGTCTATTCCGGCTGAAGTGCCTGATGCAGTTGCTAAGCGTATGAAGGACATGGCAATTCGGGCATTTAAAGTTCTAGACTGTTCAGGACTTGTGCGGGCAGACTTTTTCGTTACGGCAGACGACGAAGTATTGATCAATGAAGTAAATACATTACCTGGCTTTACACCGACAAGCATGTTCCCATTATTATGGCAGAAGTCTGGATTGACCTATCCAGAATTAATTGATCAGCTAATTGAACTGGCAGTAGAACGTCATACAGAAAAACAACAACTACAATATACAATGGACTGAGTGGAGGAAGTAACGTGAAACGAAATCTAATAACGATCCAGCAATGGCTTCAGGCGGAAGGACAGCATATCGCAGAGCAACAAGTGACAGGTGTCTGCATCGATTCACGGAAAGTGCAAGCGGGGGACTTGTTCATCCCTTTTAGAGGGGAACAAGTAAATGGCCATCAATACGTCAAGGCAGCAATTGAGCAAGGTGCAATCGTAGCACTTTGGCTGAAAGATGAACCTAATCCACCGACAGATCTACCTCTTCTATTCGTCGAGGATGCAGAACTCGCCTTGCAGCAAATGGCCCGTAGCTACCGAAGTGAATTGACATGTACTGTCATCGGAGTCACAGGGTCGAATGGCAAAACGTCGACGAAGGATCTAATTGCAGGGGTATTGTCACCTTATCTAAAGGTTAAGAAAACGGAAGGCAACTTCAATAATGAACTGGGCTTGCCACTGACATTATTAGCTGTTGAAGATGATACAGAAGTTGCTATCCTTGAGATGGGGATGAGCGGCTTTGGAGAAATTTCATTCTTATCAACGCTTGCTAAACCACAGTTTGCAGTCATAACTAATATTGGTGAGGCACACATGCAAGATCTGGGCTCTCGTGAAGGGATTGCAAAGGCGAAGTTTGAAATCATCGACGGTCTAGAGGGTAACGGTATGTTGCTCTACGATGGTGACGAACCGTTATTAAAAGGATTAGTATATCAAAAGTCCAATTTGCGCAGTGTGTCATTCGGTTATGAACAAGATGATTTGATTGCGCAACAAATTATATCTACAGATAAAGGTAGTTCATTTACTATAACTGGTAAGCATGAGGGGCAGTATACCATTCCTGTTTACGGTTCGCATCAAGTGAAGAATGCACTGGCTGCGATTATAATCGCAAAAGAGCTGGGTCTGACAGAAAAACAAATTGAAGAGTCATTAAGTGAAACAACATTAACAGATATGCGTATGCAACCTATAGCGGGTAAAAATGGTTCATTACTTATTAATGATGCATATAATGCAGCGCCTACTTCCATGCGTGCAGCGTTCCGTTTTATCGATGAAACGTCCGTCAAACAAAACAAGTGGCTTGTCCTTGGGGATATGCTGGAGCTTGGTCCCGATGAACAGCGCTATCACGAAGAGCTTGCGGACGAACTGAATAAAATGAACGTAAATGGGATTGCGCTATTTGGACCACGTATGAAGTGGTTATCGGAGCAGTTGAAGGATTACCGTGGTGATATTATGTGGACCGCGAATGACATGGTATTACTTGCGGAGGCATTGCGCCCGAAACTAACGGATCAGACAGTGGTGCTATTCAAAGGGTCTAGAGGAATGAAACTAGAACGTATCATAGAGATGCTCGCAGAGGAAGAGTTGTGACGACAGGCGTTCTTATCATTCACGGATTCACAGGTGGTCCTTTTGAAATCGCTCCGTTTAAAAGATTTCTACAGAATTATACCGATTGGAAAATAGCGGTACCAGTTTTACCGGGACATGAAATGGATCTTGGCGTACAGAAAGGCACCGCCAAGTCATGGATGATGGTTGCGGAATTAGAATTAAGAAAACTACAAAAAGAAGTGGATGACGTCATAATCGTTGGCTTCTCTATGGGCGGCTTGATCGCCATGTACTTGGCGCTACGCTATCCGATAAAAAAGCTTGTCCTATTAAGTGCTGCGGCGAAATATATTAGTCCGCGTATTTTATTGGGAGATGCAAGAATCATGATGAGGCCTTTTAGACGTAAGAATTATCCTCCCGATTCGTTTTATCATCTGTATAACTATAAACTGACAAAGACACCTGTTCGTGTAGCGATAGAGTTTTTACGCGTCGTTCGCTTAGTGCGACCGTATCATTATCAAGTCAAAACACCTGTTTGTATCGTGCAAGGGAAGCAAGATGGTATCGTTCCTGCATTCACGGCCGAGTTATTGTATGAACAACTCGGATCAAAAGAAAAACATCTGATTTATTCTGAACATGGTAAACATCATATTTGTTATAGCGAAGATCGCCACGTATGGTTCGCGAAAGTACTGAAGTTCATGGGCAAAGACTGATTAATGGAACTTAAGCGGATTCGTTGCAGTCTTGTGTAAGCCATGGTAGAATGATGAAAGGAATTGGATACATTTACACGGCACTCTTCCGTTATACTATACGGAGAGTACTTTTTTTTGAATAAAACGGTGATTATTAGGCAGACTAGCAATGATTTGCTGTTTTCACCGCTCGGCAAGGACCGAGCTTTCCTTGTATGTCACGGGTTTTACATTGTGCTGTATAAAAATCTGGACGCAATTACGATCGGTGTAATTGATATGACCCCTCTCAACCACAAGAATCCTTCTAGAAGATTCTTTTTATAAACCAGAGATGGATATATCGGAAACGCTCCCAACTTTCAAAGTACATGGCTCGAATTTGCCGCGCTTTCATTTGCAGATGTAACCAATTGTCAAATGAAGAAATAAAGGAGAATGAATATTTTGACGAAGTTTTCAGAATTGAATATTAGTGAAGCAACACAAAACGCTTTGCTACGCATGGGGTTTGAAGAGGCAACACCAATCCAAGAGGGGACAATCACTTTTGGTATGGAAGGCCGCGACGTAATCGGGCAAGCACAAACAGGTACTGGTAAAACAGCAGCATTCGGTATTCCAATCATTGAAAAGTTGGATCCGAAGAGTACTGCAGTTCAAGCGTTGGTCATCGCACCAACTCGTGAATTGGCAATCCAAGTATCAGAAGAAATTTATAAAGTCGGCTACGGTAGCCGTGCGAAAGTTCTTTCCGTTTATGGCGGACAAGAAATCGGACGTCAAATCCGTGCCCTTCGTAATAATCCAAATATCGTAGTCGGTACACCGGGACGTATTTTGGATCATATTAACCGTAAAACATTGAAGCTTGATAATGTTCAAACACTTGTTTTGGATGAAGCGGATGAAATGTTGAACATGGGATTCATCGAAGATATCAACACAATTCTTGCAAGCGTACCGGCTGAGCGTCAGACGTTGCTATTCTCAGCGACTATGCCTGCTCCGATTCGTAAGATTGCAGAAACTTTCATGAAAAACCCAGAAGTAGTAAAAATCAAATCAAAAGAAATGACTGTTGAGAACATTGAACAGTTCTTCGTAAAGTCTCACGAACGTGAGAAGTTTGATGTATTATCAAGATTGTTGAATGTTCAACAGCCTGAATTGGCTATCGTATTCGGACGCACGAAGCGCCGGGTAGATGAGTTGGCTCATGCACTAAGTATCCGTGGCTATATTGCTGAAGGAATCCACGGTGACTTGACACAAGCAAAACGTATGTCAGTTTTGCGTCAGTTCAAAGACAATAAAATTGATGTACTTGTAGCAACAGACGTAGCTGCACGTGGATTGGATATCTCAGGCGTAACACACGTTTACAACTTCGACATTCCACAAGATCCAGAGAGCTATGTTCACCGTATCGGTCGTACTGGCCGTGCTGGTAAAAGCGGAGTGGCTGTTACATTCGTAACACCACGTGAAATGGGTTACCTTCGTATCGTTGAGGAAACGACTAAGAAGCGTATGACTCCATTACGTCCACCGACTTCTGATGAGGCATTGCTTGAACAGAAGAAAAATGCAGTGGATTCCTTGGTAGAAATAATTGAACAGAATAATTCAGAGGATTATGCTGGATTAGCAGCACAATTGCTTGAGAAACATGATGCAAAAGAAATTGTGGCGGCAGCACTTAAGTCATTGACTAAAAGTGTTGATGAGACACCTGTAAGTATTTCAGAAGAGCGTCCATTACCTTCACGCAGACCATCTTCATCACGTTCTGGTGGCTATAAAGGCGGCAATCGCAGCGGCGGTGGACGTTCACAAGGCGGACGCGGCAGAAGTGGTGGCGGTTCATCAGCTGGCGGATCAACTAGACGTAGTAGTGGACCACGCGATGGTGCAAGAAGAGATGGCGCATCACGACGCAACAGTAGCGCTCGTTCAGAACGCTAAGAAAAAATATAAAATCCGGGCCTGCATAAAATGTACCCTATAAGATAGACACTTTGAAAAAAGTCTATCCTATAGGGTACTTTTGTTTATAATGAATAAAAAGATGTGGGAGCGGATGAATGTGACTGAACGATTGTTTACCTTAAAAGAACAAGCACG